>NZ_JBIVFO010000105.1:0-1010 GCF_044748225.1 Streptomyces sp. NPDC090021 | reverse complement strand
GGAAGAGCAGATGCTCTTGCACTGCGCGCACGCCCGGTACGTCTGGAACCTGGCCGTCGAGCAGCATTCGCACTGGCGGAAGCACAAGGCGCACTGCCGGCCCGACGGCAAGCAGCGCAGCGCTCCCGGCTTCGCGGAGCAGTGCCGCCAGCTCACCGAAGCCCGGCGCGAGAACGAGTGGCTGGGCAACGGCAACGCCGACGTGCAGCAGCAGGCACTCAAGGACTTCAGCCAGGCCGTCACCATGAAGATCACCGCCGGGTTCGGTCAGCCGGCCTGGCGAAAGCGGTACCAGCACGAGGGCTTCCGCGTCATCGGCACGGACCGCGTGCCCGAGCACCAGGCCGACGGCACCGCGAAGGTCAACGCGAAGACCGGCAAGCAGGTCATGGCCCGCTCCGTGGCCGTGCAGAAGCTCAACCGCCGGTGGGCACAGGTCAAGGTCCCCGGCTGCGGCTGGGTCCGCTTCCGCCTCAGCGCCGGCGGCAAGGGCGCACAGCTGCCCGACGCCAGGACGTTCCGCGTCACCTTCAAGAACGGCCAGTGGCACGCCGCGTTCGCAGTCATCCCCGACCCGGCCCCGGCCCCATGCACGGGCGAGATCATCGGCGTAGACCGCGGCGTCACCATCACCGCGGCGCTCTCCGACGGCCGGACCCTGAACTGCCCGCAGCTCACCACCCGTGAGCAAGCCCGGATCCGCAAGCACCAGCGGCGCGCAGCACGCGCTCCCAAGGACACCCCGCAGAAGACCGCCGAGTACGCGAAGGTCGCACGCCTCAAGGCACGTGAGGCGAACCGGCGCAAGGACTGGTGCGAGAAGACCAGCACCGACCTCGCCCGGACCTACGACGCGATCCGCTTCGAGCGGCTGAACATCAAGAACATGACTGCCAGGGCCAAGGCGAAGCCCGACCCTGAGCAGCCCGGCACGTTCCTCAGGAACGGCCGCGCCGCCAAGGCCGGGCTCAGCCGGGCGATCCTCGCCCAGGGCTGGGGTCTCCTGCGCC
>NZ_JBIVFO010000104.1:0-1011 GCF_044748225.1 Streptomyces sp. NPDC090021 | reverse complement strand
TACGGGGTTGGCACCCTCTATGACCGGCCTTTCAAGACCGTTCGTCTATACCATCGTGTAACGCCGCCATCTCGGCAGAGATGACTGAAAAGTCCCACAACCCCCAACGTGCAACGCCTGCCGGCTATCACACACGCTAGGTTTAGCCTGTTCCGGTTTCGCTCGCCACTACTAACGGAATCGCGGTTGCTTTCTCTTCCTGTGGGTACTGAGATGTTTCACTTCCCCACGTTCCCTCTACCCGCCCTATATATTCAGGCGGGAGTCACTAGGTCGGCACGCCGCCCAGCGGGGTTTCCCCATTCGGACACCCTCGGATCAAAACTTGCTTATCAGTTCCCCGAGGCTTATCGCAGATTGCTACGTCCTTCTTCGGCTCCAGATGCCAAGGCATCCACCGTTTGCTCTTAAAAACTTGAAATCACATGAGTTTGAATCAGAATCGACACCAGACCCAAAGGCCTGGCATGAAATTGACTAATGATCTTTAAGATCATCTTGTGCAACCGACCGAAGCCGGCTGCAAGATGCTCGCGTCCACTGTGTAGTTCTCAAAGTACGGGCGGTACCCCTTCTCGCCACCCCCACAGGGGAAACAACAAGAGGCCCAGAGGTACAGAAACGATCCGAAGATCGCATCCGGTCCCTCAGGACCCAACAGCGTGCAAGTGCGACATCCGAAACCCTCCCCGTTCCCACCGCAAGCGGTGTACTAAGCGAGAGCTTCTTCCTTCTCACCATGTCAAATGTTCCACCCATGAGCTCCCAGCGAAGAACGAACGTCTTCGATCTGGGTTCTGGACTCCGAAGAGTCAGATGCTCCTTAGAAAGGAGGTGATCCAGCCGCACCTTCCGGTACGGCTACCTTGTTACGACTTAGTCCTAATTACCGATCCCACCTTCGACGGCTCCCTCCACAAGGGTTAGGCCACCGGCTTCAGGTGTTACCGACTTTCATGACTTGACGGGCGGTGTGTACAAGACCCGGGAACGTATTCACCGCAGCGTTGC
>NZ_JBIVFO010000103.1:0-1053 GCF_044748225.1 Streptomyces sp. NPDC090021 | reverse complement strand
GAGTCTCGGAAGAGGTGCATATCTAGGGTTTGGGGTTCGGCAGGCGGTTCAGGTAGCCGGCGAGGCGTTCGAAGATCTCGTCGGCGGACTTGGTCCAGGTGAACGGCTTGGGGTCCTCGTTCCAGTGGGCGATCCAGTCGCGGATGTCCTTCTCGAGCGCCTGGACGTTCTTGTGGACCCCACGCCGTATCTGCTTGTCCGTCAGCAGGCCGAACCAGCGCTCGACCTGATTGAGCCAGGACGAGCTGGTCGGCGTGAAGTGCATATGGAAGCGCGGGTGCGCGAGCAGCCACTTCTGGATGGCAGGAGTCTTGTGGGTGGCGTAGTTGTCGCAGATCAGGTGGACGTCGAGCTCGGCGGGGACTTCCTTGTCCAGCTTCGCGAGGAACTTCTTGAACTCGGCGGCGCGGTGGCGGCGGTGCAGGGAGCCGATGACCTCGCCGGTGGCGGTGTTGAGCGCCGCGAACAAGGTGGTGACGCCTCCACGCAGGTAATCGTGGGTGCGGCGCTCGGGCATACCGGGCATCATCGGCAGCACCGGGGCCGATCGGTCCAGCGCCTGAATCTGCGACTTCTCATCGACGCAGAGCACAATGGCGCGCTCGGGCGGATCAAGGTAAAGACCCACCACGTCGCGGACCTTCTCGACGAACTGCGGGTCCTTGCTCAGCTTGAAGGTGTCGACCTGGTGCGGCTTGAGGCCGAAGGTGCGCCAGATCCGCGAGACCGTCGACTGGCTCAGCCCGCTCTGCTTTGCCATCTCGCGAGTGGACCAGTGGGTGGCGCCCTTCGGCGTTGTCTCCAGAGTCCGCACGATCACGTCCTCGACCTGCTCGTCCGTCACCGTGCGGGCAGGACCCGGCCGCTTCTCGTCGGCCAGGCCCTCCAGCCGCTGGGCCGCGAACCGCTTGCGCCAAGTAGCCACCGTGGTCGGATGAATCCCAAGTTCCTTACCCACCTGCGTGTTCGACAGCCCGTCAGCACACGCCAGGACGATCCGACAACGCAGCGCCAGAGCCTGCGCGGACGTCGCCCGCCGCGACCAGCGCAGCA
>NZ_JBIVFO010000102.1:0-1119 GCF_044748225.1 Streptomyces sp. NPDC090021 | reverse complement strand
GCCCCGCGCCCTCCACGCCTCGACCACCGCGGCCACCGCCGCCTCATCACCCGAAACCACCGTGGCATCAGGAGCGTTGACGGCCGCGATGTCGACTCCTTCCGGCAGGGCCGCGGCGACCTCCGCCTCCGGAGCCTGCACGGAAGCCATCGCCCCGCCCGAACGTGCGGACTGCATCAGCCGACCACGCGCGGCCACCAGAGCCGCCGCGTCAGCCAACGACCACACACCTGCCAGATACGCGGCGGTCACCTCGCCGATCGAATGACCGGCCAGCACATCGGGCCGCATTCCCCAGCCCTCCAACAACCGGAAGAGAGCCACCTCACAAGCGAAGATCGCAGGCTGGGCGTACTGGGTCGTATCCAGCAGAGCCGCCTCACGAGAATCCGCCTCCGCGAACACGATCGGGGCCAGCGGCCGATCCAGATGCACGTCCAACGCGGCGCACACCTCATCGAAAGCAGCAGCGTAGCCAGGCTGCGCCGCATACAACTCCCGGCCCATCCCCACCCGCTGAGACCCCTGACCGGAGAAGATCGCCGCGAGTCGGCCGGAGTGCCGGGCCACCCCTGTCCGGACCGCGGCCACGTCGTCTCCTTGGGCGAACGCGTCGAGTGCGGTGAGGAGTTCCGTACGGTCCGTGCCGACGACCACGGCCCGGTGGCTGAGCGCGGCCCGGGTGGTGGCGAGGGCATGGGCGACGGCGAGGGGGTCGCTGTCCGGCCGCTCGGCCAGCAGGTCGCGCAGCCGGGTGGCCTGCGCGCGCAGGGCCGGCAGCCCGGCGGCCGACAGCGGCCACAGCACGGGCCGCCCTGCGCCCTCCGCCGGGGGCTCTGCCTCGGCCACCGGTTCGGTTTCGGCCTCGGTTTCGGGTTCTTCGAGGATGACGTGGGCGTTGGTACCACTGATACCGAACGAGGAGACGGCGGCACGACGCGGTCGAGCACCCGGGTCCCACGCACGCGCTTCGGTCAGCAGGCTCACCGAACCGGCTTCCCAGTCGATCCGGGTGGACGGCACATCAGCGTGCAACGTCGCCGGCAGCATGCGGTTCCGCATCGCCATCACCATCTTGATCACACCCGCGGCACCCGCCGCGGCCTGCGTGTGACCGAT
>NZ_JBIVFO010000101.1:0-1239 GCF_044748225.1 Streptomyces sp. NPDC090021 | reverse complement strand
ACCCGGTCACCAAATGCCGGGCCACCAGAGCACCCAGCGCCCCGGTGCCACCCGTGATCAACACCGTGCCCCCGGCCCGGAAGACCGGACGGTCCTCATCCGCGCCGGGTTCCCCGGCCAGGACCAGGCGCGGCACGTAGGCCCTCCCCACCCGCAGCGCGAGCTGGGGTTCGCCGAGTGACAGCGCCGCCGGCAGCGCCGCCCGGGAGGCGTCCGTCCCGTCGGTGTCCAGCATCACGACCCGGCCCGGGAGTTCGGACTGCGCGGTGCGGCCCAGACCCCAGGCCGCTGCCGCTCCCGGATCCGAGGCCAGCGGCTCACCCGCGACCGAGCACGCGCCCGAGGTGACCAGCACCAGGCGCCGCACCGAGGGGTCGGCCCCGGCCGCCAGCTCCTGCACACGTGCCAATGCCTCCCGGGCCGCGGCCTGGGCCCGAGCAGGCACCGACACCAGCCGGTCGCCCGGGTCGCCCTGGCCGTCGAAGGCATCCGGCAGCGGCACCGGGATCCAGTCCACCCGGTACAGCGCGGCCTGCGGCGCACAGCCCGCCACGCCCGGCACCACGCCCTCGGCGTGCCGCTGCCACGCGCCGGGCGCACCGTCCGCCGCCGGCGCCGGCCGCGCGTGGAGGATCGCCGCACGGTGCCCGCGCCGGTCCGGCTGAGCGAGCGCCAGCTGTACGTCCAGCGCTCCTTCGGCGGGCAGCCGCAGCGGGGCGTGCCGGGTGAGCACCAGCGGTGTGCCGCCCAGCAGCGTGCCGTCCGTGTCCAGTTCCCGGTCTGCCAGCTCCGGATGGGTGGCGGCGGACAGCCGGGCCGTGTGCACCGTACTGCCGTCGGCCAGGTCCAGGCCGCCGCCCAGTACCGGGTGCTCACCGGCCCCCGGCAGCGCGGCAGCGGTACGGGGCTCCGGCGTCGGCGACAGCCAGTAGCGCTGCCGCTGGAAGGCGTGCGTGGGTACGGCCGTCGGCCGCGTCCCCGCCGGGAACACCGCCCTCCACTCCGGTACGGCGGCACCCGTCACGTGGAGCCGGGCCACCGCCGTGGCCGCGCCCGCCGGATCCGGTACCGCGACGGCCACGGCCGGGCGGTCCTCTGCCGACTCGTCGAGCACCCGTTCCACCGCGGGAGTCAGCACCGGGACGGGGCCGATCTCCAGGTAGGTGGTGGTGCCCTGGCTGCGCAGGGTGCGGATGCCGTCGGCGAAGCGGACCGCGTGACGGATGTGGTCGACCCAGT
>NZ_JBIVFO010000100.1:0-1326 GCF_044748225.1 Streptomyces sp. NPDC090021 | reverse complement strand
TGAAGTTCCCCCGCTGTGCGGGAGTGGCTGACTAGCTGGTCATGGCGGGTTGACGTGGTTTCAGGTTCACTTGTTCGGTCGCTGCCTGGTTGGCGTAGTGCTTCTCCTCGAACTCGATGGGGCTGAGGTAGCCGAGCCGTTTCTGGATGCGGCGGGGGTTGTAGAAGCCGTCGATGTACTCGAAGAGCGCGAGGTTCGCCTCGGCACGTGTGGCGAAGACGCGGCCGCGGATGCACTCGGTCTTGACCAGCATCCACAGGTTCTCCGCCAGGGCGTTGTCATAGGAGTCGCCGACCGAGCCCATGGACGCCTGGATACCGGCTCTGACCAGGCGTGTTGTGAGCTTCACGGACGTGTATTGACAGCCGTGGTCGGCGTGGTGGATGAGTTCACCCGGCGCGACTTCGCGGCTGGCCAGGGCATACTCCAGCGAGGTGAGGACCAGGTCGGCGTCGGCGCGGGCGGAGGTTTCCCAGGCCACGACCCGGCGGGAGAACGCGTCGCGGATCGCGGACAGCCACAACGGCCCTTCCCCGGTGGGGATCATGGTCAGGTCGGTGACCCACAGCCGGTTCGGCCCGCTCGCGGTGAAGTCGCGCCCGACCAGGTCCGGGGCCAGATCGGCGTCGGGGTCACGCCGGGTGAAGCCCTTGGCCTTCCGGGGGCTGATCCCGGCGAGGCCGGCCTGGCGCATGAGCCGTTCGACGCGCTTGCGGCCGACGTGGATGCCTTCTCGCTTGAGGACGGCGTGCACCCGCGGTGAGCCGTAGATCCCGCCGGACTCGTCGTGGACCTGCCGGATCCTGCCGGTCAGCTCGGCGTCCCGGAGACGGCGCTCGCACGGCTCGGTCTCTGCCCGGCGCCACCGGTAGTAGGTGGAGGAGGGGATGTTCAGTTCCCGGAGTACGGGCTCGACCCCCAGATGCGGGTGCTCGTCGACGAGCGCCGTCACCTGGGCCGGGTCGGGTCGAGCTGGGCCGCGAAAAAAGCCGAGGCCGTCCGCAGGACCTCATTCGCACGCTTGAGCTGGGCATTCTCCTTCCGCAGAGCGGCCAGCTCCTCCCGCTCGGCGGTCGTGAGCATGTCGTCGCGTTCGCCGGCGTCGGCCTCAGCCTGACGGATCCAGTTGCGCAGGGCCTCGTGGTGCACACCGAGTTCCTCGGCCATACGGCGGATCACGGGCTTCGGCTCGGCGGTCCGGTACATCCGGACCGCACGCTCACGCAACTCCAGCGGGTACTTCCTCGGCGCAGGCATCGTCTGGGCTCCTCTCATGAGACCCATCTGACCCTCTGTCACCCATCCCCGCATCTCGGGGGAACCTCA
>NZ_JBIVFO010000099.1:0-1328 GCF_044748225.1 Streptomyces sp. NPDC090021 | reverse complement strand
AGCCAGGCCTCCTGGAGCACGTCCTCGGCGTCGGCCGCCGATCCGAGCATCTCGTAGGCGACGGTGAACAACAGGTTCCGGTGGGTGATGAACGCCTGCGTCGCCAGGTCGGTGGTGTCGTCGGTCATCTCAGGGCCTCACTTCTGGCAGTACGACAGAACGGCTCAGCCACGGGCGGCTTCTCCGCTTCCGACCGGACGGATCGTCGTCTCGTTGTTCGATTCCGGTGTGTCGGTCAGGCGCAGCCTTCGGGTGGGAAGGCCGAAGGTGGGGTGGGAGGTGGTCCACAGCGACATGCCGAGGATGCCGGCCTTGATCCGTGCGGCCTTCCTGCCGCCCAGGTACTTGGGCTTGGCCTGGGCGTCGTGGTCGACCATCTGCAGGATGCCGTCGCGCCGCCCGAGGCTGATGTGGTTGCCCACGTACTCCAGCCCGGTCTGCTTGACCCTGCCGCCGGTCAGGCGGGCCACGACCGCGGCCGTCGCCTGTCGGCCGGTGTAGCCGGCCGAGGCACAGGACATGGGAAGGGGAAGGCCGTTGTCACCGAGGGCGTGGGCACTGTCGCCGACGGCGTACACGTTCGGGTGCGACACCGAGCGCATGGTGCGGTCGACGACGATCCGGCCGTCGTCGGTGACCTGAAGACCGGCAGCGGCGGCGAGCGGGCCGACCGCGAACCCGGCCGTCCACACGGTCGCGTCGGACGGCAGGACGGTGCCGTCCGCGCAGAGCACCCGCGCCGCTTCGACGGATTGCACACTGGTGTGCTCCAGGACGGTGATCCCCAACCGGTCGCAGGCCCGCCGCACGTGGCCGCGGGCCCCCGCGGAGAGAGGGGTGGCCAATGCGCCGCGGGCGATCAGCGTCACCGACAGACCGGGCCGGGACTCGGCGACCTCGGCGGCGGTCTCGATCCCCGTCAGCCCGTCACCGACGACCACCACCTTCCCTCCCCCGCCCCGTCCCTCAAGACGCGCCTCCAGACCGTCCAGGCGGTCCCGCAGCCGCAGCGCGGAAGGCCGTCCGGCGACGTCGAAGGCGTGCTCCGCGACACCGGGGACACCGTGGTCGGCGCCGCGACTGCCCAGCGCGTAGACGAGCGTGTCGTAGCCGACCTCACCGCCACCGCCGCTGTCGCTGTCGCTGTCGCTGTCGGTCACGGTGACGACCCGGCGCCCGGAGTCGATGCCGGTGACGTGGGCCACGAGCAGTCGGATCCCGGTTCCCGCGAAGACATCGACGAGCCGCGGGTTCTCGATCTCCTGGCCGGCCGCGAGCTGGTGCAGCCGCAACCGCTGCACGAAGTCCGGCTCGGCGTTCACCACGGT
>NZ_JBIVFO010000098.1:0-1353 GCF_044748225.1 Streptomyces sp. NPDC090021 | reverse complement strand
GGGGGGGTGCCCCTATCTGTTTGGTCAACCTCGTCAGGGTCGCTTTATGAGGGTTAATCCCGGTTTTCGGGAACGTCCCGCGAAGCGGGATGTTCCCGGCGGATCGGGTGTCTGGTGGGCAGCCCGGCTGCCGGCGGGCTGGGCGGGCCGTGCCGGTGTGCGGGCGTGATGGGGGTCTGGAGGGTGGCGGGGGTGGGGGTCGTCAGGCGGCGAGGGCGACGTCGTCGGGGGTGCGTGGTTCGTAGAGGGCGCCGGTGCGGATCATCGCGTGGATGACGTTCACGCGCTGGCGGGCCAGGCGGAGAATGGCCTGGGTATGGGTCTTGCCGCGTGCGCGCTGGCGGTCGTAGTAGGTCCGGGAGGACGGGTCCGTTTTGCAGCCGATCGCGGCGAACGCGGCCTGGAACAGGGCGCGTTTGAGGAGCCGGTTGCCGCGGTGGGGTGCGTGCTCGCCGCGGATGGAGGTGCCCGAGGATTTCGTGGCGGGGGCGAGTCCGGCGTAGGAGGCGAGGTGTCCGGCGGTGGGGAAGGTGGCGCCGTCACCGATTGCGACGATCACTGCCGCCGTGGTCCTGACGCCCATGCCGGGCATGGACGTCAGGAGGTGGAAAAGAGGGAGGGCCTCCAGCAGGGCGGCGATCTCCTGCTCGGCCTGACGTCGCTGGGTGTGGGCGGCGGCGAGCTGGGCGGCGAGCCCGGGCACGATCAGCGCGCTGGCCTCGGTGCCGGGAACCACAAGGGTCTGTTCGGCGAGGGCGTCGAAGATCTCGGTGGTGAGGTGGTGGGCCTTGCGCGAGCCGTGGGCCTTGAGCAGGGCCTCGCAGCGGGCACGGCCGAGTTTCTTCAGCTTGGCCGGGGAGCCGTGCTGCTGAAGGAGTGCCTGGATGTAGGGGTAGGCCAGGCGGGGGCCGACCACGCGTTCCAGGGAGGGGTGGATCTGGGAGAGCAGGCCGCGCAGCCGGTTGGCGGTGCGGTTGACCTCGCCGGCCAGGTCGTTGTCGTAGCCGGTGAGCATGGTCAGCTCGGCCAGTGTCTCGTCGTCGCGGTCCACCGCGCGCAGGGTGTGCGGCATGGTGCGGGCGGTGTCGGCGATGACGAACGCGTCGCGGGCGTCGGTCTTGGCCTCGCCCGGGTAGAGGTCGGCGGCCCGGCGCATCGACAGGCCGGGCAGGTAGGCGATGCGGCAGCCCGACGCCCGGGCGGCGGCGATCGGCAGGGCGCCGATGTTGGCGACCTGGTCGACGACGACCAGGACAGCGCCGAACTTCGCGACCAGCTTCTCGAACAGCTCCCGCAGCTTCGGCTCGGTGTTGGGCAGCCGCCTGTCGTGGACGGTCTTGCCCTGCCCGGTCA
>NZ_JBIVFO010000097.1:0-1356 GCF_044748225.1 Streptomyces sp. NPDC090021 | reverse complement strand
ACACCGCCGGCCAGCGCCAGCGAACACTCACCCTGACGCAGGGCCTGGGCAGCCAGGTGCATGGCCACCAGCGAGGAGGAACACGCCGTGTCCACGCTGACCGCCGGCCCCTCCAGGCCGAAGGAGTACGCGACCCGGCCCGAGGCAACACTGTTGGAACTGCCGTTGACCAGGTAGCCCTCCAGCTCCTTCGGTGCCCGGGTGATCCGCGAACCGTAGTCGTTGTACATGACGCCCGCGAACACGCCGGTCCGGCTGCCGCGCAGGCTCGCCGGGTCGATACCCGCCCGCTCGAACGCCTCCCACGCCGTCTCCAGCAACAACCGCTGCTGCGGATCCGTGGCCAGCGCCTCACGCGGACTGATCCCGAAGAACTCCGCGTCGAACCGGTCCGCGTCGTACAGGAACCCGCCACGACGAGTGAAGGACGTGCCGCTGCGCTCCGGATCCGGGTGGCGCAGCGCGGCCAGGTCCCAGTCGCGGTCCTCGGGGAAGTCCCCGATGACGTCCCGGCCCTCGGCCACCAGCCGCCACAGCTCCTCCGGGCCGGTGACCCCACCCGGGAAACGACACCCGATACCGACGATCGCGATCGGCTCGTCGGCGGCAACGCCGGCGACTGCGACGTCGGCGCCGAGAGCGGCGTCGGCCGCTTCACCGCCGAGGAGTTCACCGGCGAGGTGGGCGGCGAGCGCGCTCGCGGTCGGGTGGTCGAAGACCAGCGAGGCGGGCAGCTTGAGTCCGGTGGCCTGGTTCAGCCGGTTGCGGAGTTCCACGGCCGTCAGCGAGTCGAAGCCCAGCTCGATGAACGGGCGGTCCACCGGCACGGCGCGCGGGTCGGCGTGGCCGAGTACGGCCGCCGCCTGGGCGCCGACCAGTTCGGTCAACAGCCGCTGCCGGTCCGTGCCCGACAAGGTCCGCAGCCGCTCGGCCAGTCCGCCGTCGGAGCTGTCGGCCGCGGATCCGGCCGCCGCCGCCCGACGCGCGACGGGCCGTACGAGACCCCGCAGGAGTACGGGGACGGGTGAGCCGCTCCGGGCCAGGGCAGCCAGGTCGAGGCAGGCCGCGACCACGGCCGGAACCGTCCCGGCGAGGGCCTCGTCGAACAGGGCGAGCCCCTGGCCGGCGCCGAGCGGTGCGACGCCGGAGCGGCCCAGCCGGGCCAGGTCGGAGCCGGTGAGGTTGCCGGTCATCCCGCTGGCCTCGGCCCACAGGCCCCACGCCAGCGAGGTCGCGGGCAGCCCTGCCGCTCGCCGCCCGGCCGCGAGTGCGTCCAGGTAGGCGTTGGCGGCGGCGTAGTTGGCCTGCCCGGCCGTGCCGAGCGTTCCCGCGAGCGAGGAGAAGAGGACGAACGCG
>NZ_JBIVFO010000096.1:0-1450 GCF_044748225.1 Streptomyces sp. NPDC090021 | reverse complement strand
CTAGTAGGGCTTGGTCAGGTTGGGGCTGGTGTGGGTGTGCCGCGGTGGCACGTGGGGCAGGCGCCGGTCCATGTCGCGAGGAGGGTCTGTAGCTCGCGGACGACTTGGTAGAGGGTCAGGCCGGCGCCGTGTCTTTTGGGGCTCTGGCCAGTCGTTGCAGGGTGCAGAAGGCGTGCGCGACGGAGACGAGGGTGACGTGGTGGTGCCAGCCGTTCCAGGTGCGGCCCTCGAAGTGGGCCAGGCCCAGGGCCTGCTTCATCTCGCGGTAGTCGTGTTCGATGCGCCAGCGGAGCTTGGCGAGGCGGACCAGGGTGGTCAGCGGGGTGTCGGCGGGCAGGTCGGAGAGCCAGAACTGGACCGGCTCGGCCTGGCCTGCCGGCCACTCGGCCAGGAGCCAGCACTCCGGCAGTTCCGGTCCGTCGACGGTTTGGCGGACCTCGCGTCCGGCGGGCCGGATCCGCAAGGCCACGAACCGCGAGTACATCCGTTTGAAGCCGCTGCGGCCCGTGCCGGGCCGGGATCCCTCACGCCACTGCACCGGCTTCGCCGCCTTCCTGCCCGCAGCGATGACCATCTGTTTCACCGACTGAGGCTTGTCGGGGTACTTCGCCACCGGCGGGCGCCCGGTGCCGGAGTACGGTTCGACGACCGGGACTGCGTGGCTGGGCTGGGCCGACAGGGTCGTGGAGATCCCCACCATGTAGTTGAGGCCGCGGGCCTGCAGGCCGTGCCGGAAGGCGGCGGCGTCGCCGTATCCGGCGTCCGCGACGGCCAGCGGCACCTCGATCCCCCACGAGCGGGTCTCGTCGAGCATGTCGAGTGCGAGCTGCCACTTCTCCACGTGCCCGATGTCGTCGGGAATGCCGCAGGCGGCGCGGCGGGCGACCTTGCCCGGATCGGCCTTCACGGACCCGGGCGCCCAGGTCTCGGGCAGGAACAGCCGCCAGTTGACCGCCGCCGAGGCATGGTCCGAGGCCAGGTGTTGCGACACGCCCACCTGGCAGTTCGTGACCTTGCCCGCGGTGCCGGTGTACTGCCGCGACACACACGCAGAGGCATTGCCGTCCTTGAGGAACCCGGTGTCATCAAAGATCAGCGCACTCGGCCGGATCACCGTTTCCATCTTCCAGGCCAGCCGGGCCCGCACATGCGCCGGATCCCATGAGCTGGTGGTCACGAAGTGCGCCAGCGCCTGCCGGTTCCCGTCCGCCCCGAGCCGGGCCGCCATCGGCTCCACCGACTTGCGCTGCCCGTCGGTCAGCAGCCCCCGCAGATAGACCTGCCCCCACCGACGCTGATCCTTCCGCGCGAACGGCTCGAAAACCTCCTCCGCGAACTCCTCCAACTCAGCCCGCACACATGCCATTTCCTCCGGCGTCACATGCCCTCAACGACACACCGCACCCACAGGACACGCACCAACAACACCAACCTGACCAAGCCCTACTAG
>NZ_JBIVFO010000095.1:0-1453 GCF_044748225.1 Streptomyces sp. NPDC090021 | reverse complement strand
CTAGTAGGGCTTTGTTAGGTGCGATGGTGCGGTTCGGGTTCTGGTGCGGGTTGGCCACATATGGAGCAGGCGCCGGTCCAGGTGGCCAGGAGGGCCTGGAGCTCGCGGAGGACCGCGTAGAGGGTCAGGCCGGCGCAGGGACTTTTGGGTCGAGCCTGAGCATGGTGCAGAACGCCTGGGCGAGGGAGGCGAGGGTGACGTGACGGTGCCAGCCGGGGAAGTTGCGGCCCTCGAAGTGGTCCAGGCCCAGGCCGTCCTTGAGTTCGCGGTAGTCGTGTTCGACGCGCCAGCGGATTTTGGCGATGCGGACCAGTTCGCGTAGCGGGGTGTCGGCGGGGAGGGTGGAGAGCCAGTAGTCGGTGGGCTCGGCGGCGCCGGGCGGCCACTCAGCCAGCAGCCAGCACTCGGGCAGGGAGCCGTCGGCGGCGCGGCGGATCGTCCGGTTGGCCGGGCGGACTCGCAGTACCAGGAACCGCGAGCGCATCTCGGCGCGTGGGTTGTGCTTCATGGTCTTGCTTCCGTGGCGCCAGGTCACGGTTCGTGCCGCCGATCGCCCTGCGTCCAGGGCGAGTTGGCGCAGAGTGGTGTGCGGGTCGGGGTAGGCCCATCCGGGCGGGCGCCCCTGGCCGCTGTAGGGCGGGCGCTCGGGGGCGGCGTCGCCCGGGTGGGCGGTGGTGGTGCCCTTCACCGCGACGGCGTAGGCCAGGCCGCGCTCGGCCAGGCCCTCGCGAAAACCTGTCGCGTCCCCGTATCCGGCATCGGCGACCACCGGCAGGCCGGGCAGTTCCCAGCCCTCGCGGACCTCGTCCAGCATGTCCAGGGCCAGGCGCCACTTCTCCTTGTGCCGCGCACTGTCGGGGATGGCTGCTTTGGCTCGCCGGCGCTGGATCGCCCCGGCCAGCAGCGGATCGCTCGTGTTCTTGGTGTCGTCCCAGCTCTCGGGCAGGAACAGGCGCCAGTCGACCGCGGAGGAAGCGTGGTCGCTGACGAGGTTGACGCTGACCCCGATCTGACAGTTGCCGCGTTTGCCCAGCGCGCCGCAGTACATCCGCGCCACCCCCGGCGAGTCGTAGCCGTCCTTGGGGAAACCCACATCGTCGATGGCGTACGCCTCCGGCCCGATGTGAGCGGCAGCCCAACGAGCCAGCCGCTCACGGACCTTGGCCCAGTCCCACGTCGACGAGGCCACGAACTGCTGGAGCTGCTGGTGGTCCACGCCCAGGCGCTCGGCCATCGGCTGCATCGACTTGCGCTTGCCGTCCAGCATCAGCCCACGCAGGTACAGCTCGCCCTTGGCCCGCTGATCCCGCCGCGCCAGCGAGCCGAGCATCTCCGCCGCGAACGCCTCCAAGCGCGGGCGGACCGTCTCCATCTCCTCAGGTGTCACACCTGAAAGGACATCACAACCTACCTGCAGATGATCAATCGGGGTACCTAACAAAGCCCTACTAGG
>NZ_JBIVFO010000094.1:0-1539 GCF_044748225.1 Streptomyces sp. NPDC090021 | reverse complement strand
CAATGCCGTTCGGTTAGGGGTTCGGTTGGCGGCGCAACGCTCGGCGTTTCGGCTGGTGATACGGGTGCAGCCCTTGTAGTGGTTCTCGGGTCCGCCAAGACTCGTGTTCCTCCACAAGGGCTGCAGTGTCCGATTCTGTCATTACGTATGCTCCCGGCGCGTTGGCCGTGGGGCACCTGGGCGAGTTGACCCAGGTTGTTCCGTTCGAGCTCGTCGACGAGGCGCTCGCCTCCGCGGGCGGTCTGCAGCATCGGATGCGGCGGCTGCCGTCCCGGGTGGTGGTCTACCTCCTCCTCGCCGGCGCGCTGTTCACCGGGCAGGGCTGGGTGCGGGTCTGGTCCCACCTGACCGCCTCGCTCCCTGTGCCGCTGCCCTCACCGGCGCCTTCGTCGATCACGGCTGCGATGCGGCGGGTCGGCCCCAAGCCGTTGAAAGCCCTGTTCGACCTGGTCAAAGGCCCCGCAGCGGTGACCGCGACACAGGTGACACAGTTCGCGGACAGGCTGGTGGTCGCGATCGACGGCACCCAGATACCGCTGCCGGACACGCCCGCGAACCTGTCGGTGTTCCCCAAGGCGAAAGCCGGGCCGAACGGGCCGGCCGGTTACCCGATGATGAGGCTGGTCGCCCTGGTGGCCTGCGGGACCAGAACACTCCTGGACGCCGTCTTCGGCACCGATGCCACCGGCGAGCTGACCTACGCCGGTGACCTGGTCACCACCGCGGGCCGGACCGGAACACTCCGGCCCGGAATGCTGCTGCTCGGTGACCGGAACTTCTCGGCCACCGCCTTCGTGGGCACGGTCGCGTCCACCGGCGCGGACTTCCTCATCCGCGCCAAGACCCACAGCACAGCGCTCAAGCTGCCGGTCCTGCGCCGTCTGCCCGACGGCACGTTCCTGTCCCGCGTCGGCGAGGTCACCGTCCGTGTCATCGAAGCCCACATCACCCTCACCCTTGCCGACGGCGCCGATGAGCGCCCAGTCACCCAGGGCGCCTACCGGCTCGTCACCAGCCTGCTCGACCCCAGTGAGGCATCCGCGACCGGTCTGGTCAGGCTTTACCACGAGCGCTGGGAGATCGAGACCGGCTACTGCGAGCTGAAATCGACCATTCTCGGCGGGAGAGTCCTGCGCGGACGCCACCCGGCGGCCGTCGCCCAGGAGACCTGGGCGCTCCTGGTCGCCTACCAGGCGCTACGCACCGCGATGAGTGACGCTGTCCTGCACCGGCCCGACATAGACCCCGACCGTGCCGCATTCACCATCGCGCTGAACACGGCACGTGACCAGATCATCCGCGCCGCCGGCATCATCTCCCACACCCGCGTCGACCTCGTCGGCCGGATCGGCGCCGCGATACTCGACAACCTCCTGCCCGCCCGCCGGGACCGGACCCGGCCCCGCGTGAAGAAACGAGCGATCAGCTCGAAGTACCGCGCCGTCGGCCGCGACGTCGACCACCGAACCCACAGGACCACCATCCATATCGAGCACAACCCCTTGCCAAACCCGCCAGACGGCTAACCGAACGGCATTG
>NZ_JBIVFO010000093.1:0-2304 GCF_044748225.1 Streptomyces sp. NPDC090021 | reverse complement strand
CCCGGACCCGCCGAGCAACCCCGCAGGGGCCCGGCGGCACGCTCCCGACCCCGCGAAGCCAGCCCCGGACCCGCCGAGCAACCCCGCAGGGGCCCCGCAGGGGGCCCGTTACAGGAGGCGGCCCGTCAGTAGGCCGCGGAGGGTGTGGGTGGCGGCCAGCAGCCAGGCGGTCAGCAGGGCCAGGAAGAGGGCCGCGGCGAGCCAGCCGAGGGCGGTGAGCCCGGTGTGGCGGGCCAGGCCGGCGGCGCCGGTGACGCAGGTGCCGACAGGGAAGGTCAGCGCCCACCAGGTCATCGCGAAGCCCATGCCCTCCCGGGCCGCCCGGACCAGCAAGCACACGGCGAGCGCCAGCCACAGCAGCGCGAAGCCCATCACGGGCACCCCGTAGACGACCGCGAAGGCGCCGAGCGCGCCGGCGTAGGGGGCGCCGATCGCCTGGGGGGCCATGTCGGCGAGCTGGTTCACGGCGGTGGTGGACTGCCCGAGCGGGCCGAGGACCAGGAACAGGGTCGGGGTCAGGGCCAGGGGCAGCGGGCCGGCCACGATCAGCCGGCCGAAGATCAGGGGGAGCATCAGCAGGGTGGCGAGCAGGCTGATCCCGAACATGGCGTAGCAGGCGAGCAGCAGGGCCTCGCGGGGCTGGCCGGAGGGCAGGTGGGGTATCAGCAGCGGGCCGAGGGCGGCGGAGACCATGGGGGCGACGAGGGGCAGCAGCCACACGGGGCTGGCCTGCTTCGGCTCGACCTTGTGGCGTACCACCATCAGGTAAGGCACGGCCACGGCCGCGATCAGGCCGATCGCGGTGCCCGCGGTGAAGAGCACGGCGTCCACGGCCACGGCGGCGCCGGTTCCGATGAGGTCCTTGCCGACGATGAGGGTGCCGCCGCCTACGGCCAGCAACGCCATCGAGAGACAGCCGTAGAAGGGGGCGACGGCGGGGTCGAGCAGGTGGGCGCGGGCCTGGTCGCGGTGGTGGAGCCAGTGCCCGGCGCGGGCGGTGAGCAGGACGGCGAGGGCGACGGCGGACAGCGCCCAGACGAGCTGGCAGGCCACGCGCTGGCCGGGGAGCTGGTACGGGAGGGTCGCGCCGGCGTTGGCGACGATCGCGGTGCCCATGACGGATGCGTACCAGTTGGGGCCGAGGTGTCGCAGTGCCGGTGCCTTGTGGGCGGTGGGTGCGGGTTCGGTGAGGGTGCGGGGTCGCACGAGGGTGGTGGCCATGGATCCAGCGTCGCCCCGGGGTGGGCCGCAGGGCAGGGATCATCTGTCTATAAGGCCATAAACTGATGTTATGGGCGAGGAGAACTTGGTTCCGCTGGCACACCGCGTACCGGACCTGGGCGCGCTGGAGCTGCTGCTGACGGTGGCCCGGGTCGGGAGCCTGAGCGGCGCCGCCCGACGGCTGGGCATCACCCAGCCCGCGGCGAGCAGCCGGATCCGGGCGATGGAGACCCGGCTCGGCGTGGCGCTGGTGGACCGCTCCCCGCGGGGGTCGACGCTGACGGCCGAGGGTGCGCTGGTCACCGACTGGGCCCGGCGGGTGGTGGAGGCGGCGGAGGCCTTCGACGCGGGGGCGCAGGCGTTGCGGGGGCGGCGGGACTCGCGGTTGCGGGTGGCGGCCAGCATGACCATCGCCGAGTACCTGATGCCGGGGTGGCTGATCGCGTTGCGCGGGCAGCGGCCGGACACGGCGGTGTCGCTGCACGCGGGCAATTCGGCGGTGGTCGTGCAGCGGGTGCTCACGCACGAGGCCGACCTGGGCTTCGTGGAGGGGCTGTCGGTGCCCGAGGGGCTGGATTCGGCGGTGATCGCGCAGGACCGTCTGGTCGTGGCGGTGGCGCCGACGCATCCGTGGGCGCGGCGTTCGCGGGGGGTGGCGGCGGCGGAGCTTGCCGCGACGTCGCTGATCCTGCGGGAGCGGGGATCGGGCACGCGCCAGGTGCTGGACGCGGCGCTCGCCGGGCACGGCGGGCTGGCCGCGCCGCTGCTGGAGCTGGCGTCGACGACGGCGGTGAAGGCGGCCGCGCTGGGCGGCGCGGGGCCGTGCGTGCTGTCGGAGCTGGCGGTGGTGGACGAGCTGGCGGCGCGCCGCCTGGTGGAGGTGCCGGTGACGGGTGCCGAGCTCGGCCGGGCCCTGCGGGCGGTCTGGCCGGCGGGCGCCCGCCCGGCGGGCCCGGCCCGGGACCTGCTGTCCCTGACCCGCGGGACGGCCTAGGGCCTGTATTGAGTTGCCCCGCGGCGTCGCGGCGCCCGGCACGCACCCTCGGCGCACGAGCCGAATGTCCTAGTAGCTCCGCTACGAGG
>NZ_JBIVFO010000092.1:0-2693 GCF_044748225.1 Streptomyces sp. NPDC090021 | reverse complement strand
CGCCAACCAGGCAGCGACCGAACAAGTGAACCTGAAACCACGTCAACCCGCCATGACCAGCTAGTCAGCCACTCCCGCACAGCGGGGGAACTTCACAGCTGGTACTGGCCAGTGCCCCCGCTTCGCTGCTTCGGCGCCCCAGGACGCGAGCGATGGCGACGGCTTCCCTGCCGACGTCGACGGCTCTGCTGAACTGCCGCGCCTCCGTCAATGCGCCGCCCAACACCACCAAGGCGCCTCCTTCACCGCTTCGATCGTCGAGTTCACGGAAGACGGCGATGCTCTGTTCGCACACCTCGATCGCCTCGTCGAACCGGCGCAGTGATCTCAGAGCCGCTCCGAGATCACACAAGGCCCCGGCCTCCAAATGGCGCTGCTCGATCTCCCGCGAGAGGGCGAGCCCCTGCCTGAGGGCTTCGACAGCCTTGGTGTACCGGCTTTTCCCCCGCAATGCGTTCCCCAGTCCCAGCAGGGCCCTGCCTTGGTACTGACGGTCGCCGAGTTCGCGCGCAATGGCGAGACAGTCCTTGTAAGCGTCTACGGCCGCTCCAAACCGCCTTGCATGCTGCAAGATCTCCCCGAAGGTGCCCAACGCCACCATCTCAAGGGTTCGGTCACCGAATTTCCTGGCTGCCGCAAGGGCGTGGGACCCGGCCGCGAGGGCGTCGTCGAAGTACCGGTGCTGTACGAGGAACCGCACGAGTCCCAGTGCCAGCGCGACGGCGAGTCCGGCCCGTCCGGTGTCGGCCGCGAGCCTGGTGGAGCTGACCAGGTTGAAGCGTTCGTCGACGAACCAGCTGAGGTGTGCGCTCTTTCCGGAGGAGCCTGGAGCCCCCTCGCCGCATTGGACGCCCAGGTGGTCGTTGGCGCTCTTGGTGGCGGTGAGGTAGTGCCTGAGCAGCCGGTCCAGGGCTTCCTCGCGGTCGTCCGTCCCGGCCTGCGCGACGGAAAGCTCATCGGCGTAGAGGCGAATCAGGTCGTGCATACGCCAGCGTCCGGATCCGATCGGCTGCTCACGCATCAGGCCGGCCCGGGTCAAGGCGGAGAGGGCTTCTCGAGCGTCGCGCTCGGTCACCCCGGCGAGCGCTGCGAAGCCGTCCGTGGCCAGGTCGGGTCCGGGATTGACGCTGAAGAGCCGGAACGCAAGCCGCTGGTCTTGTCTCAGACAGCTGTAGGAGAGGTCGAAAGCGGGTCGAACGGCGAGGGAGTGACCGCCTCCCGTCTCACAACTCAGCAGCGCAAGGCGGGTCCGGATGTCCGAAAGGTCGGCGGCCAGGGTCGCGACAGGCAGGCCAGGGTCGGATATGAGGAGCGCTGCGGCGATGTGCAGGGCCAGCGGCAAAAAGCCGCAATGTTCTGCCACCTCCGCAAGCGCCGCCCGCTCGCGAACGGGGCGGGAGTCGTACTCGCGGGCCTGCACAAGGGCATGAGCCATGAAAGCGGCAGCCTGATCGGGGGCCAGTTCGGCGAGATCGATCAGACGGGCGGGGAACGTCGGCGAGACGAGGGAACGGCGGGACGTCACGAGCAGCCGGTGCAGCGGGGAACCCGGAATCAGATGGCGGACCTGTGCCACGGTGGCGGCGTTGTCAGCCACCACGAGGAGGCGCTCGCCACGCTCGGCCCGCCGGGCCAGTTCGGACTGGTACAGGGCGGCCTGCTCGTCGAAGGTAGGCGGTAGGTCGTCGTCCCTGACACCAAGCGCACGCAGGACGGCCCCGAGTGCCTGGTCGGCACCGACCTCGCCGTCCTGTTCAGCACCGACGAGCGGCACGAAGAGGACACCTCCGGGGAACCATCCACGGGCGACTGCCTCGTGCGCGGCATAGAGGGCCAGAGCAGTCTTGCCGACGCCGGCGAGCCCGGAAACCGCAGCGATGGCGATCACCGAGGATCTCTGCTCTTCGGGGTCGAGAAGAGTCAGCACTTCCCGGAGCTGCGCATGTCGCCCGAACAGCTGCGTCGGGGCGGCCGGCAGTCCGACCGACACCTGCGGCTCGGGCCCTCGGCTCGGCGCGAGAACGTACTGGTTACCGGCAACCATGTTGATCCGGGCGTGGCCGGACGCCCTGGCCCGCTGTTTGCGCCACCGGCGTGCGTTCTTACCGGCCATCGTCGCGCGTTCCCCTGATGACTTGATCCCCAGCCACTTGGTTGATATCGGCATCACCCGACGCTCTGAGCCGCTGGTCGACGTTCTCCGCAACCCTCGCTTCGCCACCGGTGGCCGGCGGTACGGCCCCCGCATACTGATGTCCGGCTACCTGGTTGGACCGCGACCGTCCAGAAACACGAGCTCGCTGACGGATCGTGCGCGCAGGCCCGCTCACCGCAGCCGCCGGTTCCGACTCGGCTGGGATCGGTCGCGAGCCCGCCCGCGAAATTCCGGCGGCACAGACCAATCCGGATACGGCGCTCGCGAAAGCGATCGCCAGCGCCCACCTGTTGTTCTCATCGTGCGGTAACCAATCGAACGATGCCGCCCGAGCCATCCACAGGCAGCATGCGAACGTGCCGAGCGTGACCGGCCAACGCGCCAAACGTGTCATTGCCCCTCCTTGCGTCGATTTCCAGAGTGGCATCGCGCGGCACTTCGGTCTGAGGTTCCCCCGAGATGCGGGGATGGGTGACAGAGGGTCAGATGGGTCTCATGAGAGGAGCCCAGACGATGCCTGCGCCGAGGAAGTACCCGC
>NZ_JBIVFO010000091.1:0-4265 GCF_044748225.1 Streptomyces sp. NPDC090021 | reverse complement strand
CGATGTCGTCGTAGCCGACGGCCGAGTACATCGCGGCCTTCGCCTCCTCGGTGGGCTCCACCCGGATGTTGCGGTAGCGGGCGAGGCCCGTACCGCGGACCCCACCCCGGCGGTTCTCCGTGGCGTACCGGTCAGCGGGTCAGGTGCACGAAGTGCCGGCCCGCCGTCTGCCAGGTGTCGTACGGGGTCCACCCCGCGGCCTTCGCCTCGGCGCGCAGGGCGCGGATGCCGAGCCGGGCCCACCGGAAGGAGG
Source organism: Streptomyces sp. NPDC090021 (assembly GCF_044748225.1). Taxonomy (NCBI): domain Bacteria; kingdom Bacillati; phylum Actinomycetota; class Actinomycetes; order Kitasatosporales; family Streptomycetaceae; genus Streptomyces; species Streptomyces sp. NPDC090021. The sequence goes on along the minus strand of NZ_JBIVFO010000091.1, from coordinate 4,012 downwards.
CGCCGCGGCCGCCGGCGCCGTCCTCGACGTGGACCTCGACGCGTTCGTCGACGTCGGCGGCGGCCGCTTCGACGAGCAGGGATCCACCGGGTGCGGCCAGCGCGGCGGCCCGGCGCAGCAGGGTGGCCGGGGCGCCGCCGATGCCGATGTTGCCGTCGATGAGGAGGACCGTGCCCCAGCCGCCTTCGCGGGGGAGGGGGTCGAAGACGGACCGGCACAGGGCGCTGCCGCCGGACCGGACGGTACGGGTCACCGCCTCGGGGGTGACGTCCACACCGAGCGCCGTGTGTCCGCGCCGGGCGAGCGCGGCGACCAGGCGGCCCGGTCCGCAGCCGATGTCGAGGACGGGACCGGCGCACCGGGCCAGCACAGTGTGGTCGGCGGCGTCGGGCTCGGCGCACCACCGCTCGACTTCGAGGGGGAGCAACCAGCCGTCGTGACGCCGGAGGTAGAGCGGCCCCCGGCCGGCGCGCAGGGCGTCGGCGTACGGGTCGGCCCGCCAGGCCCGCGCGGCGGGCTCGGTGAGCTGGGCGGTCATCGCGTCACCGCGCACAGGCCGGAGTGCAGTGCGGCGAAGCGGGTCCACGGTGCGGCCGCGGCGACCCGCTGCGCATCGGCGGGGGTGTCCACGTCGCACAGTTCGGGCAGGTCGCGCACAGCGAGCCCCGCGTCGGTCAGCCGTCGCCGCTGGACCTCACCGGTGTGCGCCAACGACATGGGGACGCCGAGCAGCAGGGCGGGGTCGGGTTCGGCCAGGCCGAGGGCCCAGAACCCGCCGTCGTCGGCGGGGCCGAACCACGCGTCGGCCGCTGCGAAGTCGAGGCCCAGTGCGAGGAGGCCGGGGGTGACCTGCGGGGTGTCCATGCCGATCAGCAGGGCCGGCCCTTCGGCCACGGCGAAGGCCGCGGCCAGCCGGACGTCCAAACCCCCCGCGCACTGCGCGACGACCTCGATGCCGGACGGGACCCAAGGCCCGGGCTGTCCGTCCAGGACCAGGACGCGCCGCCGGGCCGGGGTGGCCAGAACCGCCGTGAGGGTGTCCTCCAGTGCGGCGCACGCCAGGTCCGCGGCCTGCTGCGGGGTGAACCGGGTGGTCAGGCGCGTCTTCACCCTGCCCGGTACGGGGGCCTTCGCGATGACGAGGAGGGTGCTCATGCGGAGCTCCCCCCGGCTCGTGCCCGCCGGGCGGCCGGTGGTTCGGCCAGGACCCGGCGCATGTCGCGGACGGCGTTCCAGGTGCCCCGCCAGGTCCCGGTGACCTTGGACTTCCCCGACCGCGGCAGATACGGGATGTCCGTCTCGGCTACCCGCCAGCCCGCGTCGGCGGCCCGTACCACCATCTGCAGCGGGTACCCGCTGCGCCGGTCGGTCAGCTCCAGGCCGAGCAGCGCCTCGCGGCGCGCGACCCGCAGCGGGCCGAGGTCGTGCAGCCGCAGCCCCGTCCGGCGCCGCAGCATCCGGGCCAGGGCGAGGTTCCCGGCCCGCGCGTGGGCGGGCCAGGCGCCGCGCCCCTGAGGACGACGACGGCCGAGCAGCAGGTCCGCCTCACCGGCGGCGACCCGCTCGGCCATGGGAGCGAGCAGAGCGGGGTCCATGGAGGCGTCGCAGTCACAGAAGCAGACGAACTCGGCGCGGGCGGCGAGCAGCCCGGCGTGGCAGGCGGCGCCGAATCCGCGCCGGGACTCGTGGACCACGGTCGCGCCGAGCGAGCGGGCGATGTCGGCCGAGCCGTCGGTGGAGCCGTTGTCGACGACGATGGCCCGCCACCCGGACGGCACCCGGGCCAACACCCAGGGCAGCGCCTCGGCCTCGTCGAGGCAGGGAAGTACGAGGTCCGCGCGGGGCGGACGAGCAGAAGGAGTCACCCTCCACACCGTAGGAACCCGAAGGCGCGGAAGGGCGCCCGAAGACCTTACGAAACGCGGACACCGCGCCGTACAGCGGTGGGCGCCGGTCAGCACCGGACGGCACAGTGCCACCCTGGGGGCATGGCAATCAGCAACGAGACCGGCCCGGGCCCCGGGCACCCCTGCGGCGTCGCCGGCCGGATCCTGGTCGTGGACGACGACCCGACCGTCTCCGAGGTCGTGGCCGGCTATCTGGAGCGGGCCGGCTTCACCGTGCACCGCGCCGAGGACGGCCCGGCCGCGCTGGAGAGTGCCGCCCGCCACCGGCCCGACCTGGTCGTCCTCGACCTGATGCTGCCGGGCATGGACGGCCTGGAAGTCTGCCGTCGCCTGCGTGCGAGCGGAAACGGCAGGCCCCCTGTCCCCGTGGTCATGCTCACCGCGCGCGGCGACGAGGACGACCGGATCCTGGGCCTGGAGGTCGGCGCGGACGACTACGTGACCAAGCCCTTCAGCCCGCGCGAGCTGGTCCTGCGGGTGCGCTCGGTCCTGCGCAGGAGCTCCTCGACAGCCCCGGTCGGCGAACCGTCGCTCGTGGTTGCCGGGCTCGCCGTGGACCCCGCTGCCCGCCGCGCGACCCGGGACGGGTCGGAACTGGCCCTGACGCTCCGGGAGTTCGATCTCCTCGTGTACTTCCTGCGGCACCCGGGGCAGGTCTGCGACCGGGAGCGGCTCATGCGCGAGGTCTGGGGCTGGGAGTACGGCGACCTCTCCACCGTGACCGTGCACGTCCGCCGGCTGCGCAGCAAGATCGAGGAGGACCCGGCCGATCCGCAGCTGATCCGGACCGTGTGGGGCGCCGGATACCGCTTCGAGCCGGCCCCTGCCGCGCCCGGCGCCACGGGAGCCGTCCGAGTGGAGGACGGCCATGCGTGACCTGCTGCTGATCGCCCTGTACGCCTTCCTCGGAGCAGCAGCCGCGGGCCTGCTCGGTGCCGTCGCCCTGCGGATACTGCGCCGCCGCAGCGTCGCGGTCTCCCTCGCGGTGGTCGCGGCGGTCGCGGTGTCCGCGATGCTCGCCGGCACACTCATGGTGGCCTGGGCCATGTTCCTGTCGTCGCACGACCTGGCCGTGGTGACCACGGTGGTGGCCATGGCAGCCGCCGTCTCCCTGGGAACGGCGCTGCTGCTGGGCCGCCAGGTCGTGCTGCGCTGCCGGGAACTCGTTTCGGCGGCACGCGACTTCGGTGAAGCCGGGACCTTCACCGCACCTGCCGCCCCCGCCCCCGCCGAACTCGCCGCACTCAGCAGCGAACTGGCCCTCACCGGCGAGCGCCTCGCTGCCTCCCGCGAACGCGAACGGGCACTGGAGACCTCCCGGCGTGAACTCGTCGCCTGGATCTCGCACGACCTGCGGACCCCGCTGGCCGGGCTGCGCGCCATGTCGGAAGCGCTGGAGGACGGCGTGGTGGCCGATCCGGCCCGCTACCACCGGCAGATGCGCGCCGAGGTGGAGCGCCTCAACTCCATGGTCACCGACCTGTTCGAACTGTCCCGGATCCATGCCGGTGCGCTGTCCCTCAGTCCCACCCGCATGTCCCTGTACGACCTGGTCGGCGACGCGCTGGCCGGCACGGACGCACTCGCCCGGGAACACGGGGTGCGCCTGGCCGGCGGGAGCGTCGCTCCGCTTCCGGTGGAGGTCGACGGCAAGGAGATGACCCGGGTCCTGTCGAACCTGCTGGTCAACGCCATCCGCCACACCCCGGCCGACGGCACCGTCGCGATCGCCGCCGAACGCCGTGCCGACGCGGTGGTGCTCTCCGTCACCGACGCCTGCGGCGGCATCCCCGAGGAGGACCTGCCCCGCGTCTTCGACACCGGGTGGCGCGGCTCCCCGGCCCGTACGCCTCCGTCGGGCGCGGGCCTCGGCCTGGCCATCGTCCGGGGCATCGTCGAGGCCCACGCGGGCCACGCCGACGTCCGCAACGTGCCCGGTGGCTGCCGCTTCGAGCTGACCCTCCCGGCCCCCGCCTAGGGCCTGTATTGAGTTGCCCCGCGGCGTCGCGGCGCCCGGCACGCACCCTCGGCGCACGAGCCGAATGTCCTAGTAGCTCCGCTACGAGGATATTCGTCCCGCACGCCGAGGGCACGCACCGAACGCC
>NZ_JBIVFO010000090.1:0-4579 GCF_044748225.1 Streptomyces sp. NPDC090021 | reverse complement strand
TACTGCAGGGGGGACCCTGTGGGAGAGTAGGACGCCGCCGAACAATCATTGTGGGAAAGCCCCGCACCGTCATGGTGCGGGGCTTTTCTGCGTTCGCCACCAGGTTCTGGGACTCGGCTGGGTATCCTGGGCAGCGTTCCCCTGGAGGACACGATGACAGCACAGCAGTGGGAAGACGGCGGGCCCCTCATCCCCCAGCCGGCGATGACACGGGAAGCCCTGCGGGACGCCGTGCGCCGGATCGACATGGCCAACCTGGCCGTGCTCGACAAGGAATGCAACGAGGCCTTCGACCGTGCTGCGGAGACGGGCGCCATCAACCCGCTGCGGTTCTTCCTGATCAAGTGGGCCACACATGTGGCGATCCACCGCTGGCCGGCCCGTTCGGCGGCGCTGCACGAAGCGGAGCGGATCGCGGGTGATCCCGACGCCACAGAGGAACAGTTCCGCGTCGCCATGGAGACCAGCAGCCGCATCCTGGCCGAGGCCCAGCGCGAGATCGGTCAGTGACCCGGCGCGGTGAGGGCGTGGAGAACGACAGCGGCTGGGCCTGGGAGTGCGACCCCAGTCGGCTGTGGGTGCTCGGCGACATGCCCGCGGCCCAGCAGGAGCTGGTCGGCGCCGTCATGGACGGCCTGGTCGACCTCGCCGCGATGGCCATCGACCCCAAGGACGGCAGCCTCTACGAGGACCCCCACCCCATGCGGCTGCGTACGTACGAGGACGAACACCTCATGGTCTGGTACCAGACCATCGCGCACCGCAGCCGGGTCTACCTCAAACGCGTCAACCTCTGACCTCCGCCGGCCGGCGGGACTGGTCCCTCGGAAGCCGTTGCCGTACCGATCATGGAGAGTGTCGATCGAACGGGAGTCCCGATCGGGTGATCGCGGGCTTGCCCGGCACGAGAGCAGGGCCTGGCGGTGTACAGGGAAAATCCAGGGGAGCGGGCGACGGCGCGCTGCTACGGTCGGGCGCCATGAGTTGGCTTCCCGATGACTTCGTCCACCCCGTCCTGGTACCGCTGCCGGGCGGTGACCATCACCTGCGGCCGATCCGGGAGGCGGACACCCCGCTCGACTATCCGGCGGTGATGGGTTCGCGCGAGCGGCTGTGGACCGTTTTCGGTCCGGCCTGGGGCTGGCCTGCGGCCACCATGACCTACGAGGCCGACCGGGCCGACCTGTTGCGGCACGAGAAGGAGATCGCCGCACACCAGTCTTTCAACTACGCGCTGTTCGACGCGGCGGAGACAGCTCTGCTCGGCTGTGTCTACATCGACCCTCCGGAGAGGGCCGGCGCGGACGGCGAGATCTCCTGGTGGGTGGTGGACGAGCTGGTGGGCAGCGAGGTCGAGCAGGCCCTCGACGCGCTGGTGCCGCAGTGGATCGCCGCCGACTGGCCGTTCGAGCAGCCGCGCTTCCTCGGTCGCGAGATCTCCTGGTCGGACTGGCTCGCCCTGCCGGAGCATTCCGTCACGTAAGTGGTTGTTGCCCGCAGCGATCTCGAAGGCTGTCGATCGATCGGGAGTCCCGATCGGGAGTCCCGATCGGGTGACCGCGGCGGTTTCCGCGGGTGAAAGCAGGCCTCCAGGTAGCTCGGGGGTGCGATCCCATTCCGAGTGGTTCCCGCAGGCCCTGTTGTTTTTGTCGTACGTGCCCGAGCGTGTTGTCCTCCGGTGCCGGCCTGGTTCCAGGGGCGGGGTGGACGGTCCGAGGGCTACTGCCACCGGCAGCTGTTGGACGCGATCCCTACCTGGTCGCGGGCGGGATCTCGTGGCGGGCGATGCCCGCGGACTTCCCCGCATGGGCACGGGTCTACGCCTTCTTCCGCCGCTGGCGCGAGCACGGGCTGATCGCCGTGTTCCACGACCGGCTGCCTCACGCGGCTACGACGGCGGGAAGAAGGCGCCAGGCCGCAAGCGGCACATCGTGACCGACACCCCCGTGCGGACCGACGGCGGCCACACCGGCTCCCTCGTCGGCTGGTGCCGGGACAAGCTCGCCCTGACCTTGGAGATCGTCAGGCGCGCCGACGACACGGCAGGGTTCGTGGTGCTGCCGAGGCGGTGGGTGGCAGAGCGTACGGTCGCCTGGTTGATGAACTCTCGCCGCCTGGCCCGAAGTGGTCCGTGCCCCGTGGATCGCTGCTGTCCCAGCACGCCCAGAATGCGCTGGTAGTCCGGCGCCAGAACCGTCGCCGGCAGCCCTTCCCGCCAGGGCGGCACCGTCGAGCCCGGCACCGGTGCGAGCGACAGCACCGCCTTCTCCTCGGCCTCGGTCCCGGTGGTGGCCTCGGCAGCCGAGGCTGCCAGGGCCTCGATCAGCTCTTCCCGCGCGATCACCCGCCGGTCCAGCGCGATCTTGGTGGTCTCCAGCACCTCGGCCAACCGGGCGACTTCCTCCCGTAGCCCATCCACTCGCACACGGGCCGTTGTCTCCCGCTCCTCCAGCACCGACGCCATCGATCACCAGGGCGTGACCGTCCGAGGCCGCAGCTCGGAAGAACTCCGTCAAGCGGATGAAGAGGTCGCGGGTCCAGTCCAGCGACGTGGGCGAGTCCCAGTTCTGTGGGTAGACCTCGGCAGCGGCGAGCTCGGACTGGTCGACGCCTTGGATCAGTTGGCCATAGGTCATCCGCGTCAGTGCGTCGGCGGCCAGCCTTACCCGGTCGGCAGTCACGTACCGGGGCAGCCCGTAGCCCCGGTCATCGGCCTCGGGGATGGGTTCCTCGCCGTACACGATGTCGAGCGGGAACAGCGAACGCTTCAGCAGGAGTGACGAGCCTCGGCCGGTGTGGTCCCTTCGTCGTCCTCCTGCGCGTCCTGGATCTCCTCGGCGAGATCCAGGGCCCGGGTCAGTTCGCCGGGTGTGACACGCAGGTACTCGCCGTTCATGCTCACGGGCGACAGCCGGAGGAGAGGCTCCGACAGTGGGCCCGAACGAGCGTCGATCGCTCGTGCACGGGAGTGGGGGGACACCACGGTGCGCGGATGCTGAGGGTGGCCGACGAGAAAGGGCGTCGGCGTCCCGGTGCAGTGGACGGCCGCCGGGCCAGCGGGCCGGCGGCAACGGGCCTGTGGTCAGGCGGGGCGGCAGGCCGCACACACGTGGTTGTCGATCGCGGCCATCAAGTCCTGAGCCGCCGCCTGCACGGCGCGATCCCCGTCGCCGGTCAGCCTGTCTGCCAACCCCTGCCGTCGAGCGGGGCCTGGTGGGAGGCGTACCGCCTTCGGCAGTCGCACCTCGGTGTGGGCGGGCGAGGTGCTGTCTGGGCTGGTCGAGTGAGCTCGGAGTCCTGGTCTCGGAAGAGGTAGGAGCCGAGGACGAGGAGAACGGCCTTGAGCTGGTTGATCGCCTGGGCCCGGGACCTGCGGGACCTGATCGCGGAAGCCTTGGCCGTCCTGAACAGTCTGGGTATTTCTGCAGGTCCGCCGCAGGCCTTCGCGGGCGCCCCCTCGTCCTGCCGGTGATCACTGTCGGGCTGATTGACCTCGAAGACCGTTATTCCCTGACTGCGGAGGTAGCGGGCTGAGTACGGCGCCGTATGAGCCCGTGCGCTCCACCCCGGCCCGGCCGAGGTGGCCCAGGGTCCGGGCCCGGTCCGGTCAGTGCTCGTAGCCCTCGGCGGTCGTCGGGAGGCTCCGGCTCTCGACGAAGACGCCGGCGGCGGCCGAGACTACGGCGGCAACGTGGACGTCCTTGTGCGTGTCGACACCCAGCACGATGTCGGGGTTGTCGTGGTCCAGCGGGGTGGGCTGGCCATTCCGGTCACGGTCACCTGTGTCTCCTGCCACCACGACCGTGACGGTGCCTCTCGCGAAGGCCGCTATCGGGACACGCCCGGCGGTCCAGCGGCAGCGAGTACCGTCCCGAACAGTGGCCGGCAGATCGAACGCGAGGCACCAGGGCCAGTCGTAACGGGTGGCCACCGCGCAGAACGTCTTGAGCCATCGGTCGGCACTGCAGGTACCGGCCGTTTCGGCGCGAGGAGTACGTCGCAACGGTGCCTCATCGGGCGACCGCGTCGGCCCGGAACCCGCGGTGCCCGCCTGAGGGCACCGGTCGCGTGCGGGCGTGCTCGGCAGGACGTCGAGTCGACGCCCACCATGCTGCAGTCGATCCGGCCAACTGCGTCAGCGTCGGCCGGGACGGCCCGCAGGGCCTTTCCCCCGTGCCGTCCACCGACCACCTGCGATGTGGATCTCCGAGATCGGCTGACCACCCAGCTGCCGTCCGTTTCCGTTGGCGAGCGGCGGAAGCGCTCCTGCACGGTCTGCCCGCCCCCTCTGCTTGAACCTGGCTCGGCGGGCGCCGTGACCTGGGTGGGGAGGGACGTTTTGACTCCTCCCGGGCACGGTTGTAGAGTTGAACAGTTGCCTGGAGCTGAAGCGCTCGGCAGCGGCCCCCACAAGGATTCACTTTCGAGTGGGGACACTCGACTCTTCATTCGGGAATCGAAGCCGGAGAAATCCGGTGGAAAACTTCTGATAGAGTCGGGACCGCCGGAAAGGGAAACGCGAAAGCGGAAACCTGGAAAGCGCCGAGGAAATCGGACACGAAAGAGTCTGATAGAGTCG
>NZ_JBIVFO010000089.1:1526-2853 GCF_044748225.1 Streptomyces sp. NPDC090021 | reverse complement strand
GATGGGTGGCTGGTCGTTGTTTGAGAACTACACAGTGGACGCGAGCATCTGTGGCCAAGTTTTTAAGGGCGCACGGTGGATGCCTTGGCACCAGGAACCGATGAAGGACGTGAGAGGCCGCGATAGGCCCCGGGGAGCTGCCAACTGAGCTTTGATCCGGGGGTGTCCGAATGGGGAAACCCGGCAGTCGTCATGGGCTGTCACCCACTGCTGAACACATAGGCAGTGTGGAGGGAACGAGGGGAAGTGAAACATCTCAGTACCCTCAGGAAGAGAAAACAACCGTGATTCCGGGAGTAGTGGCGAGCGAAACCGGATGAGGCCAAACCGTATGTGTGTGATACCCGGCAGGGGTTGCGCATGCGGGGTTGTGGGAATGGGCTTTCACAGTCTGCCGGCTGTGAGGCGAGTCAGAAACCGTTGGTGTAGTCGAAGGACATGCGAAAGGTCCGGCGTAGAGGGTAAGACCCCCGTAGACGAAACATCAGCGGCTTGCTTGCTCATTTCCCAAGTAGCACGGGGCCCGAGAAATCCCGTGTGAATCTGGCGGGACCACCCGCTAAGCCTAAATATTCCCTGGTGACCGATAGCGGATAGTACCGTGAGGGAATGGTGAAAAGTACCGCGGGAGCGGAGTGAAATAGTACCTGAAACCGTGTGCCTACAAGCCGTGGGAGCGTCGGATGCAGCTTGCTGCATCTCGTGACTGCGTGCCTTTTGAAGAATGAGCCTGCGAGTTAGCGGTGTGTAGCGAGGTTAACCCGTGTGGGGAAGCCGTAGCGAAAGCGAGTCCGAACAGGGCGTTTGAGTTGCACGCTCTAGACCCGAAGCGGAGTGATCTAGCCATGGGCAGGTTGAAGCGGAGGTAAGACTTCGTGGAGGACCGAACCCACCAGGGTTGAAAACCTGGGGGATGACCTGTGGTTAGGGGTGAAAGGCCAATCAAACTCCGTGATAGCTGGTTCTCCCCGAAATGCATTTAGGTGCAGCGTCGTGTGTTTCTTGCCGGAGGTAGAGCACTGGATAGGCGATGGGCCCTACCGGGTTACTGACCTTAGCCAAACTCCGAATGCCGGTAAGTGAGAGCACGGCAGTGAGACTGTGGGGGATAAGCTCCATGGTCGAGAGGGAAACAGCCCAGAGCATCGACTAAGGCCCCTAAGCGTACGCTAAGTGGGAAAGGATGTGGAGTCGCAGAGACAACCAGGAGGTTGGCTTAGAAGCAGCCACCCTTGAAAGAGTGCGTAATAGCTCACTGGTCAAGTGATTCCGCGCCGACAATGTAGCGGGGCTCAAGCGTACCGCCGAAGTCGTGTCATTGCAGCAA
>NZ_JBIVFO010000089.1:0-1429 GCF_044748225.1 Streptomyces sp. NPDC090021 | reverse complement strand
ATAAGGCTGAGACCTGATGCCGAGCCGATTGTGGTGAAGTGGATGATCCTATGCTGTCGAGAAAAGCCTCTAGCGAGTTTCATGGCGGCCCGTACCCTAAACCGACTCAGGTGGTCAGGTAGAGAATACCGAGGCGTTCGGGTGAACTATGGTTAAGGAACTCGGCAAAATGCCCCCGTAACTTCGGGAGAAGGGGGGCCATTCCTGGTGATGAGTCTTGCACTCTGAGCTGGGGGTGGCCGCAGAGACCAGCGAGAAGCGACTGTTTACTAAAAACACAGGTCCGTGCGAAGCCGTAAGGCGATGTATACGGACTGACGCCTGCCCGGTGCTGGAACGTTAAGGGGACCGGTTAGTGATCTTTCGGGGTTGCGAAGCTGAGAACTTAAGCGCCAGTAAACGGCGGTGGTAACTATAACCATCCTAAGGTAGCGAAATTCCTTGTCGGGTAAGTTCCGACCTGCACGAATGGCGTAACGACTTCTCGACTGTCTCAACCATAGGCCCGGTGAAATTGCACTACGAGTAAAGATGCTCGTTTCGCGCAGCAGGACGGAAAGACCCCGGGACCTTTACTACAGTTTGATATTGGTGTTCGGTTCGGCTTGTGTAGGATAGGTGGGAGACTTTGAAGCATCAACGCCAGTTGGTGTGGAGTCGCCGTTGAAATACCACTCTGGTCGTGCTGGATGTCTAACCTCGGTCCGTGATCCGGATCAGGGACAGTGTCTGATGGGTAGTTTAACTGGGGCGGTTGCCTCCCAAAGGGTAACGGAGGCGCCCAAAGGTTCCCTCAGCCTGGTTGGCAATCAGGTGTTGAGTGTAAGTGCACAAGGGAGCTTGACTGTGAGACCGACGGGTCGAGCAGGGACGAAAGTCGGGACTAGTGATCCGGCGGTGGCTTGTGGAAGCGCCGTCGCTCAACGGATAAAAGGTACCCCGGGGATAACAGGCTGATCTTCCCCAAGAGTCCATATCGACGGGATGGTTTGGCACCTCGATGTCGGCTCGTCGCATCCTGGGGCTGGAGTCGGTCCCAAGGGTTGGGCTGTTCGCCCATTAAAGCGGTACGCGAGCTGGGTTTAGAACGTCGTGAGACAGTTCGGTCCCTATCCGCTGTGCGCGTAGGAATATTGAGAAGGGCTGTCCCTAGTACGAGAGGACCGGGACGGACGAACCTCTGGTGTGCCAGTTGTCCTGCCAAGGGCATGGCTGGTTGGCTACGTTCGGGAGGGATAACCGCTGAAAGCATCTAAGCGGGAAGCCTGCTTCAAGATGAGTATTCCCACCTCCTTGAGAGGGTAAGGCTCCCAGTAGACGACTGGGTTGATAGGCCAGATGTGGAAGCCCGGTAACGGGTGGAGCTGACTGGTACTAATAGGCCGAGGGCTTGTCCTCAGTTGCTCGCGTCCACTGTGTTAGTTCTGAA
>NZ_JBIVFO010000088.1:0-4634 GCF_044748225.1 Streptomyces sp. NPDC090021 | reverse complement strand
AGAACCAACCTCAAACGCCCGTCCAACCGGGCCGGCGGCACCTCCCCCGCACCCGAATCAACCCGCGCACCCTCAACAACCGACATCGCCAGACTTCCTTTCGAACACACATGAACGGAGGCCTTCCAGCAGGGAAGGCCGGTATGGGGGGATGGCCGCTCAGTCGCGGGGGTCCGCCGAGGCTCGGCGGCCCAGCTCCTCCGACAGTTCCTGCCAGTCGCGGGCGCACTGCGCGGCGGCGGCGGCAGCGGTCTCGGCGCGGTACGGGGGCACCGCGGCGACGATCCGATCCCGCTGGCGCAGCCCGCTCACCTGGAGGTCGAGCATGCGCAGCAGCAGCCGGCCCGCCTCGCTGAGTCTGAGCAGGGGGTCCTTGCACAGGCCGGTGACCAGTGCGGCCAGTGGCTGCCCGCGGCCGCGGGCGGTCACCGGGGCGGGGGCGGTGACCGAGCGCCGCTGTCCCGCCGGCACGGGGTCCACGCCCTCCCCGATCCGGCGCCGCACGTCCCGCACGGTCGAGGGCGCGATGCCCGCCTCCCGCGCGATCTGTCTCAGGGAGGCGGTGGGACGGCCCGCGAGGAGCCGCGCCGCGACCTCCCTGCCGCGCGCCGGATCGGCCGGCCGGACGCGGCCGTCCCGGCCGACACGGCTCGGCGGGTCGTGCCCGGGAGCCTCCCGGCGGCGCAGCGCACCGACGGTCTTGGCCGCGAGCCCGGTCCGCCCGGCGATCCCACGGTCGGACCAGTCCGGGTGGGACCGCAGGATCCGGGACGCCGCGGCGGTACGTTCCGCCAGGGTCAGCGGGAGTCCGTGGCTGATGTTGGACTCGACCGAGAGGACGAACGCGTCCTCGGGGCTGCCGTCGAAGTACGTCACTCCGACGGTGTCGCGGCCCCTCAGCACGGCCGCCCGCAGGCGGTGCGTTCCGTCGATGACGCGCATCGTGGAGCGGTGCACGAGCAACGGCGGGAGCGTCCGGCCGGAGTTCGCGAGGGCCTGTGCGTGGCTCTCGTCCACGGGGACGCTGCGGGGGGAATCCGCAGCGAGCAGTGCGCCGACCGGCACCTCGGCGACGTGGGGGGACGGTTGCTCCGGGCGTCGTGCGTTCCGGTCGTCCATGGAGTTCACCTCCCTTCGTGCACTCGATGCCTGGGGCGCCGCACCGTTCGCCGGGCCCGGAGACGAAATTACGTAATTACCGTTCGGTAACCTACTCGGTAACCGAACCCCGTTGAGATTTGGGCAAGTTGGCGGAGTAGCCGCCGGTCAGGTGGGCGACCGTGGAACTTCCCCGGTCGCCCACCGGGCTGCGCCTCACACCGCGGCGAGCTCCTCCGCACGTACGAACTCCCTTAGCCACGACAGGAACTCGGGGCCGAGGTCCTCCCGCTCGCACGCGAGCCGGACCGTCGCGCGCAGGTACTCGGCACGGTCACCCGTGTCGTAGCGCCGGCCGGAGAAGACCACCCCGTGCACCGGGCGGCCGGCGCGGACCAGGGTGCGCAGCGCGTCCGTGAGCTGGATCTCCCCGCCGCGGCCGGGGCTGGTGCTCCGCAGCACGTCGAAGATCTCGGGGTCGAGCAGGTAACGGCCGATGATCGCCAGGTTGCTCGGGGCGGTGCCGGGTTCCGGCTTCTCCACCAGCTCGGTGATGCGCACGCCGTCGCCGCCGGCCGCAGCCCCCTCGACGGCGGCGCATCCGTACAGGTGAATGGCGTCCGGATCCACTTCCATGAGGGCCACGACGCTGCCGCCCAGCCGGGCGCGCACCTCGGCCATCCGGGCCAGCAGGGGATCGCGGGGGTCGATCAGGTCGTCCGCCAGGAGGACCGCAAAGGGCTCCCGGCCGACGTGCGGTGCCGCGCACAGGACGGCGTGCCCGAGACCCCTGGGGTCCCGCTGGCGCACGTAGTGGATGTCCGCGAGCTCGGTGGAGGCGCAGACGCTGTTGAGTTTGTCCTGATCACCACGGCGCTGGAGGGCCTCCTCCAGTTCGTAGTTGCGGTCGAAGTGGTCTTCGAGCGGACGCTTGTTGCGTCCGGTGACCATGAGGATGTCCGACATCCCCGCCGCGACCGCTTCTTCCACCACGTACTGGATGGCGGGCTTGTCGACCACCGGGAGCATTTCCTTCGGGGTGGCCTTCGTCAGCGGGAGGAATCGGGTACCGAGTCCCGCGGCGGGGATCACTGCTTTGGTTATCTGCGGAGGCGTGGAATTCATGCCACTGACGCTAGACGGCACCTCGGTCCGTCGGCCAGAATTCCCGTACTTTCGCGCCTACTTGGGCAATTCCGCCACGGGCGGGGCCGCGACGCGCCGCCGGATGAGGCACCACAGCTCGCCGAGCTCGCCCACCACCGCACCGGGGCGGTCGTCCCGGTCCCGGCGGGCCCGCGCGACGACGCCACCGACCAGATGGCCCGTCAACCGGGTGAGCGGACGCGGGTCGACCTCGGGATGGAGCTGCCCTTCCTCCGCCGCCTGTTCCAGCAGCTCCGCCACGTCAGGGAGCCAGCAGCCGCACCACTCCGGGCCGGCGCCGACGCGTTCCTGGGTGAGGCGCGCCGCGGCGCGCACGGCCGCGTCGGACTCGATCAGCCCGCCGAGGGCCAGGACGAGCGAGGAGACGGTGTCCAGCGCCGGTCCCCCGCGGGCCGTCACGCACTCGACCACCCTCCGGGTGGCCGCACGGCCGGAATCCTCGACGGCGGAGGCCAGCTCCCCCTTCGCCGAGAAATGAAAGGTGACGGCTCCGATCGAAATCCCGGCCGACCTGCTCAGCCGGGAAAGCGATGTCCCCTCGTATCCATTGCGGTCGAATTCGGCGGCGGCCACCGAGATCAGATGATTACGGGTGCGCACGCCGCGCTCTTGCTTCACCACTGCACTACCACTGCCATCCGGTTCGTTCCTCACTCGCCCCTGCGCCCGGCACGGGGGCGACCTCCAGCGTCACCCCGGTGCCGACCGCACACAACGGCTACTTGACGAAGAAGCGACCATGCCCCGCCGTCCCGCGCCGCCCACGTCGGGGGGCGGCGACGCCGTACCCCCAACGTGCCCAAGTCGCGGCGGGGGCGCCACACTTCGGCTAGAAAACAAAACGAACGTTCTGTATTCTCTTGAGTGTCTTGGCGCAGACCGATGTCCGCACCGGAGGGGAGACGACAGATGACGGCGCACTTGGGGACCAGAACCGTGGCCGCCGGCGGCACCGCCCTGGACGAGTTCACGGAACGCCTCTTCGGCCACTTACCGAGGGCCGACCAACGCAGATGGGCCCGGGTCTACTTACAGGGCCTGCTGACCACCCCGGGCAAGAAGACCGTCCGCAGGCTCGCCGCGTCCGTGACCACGTCACCCACCGCGTCCCAGTCCCTGCAGCAGTTCATCAACGCGAGCCCGTGGGAGTGGGAGCCGGCCCGCGCCGAACTGCTCCGCTGGGTCGAGGAGCGCCACCCGGTACACGCCTGGACGATCGGGCAGGTCTGCTTCCCCAAGCGCGGTGAGCACTCGGTCGGCGTCCACCGCCGCTTCGATCCGGTCGCCGGACGCATCGTCAACTGCCAGTTCGGCTACGGCCTCTTCCTGTCCCTGGACGGCGTGAGCGTACCCGTCGACTGGCGGCTGGTGCTTCCCGAGTCCTGGTCGGCCGACCCGGACCTGCGCCGCCGGGCCCGGATCTCCCCCGGCGTCGCGCACCAGAGCCCGGAGTCCCTGGTCCTGGGGCTCGTCGACTCGACGGCCGCCCGCACCTCGTCGGTGCGGGCCCCCGTGGTGGCCGACCTCAGCCGTCTCGACTCCGCCGCCTCGCTGATCGGCACGCTCGGCCGCCTCGGCCACGACTTCCTGGTGTCCGTCCCGCCGTCCCTCGCCGTCAGCGGGGCCGGGCCGGCGCACGCGGGCGAGCCGGCCCGGTCCACCGCGCATGTCACCACCGCGGGCGACCTCGCCCGTCGCGGCAACACCAGCCATCCGTACGCGGCTCCGCTCGCGGGCCCGGCCGGGCGCCCGCAGCGGCTGCGGATCCACTCGGCGCTGGTCCGGGTGCCGGGCGGGCAGCAGACGTACCGCCTGTTCGGCGAAGGGGGTCCGCGGACCGGTGCACGGGCGGGCGGGGCGGTCTGGCTCACCAACATGAGCCGCCACCGGATGGACGACCTGCTGCGGCTGGTCCGGCAGTCGGGCCGGGCCGCCGCCACGCTCGGTGTCCTGGCGGACGACTTCGGCCTCCTGGACTTCGAGGGGCGGTCCTTCCCCGGCTGGCACCACCACATGACCTTGATGTCGGCCGCGTACGCCTACAAGGGTCTGCCCGTCCTGCGGGCACGCTGGGACCGCTGGGCCGGGTAGTGCCGTGGCCGTAGAGGTTCGCCGCGCCCCGGCGAACCGCGCCGGGGCGCTGGGACCGCTGGGGCCCGGCTGAGGGGAACCCCGGCTCCGCCGGGCACCGGGCTCCGCCCGGACCCGCGCCTCAAACACCGGCGGGGCTGAAATTGCGGGCCCGTGCCGGACGGCGCGGGCCCGCTGGAGGCGTCAGGCGCGGATGAGGGACAGGGCTTCGTCGCGGATGCGGGCCAGGGTTTCCGGGTCACGGGCCTCGACGTTCAGCCGCAGCAACGGCTCCGTGT
>NZ_JBIVFO010000087.1:0-4929 GCF_044748225.1 Streptomyces sp. NPDC090021 | reverse complement strand
CTCGGACACGGCTCCGACGAACGTGGTCTTGCCCACGCCGAAGCCGCCCGCCACCACGATCTTCGCGGAGGTGGTGGAGCGGGGAGCCGCTCCGCCGTTAGAGCTTGCGAAGTCCACTGAGCACCCTTTCGAGCAGTGTCACGTCTGGCTGGCCACCGGCGGACTCGTCGCCGCCGGGCTGGTGAATGGCTACAAGGCCCGCCTCCGCCAGGTCGGCTACGAGGATGCGGGCGACACCAAGAGGAATGGAGAGGAGTGCCGAGATCTCCGCGACGGATTTGATCTCCTGGCACAGGAGGCAGATGCGCTGGTGCTCGGGCAACTGCCCTTGCAGACGCGCGGGATCCGCCGTGGTAGTGACCAGCGCCTCGATGGCGAGCTGGTAGCGCGGCCGAGTACGGCCGCCGGTCATCGCGTACGGGCGCACCAGCGGGTTGTGGGCCTTCGGGGCCTGCTGCCGCGCGGCACGCGGAGGCGCCTGCGCGGGCATCCGGGGCTGCTGGGGCTGCCCGTACTGCTGGTAGGGGTTCTGCTCCGGCACGGGCCGGCTCGGCGAGGAGGGGAAGTTGAAGCGGTTCTGGTCGTGCCCACCCTGCGGCTGCTGCGCGCCGCCATAAGGATGTCCTCCGGGTGTTGTCACGTCTCCTCCTCCGACTCCAAGAACGCAGTACTCCCTGTGGAACCGCGCCACCGCACCCTACGGTGCGATGGCGCGAAACGCACTGCCTGTTTGCTAGTTGAGAAGGCTTCCCTGCAGTTCGGCCCGCAGGTCCGGGGTCAGGACAGTGCCCGCACGATCCACCAGAAGGGCCATCTCGTAGCCCACGAGGCCGATGTCGCACTCCGGGTGCGCCAGCACCGCGAGGGACGAACCGTCGGAGACGGACATCAGGAACAGGAATCCCCGGTCCATCTCGACCACGGTCTGGTTGACGGCGCCACCCTCGAAGATGCGGGAGGCACCGGCGGTCAGCGAGGTCAGTCCGGAGGCCACGGCCGCCAGCTGATCGGCGCGGTCGCGCGGAAATCCGTCGGACATCGCCAGAAGAAGGCCGTCGGCGGAGACCACCACCGTGTGCGACACCCCGGGGGTGTTGTCCACGAAGTTGGTGATCAACCAGTTCAGGTTCTGTGCCGCCTGGCTCATCGGGCTCACACTAACGCTCCTGGTCATAGCTGTTACTTGACTGCTCAGTACCCGCGCTGCGTCCCTGCTGGACACCCCGCCGCAGGTTGCTCAACCTGCCGCGGACGTCCTCCGGAGCGCGGGAGACCTGGGGGCCGCCCTGCGGGGTCGTCTCCGCTGCGCCCTCGACCAGGTTGGCCTTGGGCACGCGCCGAGGGAGACCGGACGAGGTGACCCCGCCCGCCTTCGGCTCACGGAGTTTGGCGGCCTGCTGCCAGCGCTCGTCGTTGCCCGAGCGCCAACCCGTGCCACCGTCCTGGTCCTGGTCCTGCTCCGGCGCCGCGGCCTGCCGCTGACGCTGCGGCCGCTGCTCGAAGAGGGACCCGGGGGACTCCGCTTCCTGCTGTGCCGACTGCCACTGCTGCTGGCTGCCGCGTCGCGGCAGGCCCGCTCCGGTCATTTCGTGACCGGTGTCGGCAGCGGCGCCCGGACGGTCGAAGCCTACGCGCTCCGCGGCCGGTTCGGGGACGGCCTGGGATTCCGATTCAGTCCCGTAATCCTGCTGGTAGGCAGCCGGATACGTGTTCTGCTCGGGCCACTCGCCCTGCGCCGACCGGGCTTCGTAGCCTCCGTCGTAGCCCTGGGTGCCCGACTGCTGGTCCGGGTAGCCGTCTTCCGTATAGGCGTAGTCCTGCTGAGGGTACGCCTCGTACCCCTGCTCCGGGCGCTGTCCGTCGTACGCGGGGTCGTATCCCTGCTCGGACTGCTGCTCGTAGCCCTGGTACGGCTGGTAGCCGTGTTCAGGCTGAGGTTCCGGATAGTCCTGGCCCCCCGGGGTGTCCTGGACGCCCTGGTCGGGGTACTGCTGCTCCTGCGGGAAGCCGACCTGGGCCTCCAGTGCGGCGCGCCGCTCCTCGCGGCCGAGCGAACGCCCGACCGAGTCGAGGCCGCGCGCCTCGCCTGCCTGCTCGTAGCGCGAGTCGTCGAAGCCGAGCTCCGCGGCCGTGCGCATCGGGGCGGCCTGCTGGGTCTCCTGCTCCGGAATGATCTGCGAGACGGTGAAGTCGTCGTCCGGGATGCCCTCGCCACCGCCACCGTGCGTGATGGCGTCGGGGAGCATGATCAGCGAGGTGGTGCCCGCCGCCTCGCCCGAGGGGCGCAGCTGGACGCGGATGTTGTGGCGGTCCGCCAGCCGGCCGACCACAAACAGACCCATGCGCTGCGAGATCGCGGCGTCCACGGTCGGCGGGTTGGCGAGCTTGTGGTTGATGTCCGCGAAGTCCTCGGCGGTGAGGCCGATGCCCTTGTCGTGGATCTCGACCATCACGCGGCCGTCGGGCAGACGCGTGGCGTTGACGCGGACCTTGGTCTGCGGGGAGGAGAACGTGGTGGCGTTCTCCAGCAGCTCGGCGAGCAGGTGCACGAGGTCGGTCACGGCCTGGCCGTGGATCTCGGCCTCGGAGACACCGGAGAGCTCGATGCGCTCGTACTGCTCCACCTCGGAGGAGGCGGCGCGGAGCACGTCCACGAGCGGCACGGGCTGGTCCCAGCGGCGTCCCGGCTCCTCACCCGCGAGGATGAGGAGGTTCTCACCGTTGCGGCGCATACGGGTGGCCAGGTGGTCCAGGCGGAAGAGGTTCTCCAGCTGGTCCGGGTCGGCCTCGTTGTTCTCCAGGTCGGTGATGAGGGTCAGCTGGCCCTCGATCAGCGACTGGTTGCGTATGGAGAGGTTCGTGAAGATCGCGTTGACGTTGCCCCGCAGGAGGGCCTGCTCGGCGGCGAGCCGGACCGCTTCCCGGTGGACCTGGTCGAAGGCGCGGGCGACCTCGCCGATCTCGTCCTGGGAGTCGATCGGGATCGGGTGGACACGGGTGTCGACCTTGCCCGGATCGGTGCGCGAGAGCTGGTCGACGAGCGACGGCAGGCGCTGCTCGGCGATGTCGAAGGCGGCGGTGCGCAGGCGGCCCATCGAGCGGCCCATCTGGCGGGCCATCATGCCGGCCAGGATGAAGGCGGCGAGGAGGGACACGACCACGATGGCGCCGTTGGTGATGGCGTCGGTGCGGGCGTCGTCGGAGACCGCGACGGCGTCGGCGATGGCCTTCTCGAGGAGTTCCTTCTCGATCTCGGCGTAGCCGTCGAACTTCGCGGTGGCCGCGTACTGCCAGGCCGTCGGCGTGGTGCCGCCGTCGATGACCTTCTTCTTGGGCTCGCCGCTGGCGATGGCCTCGGTCATGCCCGTGAGGATCGACTTGTTGGACTGTGAGACGGGCGGGGACTTGAAGGGGGTACCGGCCTGCTCGGCGGCGGCCTTGGCCTCGGCGAGCTTGGCGGCGCCCTCTTCGGACTTCTTCCCCATGACCGTCCTCAGCCGGGTCACGTCCTCCTCGGTACCCGCCGCGACGTACTCGCCGATGGCGATTTCCTCAAGGTAGGCGTAGGAGGAGAAGGCGACGAGCTGGGCCTTGCGGGTGTTCTCGTCGTTGCTCGGGCGCACCAGCAGGTGCGTGCCGACGGAGCGCTGGAGGGAGTTCGCCGCCTTGGCCAGCTGGATCGCGTAGACCATGCGGCCGTACGAGGTCACGTTGCCGGTGCCGAGACCGAGCTCGTTGGCGAACTGCATCAGGTAGTGCTGGACCGTGACGTAGCCCTCTTCGGTCGGGATGGGGCCGAACGAAGAGGGCGGGTTCTTCTTGGGGCTCTCGATCCCGGCCTGGTAGGCCGTCTGACGGACGTCCGTCAGCTTGGGCTCCTCGGTGCGGAAGAGCTCCAGACGCCGCTCCAGGCCCTGGTTCTCGGGCAGTTCCCGGACGGCCTGGTCGAACTTCTCCTTGGCCTCGGTGGTCGCCGCGTAGGCCTTGGTGACCTTGTCGTCCTTGGTGAGGCCGTTCAGGAGCGGCTCGGCCGTGAGGTCACGCTCGTTGAGCAGCGCCTGGCTGTATTCCGAGGCGGCCTGGACGACCCGGGCTATCTCCTCGGCGTCCTTGGCCTCGTTCCACGTGTCGACCGAGCCCTTCACCTGGAACCCGCCCATGACCAGGCCCACGAGGGCCGGCACCAGCAGGATGGCGTTCAGACGGGTCGGCACGCGCCAGTTGCGGGGGGAGAACCGGCTGGTGCTCCCGCTCTTCGCAGGCGGTTCCACGGGCACGTCGGCGGGCGACGCGGCCGCTCGCGGCGGCGGGGTGAAGTTGCCGCGCGCGGTTTCATCCGCGGGGCTTGCGTTGCTTCGCCTCACTCGACCAACAACCTCTCGGCGGTGCTACTAGCTAGTTCGTTGAATTCCAGCACGGTTGACGGTCCTGTTCCAAACAGTTGAAATCCGCGAGTTCCAGAGACCTACGCCTCACATAAACCGGACATAAAGAGCGTCCTGCGGCAAAAGCCGGGGTGGTTGTGAGCACAGCGGCACCGACTGAACGCATCCCGTTGCCAATCGGCTTCAATTCTCTGTCGAAACGTTATGAACGACAGGGGCGGGCCGTGTCATACGACACAGCCCGCCCCTCCCGTGCGGCAGTTGGAGCCGCTCCGCTACTTGAGCCGCGCCATGAGGGCGTGCTCGACGAGCGTGATGAGTGCGCTCTTGGCGTCCGCGCGGTGGCGGGCGTCGGTGGTGATGATGGGGGCGCCGGGGCCGATCTGCAGGGCCTCGCGCACCTCCTCCGGCGTGTACGGCTGGTGCCCCTCGAAGCCGTTGAGCGCCACGACGAAGGGCAGGCCGCTGTTCTCGAAGTAGTCGACCGCGGGGAAGCAGTCGGCGAGGCGGCGCGTGTCCACGAGTACGACGGCGCCGATGGCGC
>NZ_JBIVFO010000086.1:0-4934 GCF_044748225.1 Streptomyces sp. NPDC090021 | reverse complement strand
CGGGGCGATCCCCGCAGGGCGCCGAACGCACCACTGCCGCGCTTTCCGGCCCCGAGAACCGTTCGGCGCCCGAGGAGACGCCCCGGCGCGCGCCCGGCCCCACCGGAACCGCCCCCACCGCAACCGCCCAGGCCCCCGCCGAAGCCCCCGCACCGAGCAAAGCCCCCAGCACGGAACCCGGCCAAGCCCCCGGCACGGGACCCGGCACGGGACCCGGCACGGAACCCCGCCAAGCCCCCGGCACGGGACCCCGCACGGGACCCCGCATAAGCCGAGCCACCCCCATCCGCCGAGCCACCCCCATCCGCCGAGCCACCCCCATCCGCCGAGCCACCCGCAGGGTCCGCCGCACCGCCGCCGTCCTCGCCGTCCTCGCCACCGGCGCCGTCATCCTCGCCGCCCTGAACTCCGGCACGCGCCACGGCCACCTCGACCCCCGCTCCGCCGACCCCTCCGGCAGCCGCGCCGTCGCCGAGCTCCTCAAGGAACGCGGCGTCACGACCCGCGTCGTCACCACCGCCCGCGAGGCCGCCGCCGCGACCGGCCCCCGCACCACCCTCCTCGTCACCGACCCGGACCGCCTCGGCGCCACCCAGCGCAGCGTCATCCGCTCCGCCATCGACCTCTCCGGCGGTCGCACCGTCCTCCTCGCCCCCGGTGACCCCAGCCTTGCCGAGCTCTCCCCCGGGGTACGCACCGACGGCGACGCCCCCGACGACGTCCTCGCCCCCCGCTGCAACCTGCCCGCCGCCACCTCCGCAGGCCGCGCCGCCACCGGCGGCAACCTCCGCTACACCACCTCCCTCCCCGGAGCCACCACCTGCTACCCCAGCGGCGGCCGCCCCACCCTCCTCGTCCTCCCCACCGGCACCACCGGCGGCGACACCGTCCTCCTCGGCTCCGAGAGAGTCCTCCTCAACGAGAGCCTCGCCGAGGAGGGCAACTCCTCCCTCGCCCTCCAGCTCCTCGGCTCCCGCCCGAACCTCGTCTGGTACATGCCGTCCCTCGCGGACTCCGACCCGTCCGCCGGCTCCGGCGACGAGGACAAGAGCCTCTTCGAACTCGTCCCGGCCGGCTGGTCCTGGGCCCTGCTCCAGCTCTTCGTCGCCGCCGTCCTCGCCGCCCTGTGGCGCGCCCGCCGCCTGGGCCCCCTCGTCACCGAGAAGCTCCCTGTCGTCATCCGCGCCTCCGAGACCACCGAGGGCCGCGCCCGCCTCTACCGCAGGGCCGGGGCCCGCGACCGCGCCTCGACCGTGCTGCGTGCCGCCGCCCGCGAACGCCTGGCCGCGCTCGTCGGCGTACCGCCCGCCCACGCCCACGCACCGGCCGCCCTCGTCCCGGCCGTCTCCGCCCGCCTGACCGGCGAGCCCCGGGACGTGAACGCCCTCCTCTTCGGCCCCATCCCCTCCGACGACGCGGCACTCGTCGCGCTCGCCGACCACCTCGACGCCCTCGAAAGAGAGGTCCGCACGTCATGACGTACCCGGCCACCGAGTCCACGGCCGCGACCGCGGACAGCGCCCGCGCTTCCCTCGAAGCGCTCCGCACGGAGATCGGCAAGGCCGTGGTCGGCCAGGACTCCGCCGTCACCGGTCTCGTCGTCGCCCTGCTGTGCCGCGGCCACGTCCTCCTCGAAGGCGTCCCCGGCGTCGCCAAGACCCTCCTCGTACGGGCCCTGGCCGCGTCCCTGGAACTCGACGCCAAGCGCGTCCAGTTCACCCCCGACCTGATGCCCGGCGACGTCACCGGCTCGCTCGTCTACGATGCCCGCACCGCCGGGTTCTCCTTCCAGGACGGCCCGGTCTTCACCAACCTCCTCCTCGCCGACGAGATCAACCGGACGCCCCCGAAGACCCAGTCCTCCCTCCTCGAAGCGATGGAGGAGCGCCAGGTCACCGTCGACGGCACCCCCCGCAAGCTGCCCGAGCCGTTCCTCGTCGCCGCGACCATGAACCCGGTCGAGTACGAGGGCACGTACCCCCTCCCCGAGGCGCAGCTGGACCGCTTCCTGCTCAAGCTCACCGTGCCCCTCCCCTCCCGCGAGGACGAGATCGGCGTCCTGAGCCGGCACGCCGCCGGCTTCGACCCCCGCGACCTGAAGGCGGCCGGCATCCGCCCGGTCGCCGGCCCGGCGCAGCTCGAAGCGGCCCGCGAGGCTGTCTCCCGGGTCTCCGTCTCCCACGAGATCGCCGGGTACGTCGTCGACATCTGCCGGGCCACCCGCGAATCGCCCTCGCTGGTCCTCGGCGTCTCCCCGCGCGGCGCTACCGCCCTGCTGGCCACCGCCCGCGCCTGGGCCTGGCTCACCGGCCGCGACTACGTCACCCCCGACGACGTCAAGGCCCTCTCGCTGCCGACCCTGCGTCACCGGGTCCAGCTGCGTCCGGAGGCGGAGATGGAGGGCGTCACGGCCGACGCCGTCATCACGGCGATCCTCTCCCACGTCCCCGTCCCGCGCTGATGGCCCTCACCGGACGCGCCGCCCTGCTGGCGGCCCTCGGCAGCATCCCGGTCGGCGTCCTGGAGCCGAGCTGGGCGGGCATGCTCGCGGTCAACGGCCCGATCGCGCTGGCCTGCGCGATCGACTACGCCCTGGCCGCGCCCGTACGCAGCCTCGTGCTGGGCCGCTCCGGGGACACCTCCGTCCGCCTCGGCGAACCCGCGGACGTCCACCTCACCGTCACCAACCCGGGGGGCCGCACGCTCCGGGCCCGCGTCCGCGACGCGTGGCCCCCGAGCAGCTGGACCCCGGGCACGGAGGCGGCGGCCTCCCGCCACGAGGTGGTCGTCCCCGCCGGCGAACGCCGCCGCCTGACGACCCGCCTCCTTCCCACCCGCCGCGGCGACCGCCACGCCGACCGCGTCACGATCCGCTCGTACGGGCCGCTGGGCCTGTGGGCCCGCCAGGGCTCGCAGGCGGCCCCCTGGACGGTCCGGGTCCTGCCCCCGTTCACCAGCCGCAGGCACCTCCCGTCCCGGCTGGCCCGCCTGCACGAACTGGACGGCCGCACCAGCCTGCTGACCCGCGGCGAGGGCACGGAATTCGACAGCCTGCGCGACTACGTCCCCGGCGACGACACCCGTTCCATCGACTGGCGCGCCACGGCCCGCCGGCACAAGGTGGCCGTCCGCACCTGGCGCCCCGAACGCGACCGGCACATCCTGATCTGCCTCGACACCGGCCGTACCTCGGCGGGCCGCGTCGGTGACGCTCCCCGCCTGGACTCGGCGATGGACGCGGCCCTGCTCCTCGCCGCCCTGGCCACCCGCGCCGGCGACCGCGTGGACCTCCTGGCCCACGACCGCCGCCCCCGCGCACAGGTCCAGGGCCGCGCGGCGGCCGACGTCCTCCCGTCGTTCGTGAACGCGATGGCCACCCTCGAACCGGAACTGGTCGAGACGGACTCCCGCACCCTGGTGTCCACCATCCTCCGCAATGCCCCGCGCAGGTCCCTGGTGGTCCTCCTGACGAGCCTGGACGCCGCCCCCGTCGAAGAGGGCCTGCTCCCGCTCCTCCCGCGCCTCACGAAGCGCCACACGGTTCTGCTGGCCTCGGTGGCCGACCCGCACGTCGCGGCGATGGCCGGATCCCGGGGCGACGTGGACGCGGTCTACGAGGCCGCGGCCGCCAGCCAGACCCAGACCCAGCGCCTCCGCACGGCCGACCAGCTCGGCCGTCACGGCGTCCACGTGGTCGACGCCACCCCCGACACCCTGGCCCCCTCCCTGGCCGACGCCTACCTCTCCCTGAAGGCCGCGGGGCGCCTCTGAGGGGCTGTCCGCATGGATACCCTGGCAGGGCGCCCCATCAGGAGGACACATGGCTGACTTCACCCCCGAGCAGAGGCGCCGCATGCACGACTTCGCGGAACAGCTCGCGGAGCTGGCGGAGCACCAGGAGGACCGGTGGAAGGTGCAGACCACCGACGGTCAGATCTTTCTCACGATGGTGAGTCCCACGGCTCCGCACGGCCTCAACGTGGTGCGGTTGCGCCGACAGATCGAGGCTCAGACCGCAGAGTTCATGGCCACGCCTTCGGCGACAGCGTCACGGCCGGCCGCTGGACGCTCGACACGAGCAGCCTGAAAAGCTATCCCGCCGACTGGTGATACGGACCCCCGGCTCCGAACCAGCCGACAGGCCCCATGAACGCAGAAGAGCCCCGCACCGTACGGTGTGGGGCTCTTCCGGGCTCGCCATGGCAACTAGTACTGCCAGCGCGGCTGGGTGCCGTCCAGTCGGCAGTGGATCAGGCGCCCGTTCCCGGCGTGGGTGGACCGCCCCAGGTCGGCCTTCCGGCAGAACTGGCCGGCGTTGTAGCAGTTCCCGGCGTTGGAGACGATCTCGCACTCGGCCTTCGCGGGCGGCGCCGACGCCTTCGTCGTGGCCGGTGCGGCCGGCTTGGTCGTCCGTGTGGCCGGCGGCTTCGGGGCGGCCGTACGCGTCGCTGCGGGAGCTGCCGTGCTCGGAGGCGCCGAGGTCGGCGAGGGGGACGCCGAAGGCGTGGGCGTCAGGGTGGGAGAGGGAGAAAGGGACGGTTCGGCAGAGGTCTGCGACGGGACCGCCGAGGTGGCTGCCGGTGGCAGCGACACCGCCGGCCCGTCGCCCTCCACCGGCCCGCAGGCGACGGTGACCCCTGCCACCAGCAAACCGACCAGGAACCGCTTCACCAACACGCTGGTACGTCTACCGCCCTGCGCGTCTCTGCCGTCGACCGTGCGCATCCGTGCCCCCACCCTGAGCTCTTCGAAGGAGGCACATCATATGAACATCCGTTCCGCTTCCGCCGGGTTTCCCTCGAACCGGAGCCCTGAACGCAGAAAAGCCCCGCACCCTTTGGGTGCGGGGCTTTCCCACAATGATTGTTCGGCGGCGTCCTACTCTCCCACAGGGTCCCCCCTGCAGTACCATCGGCGCTGAAAGGCTTAGCTTC
>NZ_JBIVFO010000085.1:0-5438 GCF_044748225.1 Streptomyces sp. NPDC090021 | reverse complement strand
TGTCCCCCCGCCGTGGGGGGGGGCGCCCCCCGGGGGTCAGCGGGGGGGGGGGGCCCCGCCCGGGGGGGGGGGGGGCCCCCCCCCGGGGGCCGGGGGCCCCCCCCCCCCGCCGGGGGGGCCCACGTCCGTTCTTCTGTGCCCGTACGGGACGGGCTTCTGTGCCGGTACGGGACGGGCGGCGGCGCTCAGCCGACGCGGGCGCGGGACTCCATCGCTCCGCGCGCGGCGGCCTCGCTCTCGTACACCTCGCACATGTGCCGCCCGTCGGGCGTCGCCGTGTGCTCGACCTCCCACAGGCTCAGCTCGGTCCCGTCCAGCAGCACGAAGGCGTGCTCGTAGAGGTTGAAGCCCGCGTCCCGCCCGTTCGGCAGGGCCTGCCGCGTCCCGAACGCCTGCGTGATGTGGTGCGCGTACGCCGCGCGCAGCAGCGCCGCCACCCGCTCGCCGGGCCGGTCCCCGTTCTCCGCGCGGCGCAGCACCCGCCGGGCGTGGTCGGCCGACTCCTCCACCACGTACTCCCGGTGCCGGGCCGCCGACGCCGGGGCGGCGAACAGCGCACCGAACGCCGCCGGATCGCCGTCCGCCTCCTCCTCGCCCGCGAGCGGCACCGGATCCGGGACCGCCCCGGCGGCGGACTCCCCGAACAGCCGGGCCACCGCCAGGCAGGTCTCCGCCCTGCTCGTGAAGACCTCGTGCCGCACGGCCCGGTCGCCCGCCGGCCGGTACGACAGCTCCCACAGCGAGACCGATCCGCCGTCGGCCAGCAGATAGGTGTGCCGGCGGGTCTCCCGCCAGACACCCGCCGCCGGATTGTGGTGGGTGGTGCAGAGCGAAGAGCTGTGGGCGAGCGCCGTACCGAGGCGCTCCACCAGCCGGTCGGGCAGGTCGAAGGAGTTGAGGGCGCGGCCGAGGAGTCGGTCGAGGTGCGCCTCGGTTGTCTCGTACGGATCGCTCAAGGTGGGTCTCCAGGCCGTCGCAGCTTGTCACTTCGCGGAAGCTCAACGTAACCCCTGGCTCTGACATCACGTCCGGGGTTCGGTAAAACGTCCGGGAAGCATCGGAGGTTCCCGCCACACCTTCAGGTCAACTTGCGTGCGAATGCTCATGGTTGGAACCGCTCTGGGGGGAGACGGGGGATTATGGGCCCCATGGCAACGAATACAGTGGGCGTCCCGCGCCGGCAGGTACGGCCCCGCAGTGCAGACGAGGGCGAACGCGGCCGAACGCCAAGGGGATTGGCGTGGCTGCTGGTCGTCACCGGCGCGGCCGGAGTGCTGGCCTCCTGGGTGATCACCCTCGACAAGTTCCTCCTGCTGGAGGACCCGGACTTCAAGCCCGCCTGCAGCCTCAACCCGGTCGTCTCCTGCGGCAGCGTGATGCAGAGCGAGCAGGCGCAGGCCTTCGGCTTCCCCAACCCCATGCTGGGGCTGGTCGCCTACGCCGTCGTGGTCTGCGTCGGTGCGGGCCTGCTGGCGGGCGCCGGCTACCGCGGCTGGTTCTGGCTGGGACTGAACGCCGGCACGCTGTTCGGCGTCGGCTTCTGCAGCTGGCTCATGGTCCAGTCGCTCTACGAGATCAACGCGCTCTGCCTGTGGTGCTGCCTCGCCTGGGTGGCGACGCTGCTGATGTTCTGGGCGGTCACCGCACACAACGTCCGTACGCGCGTGCTCCCCGCCCCCGGCCCGCTGCGGGTCTTCTTCACCGAGTTCGGCTGGGCCCCGCCCGCCCTGCACATCGGGGTGATCGGGATGCTGGTCCTCACCCGGTGGTGGGACTTCTGGACCGGCTGAGCGCCGCGTGCGCGGCACGTACGAGGGCCCCGGCAGCTGGACGCTGCCGGGGCCCCTGTCACATCACCTGTCACATCACCGCGCGGGCCGTGGGCCCGGGCCCCGCCCACCGGGCGGGGCGGCGGGTGTCAGCTGCCGGCGGAGGCGTTGCCCGACAGGACCGGGATGTTGTCCAGGATGTGCGAGAGCGGCTCGTCGCCCTTGGCCTGGGTGGAGTTCTCGGTGCACTGCTGGTTCTGCGGGTTGGACAGGACGTTGATGTCCTGGACGCCGACGTTGACCGCGGCGACGAGCGACTGGGCGTTGATCTTCGCCGGCAGACCGATGCAGGGCTTGTTCAGCGTGCCCTGGACCAGGCTGAGCTGCGGGCTCTGGTCGCCGTGGGTCTTCTGGTTGCCGTAGATCTGCTGGGCACCGTTGCCGTTGACGGTGTTGATCCCGTTGTCGTTGCCGATGGCCATGGCCGGGGCCGCGGCAGCAGCGCCAGCGCCGACGGCAACGGCGGAGACCGCGGCGGCGGTCATGAACTTCTTGAACATCTTGATCCTTTTGTCGCACGAGTGCCCGCTGATGGAGCGCCCTGGTCAACTGCCCGGTCAGGGGGTTGGTTCCGCTGCTTCACTCAAACGGCCCGCGCGTCCCGATGTTTTCCCCAGCCCGGGTGAGCCGCCTGCGGACACGTGCGCGAAGCCCGTACGCGACCCCAGTCGCCCGCTCTCCTGTTGCGCTCCGTGCGAGGTGTTCCCACGGTGAGTGAGGAGCGGGCCGAACGGTCCGCCCGCGAGTCCCCGTGTCCCCACGCGAAGGAACCCCCATGCACCGCACCAGGCCGTCCCGCGCCCGCCTTCTCCTCCCCTCGGCGCTGGCCGTCGTCATACTGACCGGCGCGGCGGCACCCGCGAGCGCGGCCGACTCCGGTTCCGGCACGGTGTCCACCAAGGCGGCTCCGGCAGGCCCGATCGACGACCTCATCAACGGACTCCTCGCCCAGATCAAGGCGCTGCTGCCGGCGGGCGTCACCCTGCCGGACATCAAGATCCCGGAGATCGAGCTGCCCGAGATCAACCTCCCGGAGATCAACCTCCCGGAGATCAACCTGCCGAGCATCCCGGGAGTGCAGCTCCCGGAGATCCCGGGGGTCGAGATCCCGGAGCTGCCGCCGCTGACCCCGCCGGCGCTGCCCGATCCGGCGGCCCCGGTGGTGCCGGCGGCTCCCGTGGACCTCGTGCCGGAGGTCCCCGACATCCAACTGCCGGACCTCCAGCTCCCCGCCGTGCCCTAGCCAGGGGGGGTGTCCGGCGGATCGCGGCCGGGCCCGGGCCGTCCCGAAACGGCAACACGGTGAAGGCGATTGAGCCGAACAGGTCTGATCGTGTGCGGAACCGTGTCGTCGGGCAGTGTGGAACCGTTTCGCTCGGTGTGAGCCCCGGAGCGGGGCGGAACGTCGAACAGAAGGTGCACTTCCCATGAACTCTGCCAAGAAGGCCGCCCTGGTCCTGGCCACCGCTGGTCTCGCCGCGGCCGGTGCCGCCGGCTCCGCCGTCGCCGACTCGTCGGCCGAGGGCGCGGCCGTGGGTTCCCCCGGCGTCCTCTCCGGCAACCTGCTCCAGGTCCCGGTCCACGTTCCGGTCAACGTCTGCGGCAACACCGTGAACGTGATCGCCCTGCTGAACCCGGCGTTCGGCAACGTCTGCGTCAACGACTGACGTCGTCGCGCAACCGACCGTGGGCGCCCCGGCCTTGCCGGTGGCGCCCACAGTTTTGTCGGCAGGGGCCGGACGCGGCCCGGCCCGGATCCGACCGGCGTGGATCAGTTCTTGCCGCCGTTGAGCTGTACACCGCCCAGCAGCGGCGACGCCTGGGTGGCGCCGTTCGCGAGGCCGAGGACGGTGCCGGGCGCGTCGTTGCGGACCTTGTTGACCTTCTGGGCCGTGCCCACGACCTTGTTGACGGTGTCCCCCTGCTCGGCCAGCCCGTTGCCCACCGTCTGCGGAAGGGACTCCGTGACGGGGGCGACCGAGTCCAGGGTCTCCGTGACCCCGCCGGTCAGGCTCATGGGGGGCATCGCGCCCGCGGGCCCGGCGGCGAACGCGGTACCGGAGGCGCCGAGGGCGGCGACGGAGCCGACGACGACAGCGGCGACCTTCGTGAGCTTCATTATCGAAATCCTCTTCTTTCGTGGACAGAGGCGTCATCGGCGACCGGCGCGCCGCTTTCGTCATGCGTAACGATTCCCGTGCGCCGTGGAAACGCGGACGCGCGGGTACACGACAGCGGCCGGAGAATCCCAGAAGGATTCTCCGGCCGCTGTTTCTTCCGATTACCGGTATTGCGGCGTCAGGAGATGCGCGACCGCCGGTACAGAATCGCGCCGCCCAGGACCAGGGCGGAGGCGAGGGCCGCCGCGGCCGCGGGCTGACCCGCGCCCGTCTCGGCCAGCACGGGCGCGTCCACCCGGGCGGGGGCCGGAGCCGGGGCGGGCGCGGGGGCCGGTGCGGGTACCGCCTCGGGAGCGGGAGCGAGAGCCGGCGCGGGCCCCGGCGGGAGGTGGACGGGGGTGTCGCCGGCGGGGGCGGCCGGCGGCGGTTCCACCGGCGGTACCGCCTCGGGAGCGGGGGCCGGAGCGGGCGCCGGGCGTACGACGGGCTGACTGCCGTGCGGCGGCGCGGGCGGCACCTCCTCCTCGACCACGGGCGCCGGGCCGGGCGCCGGGGCGGGGAGCGTGTGCGGAACCTCCTCGGCGGGAGGCTGCGGGGCGGGCAGCGGCAGGGGTGCCTCCTCGGCCGGCGGCTGCGGGGCGGGCGCCGGGGCCGGGAGCGGTACGGGCTGCTCCGCGGGCGGCGCGGGCTGCTCCTGGACCGGCCGCGGCAGGGGCGCGGGGTGCTCCTCCACCGGCTCCGGCTTCGGGTGCGGGTGCTCGGGCGCCGGCGGGGCGTGGTGCGCGGGCGGCGCGGGGGGCGGCGCGGGGTGGTCGTCGCACTCCTCCTCCGGGCCCTGCTCCTCGCCCGGGCCGCCGTAGCCGCCCTCGTGGCGGGGCTCGTGGCGGGGCTCCTCGTGGCGCGGCTTCGCGTGGCGGGGTCCCTCCTTCCGGGGGGCCTCCGGCCGGGACACCTCCTGCCGCGGCACCTCGTGGCGCCGCGACTCCTGGCGCTGCTCGGGCACCGCGTGGCGGCCCGGGCGCTCGTCGAGGTAGCGCTCAAGGGCCTCGGCGTGCTCGGGGCTGAGGTAGCGCCGGTAGTCGTGGCCCTCGTCGGTGTGCGAGCCGGCCCCGGTGGCGCAGGTGTTGCCCATCGCGGGGTTGAGCGCCGCACCGCCGTCCACGCTGTTGCCGCACACGTTCGGCGCGAAGGTGATCGGTACCGAGACGCTGTTGCCGGCCAGCACGCCGGGTGAGTGCGAGGCTTCGGCCGTCGCGCCGTTGTGCGCGTAGGCCGCACCGGTCGCGATCGACAGCAGGCTCGACGCGGCTGCCGCCGTGAGCATCCCCTTGCCCAGTACCTGTCGGCTCAGTACCTGTCGCATGGGTCCTTCCCTGTCTACCGGCACGGTCGCCGGTGCTGTGTCGGAGGTGGGCGCGGGGGGGCCCCCCCCCCTAACAGACGGAAACACCCACCCAGAAATTTAATACCACCGTCCCGCACCACAAAC
>NZ_JBIVFO010000084.1:0-7152 GCF_044748225.1 Streptomyces sp. NPDC090021 | reverse complement strand
ACCCGGTCACCAAATGCCGGGCCACCAGAGCACCCAGCGCCCCGGTGCCACCCGTGATCAACACCGTGCCCCCGGCCCGGAAGACCGGACGGTCCCCCACCCCGGAACCCTCCACCGCGACCGGAACGAGCCGGGGCAGGAACCAGTGCCCGCCCCGTACCGCGCACTGTGGTTCGGCGGCGGCCTCCGGCAGCTCGGGCACGTCCGCGCCCTCCTCCAGGTCCAGCAGTACGAACCGGCCGGGGTGTTCGGTCTGCGCCGAACGCACCAGTCCCCAGACGGCCGCCGCCACCGGATCCGGTCGCTCGGCACCGGCCCCGGGCACGGCCACGGCCCGTCGCGTCACCACGACGAGCGGCTCGGCGACTTCGGCGGCCACCCGGGCCTGGAGCGCGGCCAGCACCTTCGCCAGCACCGCACCGACGGGCTCGTTCCCGGTCACCGGCTCCAGCACGTCGAATGCGCCGCCCGTGCCGGACGGACCGGCGTACGGCTGCCAGTCCACCCGCAGCAGCGGCACCCGCCGGGCCCCGGCGGTCCGCAGCCCCTCCTTGTCCACCGGGCGCAGACTCAGCGAGTCCACGTCCGCCACCACGCCGCCGAGCACGTCGGCGACCGAGACCGAGATTTCGTTCCGGCCGGCCGAACGCAGCCGGACCCGCAGGGCGGTGGCGCCCTCCGCGTGCAGGGTGACCCCGCTCCACGAGAACGGCAGCGCACCCTCCTCGACCGCGCCGAGCGCACCGAGCACCACCGGGTGCAGGGCCGCGTCCAGCAGCGCCGGGTGCAGCCCGAACGCACCGGCGTCCGCGCCCTCGCCGGCGGCCAGGGCCACCTCGGCGTACACCTCGCCACCGAGCTGCCACAGGGCGCGCAGGCCCTGGAAGGCAGGCCCGTACTCGTACCCCTGTGCGGCGAGCCGCTCGTAGGCACCGTCCAGATCCACGGGGACCGCGCCCGGCGGCGGCCATGCAGCCGGCAGCGGGTCGGCGGAGCCGATGGAACCGGCCGTGGAGTCCTGGCCGGAGCTCAGCGTGCCACTGGCGTGCCGGGTCCACGTGCCGTGCGGATCCTCGTCATCGGCCCGGGACAGCACGGCCACGTCGCGGCGGCCCTTCGCGTCCGGTTCGCCCACCGAGACCTGCAGCCGCAGCGCGGCGCCCGCGGCGAACACCATGGGTGCGTGGACGGTGAGTTCCTCCAGGTACGGGCAGTCCGCGTCGCGCCCCGCCCGCAGGGCCAGTTCGGCGAAGGCGGTGCCGGGCAGCAGCACGGTGCCGCTGACGGCGTGGTCGGCGAGCCACGGGTGCGTGCGCAGTGAGAGCCGGCCGGTGAGCAGCAGGCCGCTGCCGCCGCCGAGTTCGACGGCCGCGCCGAGCAGCGGGTGCGCGGCGGGGCGCAGTCCGGCGGTGTTCATGTCGCCGGTGCGGGCTACGCCCTCCAGCCAGTACGAGGCGTGCTGGAAGGGGTAGGTGGGCAGCTCGACGTGCCGGTACGGGCGCTCACCTGAGCCGGTTCCCGCGGCGGAGGCGAAGGCGGGGGTCCAGTCCACCGCCAGCCCTGCCGTGTAGCCGGCGGCCACGGAGGCGTGGAAGCGTTCCAGGCCGCCCTCGTCCCGCCGCAAGGTACCCAGGGCCACCGCCTCGGCTCCGGGTGTGCCAGGCCGCTCGTCGGCCGCGGCGGCGATCGACTCCTGCACGGCTGCGGTCAGCACGGGGTGGGCGCTGACCTCCACGAACGCCCCGTGCCCCTGGTCCAGCAGGGCCCGGGTGGCGAGGTCGAAGCGCACGGTCGCCCGCAGGTTGCGGTACCAGTACGCGGCGTCGAGCTGACGGGTGTCCAGCAGGTCGCCGGTGACGGCGGAGTAGAAGGGCATGCGTGCCGCGACGGGTGCGACGGGCGCGAGCAGACCGAGGAGTTCTTCCTCGATCGCCTCGACGTGCGCGGAGTGGGAGGCGTAGTCCACCGGAATCCGGCGGGCCCGGACCTCTTCGGCGGCACAGGCGTCGAGCAGCTCGTCCAGCGCCTCCGGGTCACCGGAGACCACACACGATGCCGGCCCGTTGACGGTGGCGACCGACAGCCGGCCCGGCCAGCCAGAGATCCGCCGCTCGGTCTCCTCGTACGACAGCGGTACGGACACCATTCCGCCGGTGCCCGCCAGCGCGCCGAGGGCTCGGCTGCGCAGGGCGACCACCCGGGCCGCGTCCTGGAGCGTGAGCGCGCCGGCGACGGCTGCCGCCGCGATCTCGCCCTGGGAGTGCCCGACCACGGCGGCCGGACGGACACCGTACGACTCCCAGAGCGCGGCCAGCGACACCATGACGGCGAACAGCACGGGCTGGACGACGTCCACCCGGTCATAGCCGGGGGCACCGGGCGCACCACGCAGTACGTCGAACAGCGACCAGTCGGTGAACTCGGCCAGCGCGGCCGCGCATTCCGCCATCCGCTCGCGGAAGACCGGTGCGGTCTCCAGGAGTTCGAGGGCCATGCCCACCCACTGCGAGCCCTGACCGGGGAAGACGAAGACGGTGCCGCCGAGGCCGCCGGGGGTGCCGGCGGCGGTGACCACGCGGGGGTCGGGGCGGCCGTCGGCGAGGGCGTCCAGGGCGTCCCGTACGGCGTCGCGGTCGGGGGCGGTCACGACGGCCCTCTGGCCGAAGACGGCCCGGGTGCTGTGGAGTGCCCAGGCCACGTCCGCCACGTCGACGGAGTGAGGGGCGTCCGCCGCGAGCAGGTCGCGTAGCCGGGCGGCCAGTTCGGACAGCGGCTGCTCGGCGCGGGCGGACAGCACGAGCGGGGGGAGCGGGCGGTCGGCCGGGGGCTCTGCCTCGGCCACCGGTTCGGGTGCGGTTTCGGTTTCGGGTTCTTCGAGGATGACGTGGGCGTTGGTACCACTGATACCGAACGAGGAGACGGCGGCACGACGCGGTCGAGCACCCGGCTCCCACGCACGAGCTTCGGTCAGCAGGCTCACCGTACCGGCTTCCCAGTCGATCCGGGTGGACGGCACCTCAGCGTGCAACGTCGCCGGCAGCATGCGGTTCCGCATCGCCATCACCATCTTGATCACACCCGCGGCACCCGCCGCGGCCTGCGTGTGACCGATGTTCGACTTCACCGAACCCAACCACAGCGGATCACCCCCAGCGCGCTCCTGACCGTAGGTCGCCAGCAACGCCTGGGCCTCGATCGGATCGCCCAACCGCGTACCCGTACCGTGCGCCTCCACCACATCCACATCAGCCCCGCTCAAACCCGCTGAGGCAAGCGCCTGACGGATCACACGCTGCTGCGAAGGCCCGTTCGGCGCCGTCAGCCCATTACTCGCCCCGTCCTGGTTCACCGCACTGCCACGCATCACCGCAAGCACCCGATGCCCGTTACGCCGCGCGTCCGACAACCGCTCCAACAGCAGCAGACCCGCACCCTCACCCCAACCGGTACCGTCCGCGTCGTCGGAGAACGCCTTGCAACGCCCGTCCTCCGACAGCCCGCGCTGCCGACTGAACTCGATGAAGGTGTTGGGGGTGGACATGATCGCCACTCCGCCGGCCAATGCGAGCGAGCATTCGCCCTGGCGCAGGGCCTGGGCAGCCAGGTGCATGGCCACCAGCGAGGAGGAACACGCCGTGTCCACACTGACCGCCGGCCCCTCCAGCCCGAAGGAGTACGCGACCCGGCCGGAGACCACGCTGCCGGTGTTCCCGGCGAGCAGCAGACCCTCGTACCCCTCGGGCGCCGGCTGGAGCCGCGAGGCGTAGTCGTTGTACATGACGCCCGCGAACACGCCGGTCCGGCTGCCGCGCAGGCTCGCCGGGTCGATTCCCGCCCGCTCGAACGCCTCCCACGCAGTCTCCAGCAACAACCGCTGCTGCGGATCCGTGGCCAGCGCCTCACGCGGACTGATCCCGAAGAACTCCGCGTCGAACCGGTCCGCATCATGCAGGAACCCACCACGACGCGTGTACGAGGTCCCGCGACGCTCCGGATCAGGATCGTAAAGGGACTCCAGATCCCAACCCCGGTTCTCCGGGAAACCGGAAATCGCATCCCGCCCCTCGGCCACCAGCCGCCACAGCTCCTCCGGGCCGGTGACCCCACCCGGGAAACGACACCCGATACCGACGATCGCGATCGGCTCGTCGGCAGCGACGGCGGAAGCGCCGGCAGCGCCGGCAAAGGCGCCGGAGCCGTCCTCGTCCGTGCCGACCGTCTCGGCCAGCAGGTGGGCCGCGAGCGCGCTCGCGGTCGGGAAGTCGAACAGCAGCGAGGCGGGCAGCTTGAGCCCGGTGGCCTGGTTCAGCCGGTTGCGGAGTTCCACGGCCGTCAGCGAGTCGAAGCCGAGCTCGCTGAACGCCCGGTCGGTCGGCACCGCCTGGGGGCCGGAGTGCCCGAGGACGGCCGCGGCCTGTGCACGGACCAGGGCCAGCGCGGTCTGCTCGCGCTCGGCGGCCGGCAGGATACGCAGCCGCTCCGCCCACGACCCTGCCGCGCCCTGGCCGACAGCGGCCCGGCGGCGGGCCGGAACCCGGACCAGTCGGCGGAAGAGGGAGGGCAGCGTGCCGTTCCCGGCCCGCCCGCGCAGCTGGTCCAGGTCGAGGCGCGCCGCGACCACGGCAGGAGCCGTCCCGGCGAGGGCCTCGTCGAAGAACGCCAGTCCTTCGGCGTTCGGCAGCGGGGCGATTCCGGCCCGGCGCATTCGGAGCAGGTCGGCGTCGACCAGCTCGCCGGTCATCCCGCCGGCCTCGGCCCACAGGCCCCACGCCAGCGAGGTCGCGGGCAGCCCGGCGGCGTGCCGGATCCGGGCGAGCGCGTCCAGGTAGGCGTTGGCGGCGGCGTAGTTGGCCTGCCCGGCCGTGCCGAAGGTGCCCGCCACCGAGGAGAAGAGGACGAACGCGTCCAGGTCCAGCTCCCGGGTCAGCTCGTGCAGATGCCAAGCGGCGTCGGCCTTGGGAGCCAGTACGCCGGCCAACCGCTCCGGAGTCAGGGACTCCAGCGTGCCGTCGTCCAGCACACCGGCCGTATGAACCACCGCGGTGAGCGGGTGGGCGGCCGGGATACCCGCCAGCAGTGCCTCCAACGCACCCCGGTCAGCCGTGTCACACGCCTCGACCGTGACCCGGGCACCGAGCGCGCCCAGCTCCGCGGCCAGCTCCCCGGCTCCGGCCGCGGCCGCTCCACGCCGGGAAACCAGCAACAAGTGCCCCACGCCGTACTGGGTCACCAAATGCCGGGCCACCAGAGCACCCAGCGCCCCGGTACCACCCGTGATCAACACCGTGCCCCCGGCCCGGAACACCGGACGGTCCCCCACCCCGGAACCCTCCACCGCGACCGGAACGAGCCGGGCCGCGGACAACTCCTCGTCGCGCACGGCCAGCTGGGTCTCGCCCGCCGCCACGGCGGAGGCCAGGGCCTGCGCCGGAACGTCCGTGCCGTCGGTGTCCAGCAGCACGAACCGGCCGGGGTGCTCGGCCTGCGCGGAGCGTACGAGCCCCTGCACGGCCGCGCCCGCCAGGTCACCGGCCACGTCCCGGGTACGGACGACCAGTACCCCCTCGTCGTCCTCCCCCAGCCACTCCTGGACTCGGGACAGCGCCGCCGCGGTGGTCGCATGGACCGACTGCCCGGCGGTCACCTCGTATTCCGCCAACCCGGCCGGTGCCTCGCCGGATGCCGCGTCAAGCGGCAGCGGCACCCAGCCCAGGGCCAGCAGTCCGTTCCCGCTGTCGGTCCGGGCTCCCGTGGCCAGCGGTCGGACCATCAGCTCGGCGATCTCGGCGACCGGCGCGCCCGTACCGTCGGTGAGCGTCAGTGCGGCGGTGCTGTCACCGGTCGGGGCGATCCGCACCCGCAGCGAGTCCGCGCCGACCGCGTGCAGCCGTACGCCGGAGAAGGAGAACGGGATCCTGGGGGCCCCGCCGGATCCGGCCGTCGTGGCGTCCGCCAGGACGAACGGATGCAGAGCCGCGTCCAGTAGCGCCGGGTGCAGGCCGAAGGCATCAGCGGCACCCGATGCCTCCGAGGGCAGCCGGACCTCGGCGAACAGCTCGTCGCCGCGCCGCCACAGGCCGGTCAGGCCCTGGAACACCGGGCCGTAGCCGTAGCCCAGCCCGGCCAGCACCGCGTACGCGTCGTCCAGGGGCACGGCCTCGGCGTCCGGAACCGGCCAGGCCCCTGCGGCCGGTGCGGCCTCGAAGCCGACGGGTTCCTCGGCGAGCACCCCCGACGCGTGCCGCGTCCACGGCGCGTCGACGCCGCCCGTCCCCGGGCCGCGGTGCGGCCGGGACAGCACGGTCACCGCGCGCCGGCCGTCGGCCTCCGGGGCCTTCACGGCCACCTGGAGCTGTACGGCGCCCCGCGCGGGAAGGAACAGGGGCGCCTCAAGGGTGAGTTCGTCCAGTACGCCGCAGCCGGACCGGTCCCCCGCGTGTAGCGCCAGTTCCACGAAGGCGGTGCCCGGCAGGAGCACTTGCCCGCCGACCGCGTGGTCGGCGAGCCACGGGTGCGTGCGCAGCGAGAGCCGGCCGGTGAGCAGCAGGCCCTGCTCGTCGCCCAGCTCGACGGCGGCGGCCAGCAGGGGGTGGCTTCCGTCGCCGTCCAGGCCGAGCCGGCTCAGGTCACCGGCCGTCGCGGCCTGCTCCAGCCAGTACCGCTCGCCCTGGAAGGCATAGGTCGGCAGGGCAAGCGGGTTCACCGGGGCGGGGCCGTGCAGAGCCTGCCAGTCGACGGACAGCGCGCCGCATGCGTGGGCGTCGGCCAGTGCGGCGAGCGCCGAGACGCTCTCGTCGGCGGCTTGGCGCCGCAGGGCGGCAAGAACCCGCACCCGCTCGTCGTCGCCCAAGGTCGTGGCGATGGCGGGGGTGAGGACGGCGTTGGGGCCGATCTCCAGGTAGGTGGTGGTGCCCTGGCTGCGCAGGGTGCGGATGCCGTCGGCGAAGCGGACCGCGTGACGGATGTGGTCGACCCAGTAGCCGGGGTCACAGAGCTGGTCGTCGGTGGCGAGCTCACCGGTGAGGTTGGAAACCACCGGCACACTCGCGCCACGGAAGGTCAGCGTCTCCAGCATGGTGCGGAAGTCGGCCAGGACACTGTCCATGTGCGCGGAGTGGAAGGCATGGCTCACCCGCAGCCGCGTCGCCTTGA
>NZ_JBIVFO010000083.1:0-9602 GCF_044748225.1 Streptomyces sp. NPDC090021 | reverse complement strand
CGGTAGGACAGGCCGTAAGGCCCCGGAAGAAGTCTTCCGGTACCGGAGGGGCAACACCGCGCAAGCGGTCGAATGCCCGTGAACCTCAGCCCCGACAGGGGTTGGAATCCCCCTGCCTTTAGCTGGGGGAGGATGTCAAATCGAGCTGACCCATGACCGCTGTCTCGACGCCCCCGGCGCGAACTACGGCTCCGGCACCGGCCTGATCATCTGGAACTGCCACGGCGGAGCCAACCAGCAGTTCCTCCGCGACGGCGCCACCCTGCGGCCCGCCGCCGCCCCGGGCATGTGCCTGACCGTGGCCGCCGCCCACGAACCGCTGCGCCTCCAGCCCTGCAACGGATCCGCGAACCAGCGCTTCGCCTGACCGGCACTTCGCCCGACCGGCGCTCCCGCTGAGCGGCGCTCCGCACTGACCGCCCCGCTCCCACCCGATCCCCCCACGCCCGGCCGGCGCACCCCGGCCGGGTGTATTCATGTGCGGCTCTTGCCCCGTGCCGACGATCCTGCGGCTGTCGCACATCCGAACAGCTGGTACAAGGGCCCTACGACGTCGTCATCGCGCAGTCGAAGCGCAACCTCGCGGTGACGTACGACAACAACGCCTCCTGGAACCACCACCCGCACCCGCCTCAGCGGGCCGCCTCCAGTTGCTCCCGCACCTCGCGCGGCCGGTTGGTGATCAGGGTGTCCACGCCGAGCCGCACGCACAGCTCCACGTCCGCCGGCTCGTCCACCGTCCACACCCGCACCGCCAGCCCCTTCGCCTTCAACCGCCCCACCAGCCCCGGATCCTTGCGCACCAGGTCGATGCCCGGCCCCGCGTGCCCCGCGAACGGCGGCCGGACCGGCCGCAGCCGCCGCTCGATCAGGTAGACCGCGGGCAGCCCGGGCGCGAGCCGGTTCAGCCTGATCAGGGCGTTGCGCGAGAAGCTCATCACCTCGACCAGCCCCGCCCGGCCGTCGGCCAGCCCGTACTCCTTCAGGACCCGCACCAGCTCGGCCTCCAGCCGGCCGCCCGCACGGGTGGGGTGCTTGGTCTCCACGGCCAGCCCGACGGGCCGGTCGGCGGCCAGCGCCTCCTTCAGCAGGTCCTCGAAGAGCAGCACCTGCGCCCCGCGGTGCTCCGCGCCCTTCCAGCCGCCGAAGTCGAGGGCGCCCAGCTCCTCGTACGTCATCTCCGACACCACCCCGCGCCCGTCGGAGGTCCGCTCCACGCGCCGGTCGTGCACGCAGACCAGCTTGTGGTCGGCGGTGAGCCGTACGTCGCATTCGAGTGCGTCGGCACCGTCGGCGATGGCCTGCCGGTAGGCGGCGAGGGTGTGCTCGGGGTGCTCGTGGGAGGCCCCGCGATGGGCGACGACCCGGACGGCGCGGTCGGTACGGGGCTGCGTGTGCGTCATGCCCCGACGTTATCCGCATGCGCGGGACGCCCCGGTACCGCATGCTGCGCGGATGGCGGAACAGCAGATGTACGGGGCCGCGCACTGCGAGCCCTGCGAGGAGTGCGTCCGGGAGGATTGGCAGTTCGTCCGGGACGGCGAGCTGCGCTGGGAGGGCTACGACCACTGTCCCCGGTACGAGATCTACGCCTGCGACCGCGGCCGGGGCGTCCCCCCGCCCTGGATACGGGAGCGCATCCTCGCCCGGGAGGGCGCCGTCCGCCTGCCGGTCGGCGGGCCCGGCGGGGTGCCGATCGCGCTGCTGCGCCGGGTGTACGGGCTGAGCATCGCCGAGGTCGTCGCCGCACGGGAGCAGGGGTACCGGGCCACCCCCGTCGAGGCCCGGTACCTGACGGCGCCGCCGCCGTGACTACGGCTGCGGATTCGGCCGGGGGCCGGCGGGGCCGGGGTGACCTTGAAGCCGCCCTTGGTGACCTCGGTGAAGGTTGAGCCAGGCCGACGGACCCGCCGACGTCGTGACCGGGCGTCCGCCGGAATCGAACCATGCTCGTCGAGCAGGCTCAGTACGTGGGCCGAGCGCCCCATGCCGGCGTCAGCCGTATCGCTCGACGAGCGCGTTGCCGATCGAGACCAGTTGGTCTCGCACGGCCGGAGGGCCGATCACTTCGAGCCATTCGACCAGCCCGGCGAGTTCACCGGCGATGGTGTACTCGTCGTAGCCGCGGATCACGACGGCGATGCGTCCGTCGGTCGTAGTGCCTCCTATTTCGAGCCTGTCGCCGAACCCGATCCGGAGGATGCCGATGCCGGCCGGTGCGCAGACGGCCTGGACTTCGAAGGGCGTTCGTCTGCGGTCGATCTCGTCGGCGATCTCGCGCCAGCTTGCGGCGAGGTCGAAGTCCTCGGGCCGGTGCACAGGGTCGTCGGTCGGATCAACGGACGACACGCGGTCGATCCGGAAGGTCCGCCGACCTCTCTCGGTGTGGCAGACGAGGTACCAGGCCGGGCCTTTGGCGACGATGCCCAGCGGGTGGACGGTTCGCTTCGTTTCGGCACCTTTGC
Source organism: Streptomyces sp. NPDC090021 (assembly GCF_044748225.1). Taxonomy (NCBI): domain Bacteria; kingdom Bacillati; phylum Actinomycetota; class Actinomycetes; order Kitasatosporales; family Streptomycetaceae; genus Streptomyces; species Streptomyces sp. NPDC090021. Next base: position 7,137 of record NZ_JBIVFO010000083.1, on the reverse strand, counting down.
CGTCGACGTAGCCGAGCCGTACCTGGACGCCGCGGATCACCGCGTCCTGGAGTCCGTCGAGGAACCGAGGCGGTCGGAGCTCGCCCCGGTTCGATCCCCATCGTTGCGGGTCCATGACCAAGGATGACGCTGCTGCCTCGGCCTGGGCACGGAAGGGTTCCGGCAGGGCCTGGACGAGTTTGCGCAGTGCCGCTTTCACGGCCGGCGTCGCGGCCGAAGCCGGTCCGACGACCAGGAACAGGGCGCGGGCCTCGCTCGCGGTCAACCCCGACAGATCGGTGCGGGCGCCGCCCACCAGGCGCCAGCCGCCGCCCCGGCCTTGCGTGGAGTAGACGGGCACCCCGGCCATGGCCAGGGCGTCGAGGTCGCGGCGGGCGGTGCGCTCGGAGACCTCCAGCTCTCGGGCGACCTCTGCCGCTGTCACCTGCTCGCGTCGTTGCAGCATGAGGAGGATGGCCACCAGCCGGTCGGTTCGCACGCCACAAAACTCCCACATAAACCGGTCATGAGGTGACCGGTTTGGGGCGGCACGATGGCGACATGACCTCAACCGATTTCCCCGAGCCCACCCTCATTCCGGTCAACGGTGTGGAACTCGAAGTCTTCGAAGCGGGCCAGGAGAACGCGGGAAGGCCCATCGTGCTGTGCCACGGCTGGCCGGACCACGCCTTCACCTGGCGCCACCAGATGCCCGCCCTCGCCGCGGCGGGCTACCACGTCATCGCACCGAACCAGCGGGGCTACGGCAACTCCTCCCGCCCGGCCGAAGTGACGGACTACGACATCGAGCACCTGTCGGGTGACCTCGTCGCGCTCCTCGACCACTACGGATACGACGACGCCACCTTCGTCGGCCATGACTGGGGCGCGTTCGTCGTCTGGGGACTGACCCTGCTGCACCCCACCCGGGTCAACAAGGTGATCAACCTGAGCCTGCCCTACCAGGAGCGCGGTGAAAAGCCGTGGATCGAGTCCATGGAAGCCATGCTCGGCGGCGACTTCTACTTCGTCCACTTCAACCGGCGGCCGGGCGTCGCCGACGCCGTATTCGAGGACAACACCGTCCAGTTCCTCCGCAACCTGTACCGGAAGAACCAGCCGCCGCCGGAGCCTCAGCCGGGTATGGCGCTGATCAACCTCGCCCACGCGCCGACAGCCCTCGGCGAGCCCCTCATGAGCGACAGCGAACTGGCCGTCCTCGTCTCCGCCTTCGAGACGTCCGGGTTCACCGGCGGCATCAACTGGTACCGGAACCTCGACCGCAACTGGCATCTCCTGGCGGCCGCGGACCCGATCATCCACCAGCCCACCCTCATGATCTACGGCGACCGCGACCCCGTCGCACGGTCCGAAAACCTGACAGACTTCGTACCCGACGCAGAAGTGGTCAGCCTGGACTGCGGCCACTGGATCCAGCAGGAAAGGCCGGAAGAAACGAACCAGGCCATCCTCAAGTGGCTGGACAAGCGGGATGCCGCCTGAGGGCTGTCCCGCAATCCCCGGCGGGCGCACGACGCCAGCTACGGCACCTCGCTGCGTTGTCGGAACGCCCGAATACGCCCAGTATGGGGACGCTCCTCCGCCTTGCGATGCACCGCATCTGACGCCGTGCGCTGATCCACCGGGGATTACGGGACAGCCCTTAGCCGGCTGGTGCTCTGGCCGGATTTCGCTGTCTGACCTGGTCTTTCGGCGGGTGGCGGGAGTGTAGCGGGACTTCGGTCCTGCGGGGGCCGGGTCGCCCGGGGGAAGGACGGCACGCCAGAGAGCCCCCGGCGGTTGGCGCCGGGGGCTCTCTGGATGCGGGACAGCCGGGCTACGCCAGACCGGGGCCGCGCACCGGGATGCTGGTGAAGGTCGGCTGCTCGGGTTCACGCGAGGTGAAGAAGTCGTTGCCCTTGTCGTCCACGACGATGAAGGCCGGGAAGTCCTCGACCTCGATCTTCCACACGGCCTCCATGCCGAGCTCCTCGTACTCCAGGACCTCGACCTTCTTGATGCAGTCCTGGGCCAGGCGTGCCGCGGGGCCGCCGATCGAGCCCAGGTAGAAGCCGCCGTGCGCGGCGCACGCGTCCGTCACCTGCTGGGAGCGGTTGCCCTTGGCCAGCATGACCTTGGAGCCGCCCGCCGCCTGGAACTGCTCGACGTAGGAGTCCATGCGGCCGGCCGTGGTCGGGCCGAAGGAGCCCGAGGCGTAGCCCTCGGGGGTCTTCGCGGGGCCGGCGTAGTAGACCGGGTGGTCCTTGAGGTACTGCGGCATGTCCGCGCCCGAGTCCAGCAGTTCCTTGATCTTGGCGTGCGCGATGTCGCGCGCCACGACCAGCGGGCCGGTCAGCGACAGGCGGGTCTTGACCGGGTGCTCGGTCAGGGTCGCGAGGATCTCGTCCATCGGCTGGTTCAGGTCGATGGAGACGACGTCCGAGGACTCGGAGAGGTGCTCGTCCGTGGTGTCGGGCAGGAAGCGGGCCGGGTCGCGCTCCAGCTGCTCCAGGAAGACGCCCTCGGCAGTGATCTTCGCGGTGGCCTGGCGGTCCGCCGAGCAGGAGACGGCGATCGCGACGGGCAGCGAGGCGCCGTGGCGGGGCAGGCGCACGACGCGGACGTCGTGGCAGAAGTACTTGCCGCCGAACTGCGCGCCGATGCCGATCTTCTGGGTGAGCTCGAAGACTTGCTGCTCCAGGGCCTCGTCACGGAAGCCGTGGCCCAGCGGGGAGCCCTCGCGCGGCAGCTCGTCCAGGTAGTGCGCGGAGGCGTACTTCGCGGTCTTCAGCGCGTGCTCGGCGGAGGTGCCGCCGACCACGATCGCCAGGTGGTAAGGCGGGCAGGCCGCGGTGCCGAGCGAGCGGATCTTCTCCTCCAGGAACTTCATCATGGAGGCCTCGTTCAGGACCGCCTTGGTCTCCTGGTAGAGGAAGGACTTGTTCGCCGAGCCGCCGCCCTTGGCCATGAAGAGGAACTTGTACGCGCCGCCGTCGGTCGCGTACAGCTCGATCTGCGCGGGCAGGTTCGAGCCGGTGTTCTTCTCCTCCCACATGGTGAGGGGCGCCATCTGCGAGTAGCGCAGGTTCAGGCGGGTGTAGGCGTCGTAGATGCCGCGCGAGAGGGCCGCCTCGTCGCCGCCCTCGGTGAGGACGTTCTGGCCGCGCTTGCCCATGACGATCGCCGTGCCCGTGTCCTGGCACATCGGCAGGACGCCGGCCGCCGCGATGTTCGCGTTCTTCAGGAGGTCCAGCGCGACGAACTTGTCGTTCGAGGAGGCCTCGGGGTCGTCGATGATGCGGCGCAGCTGCGCGAGGTGCGCGGGGCGCAGGAAGTGCTGGATGTCGTGGATGGCCTCCTCGGCGAGCTTGCGCAGCGCCTCCGGCTCGACCTTGAGGAACGTCCGGCCGTCCGCCTCGAAGGTGGACACGCCCTCGGCGGTCACCAGCCGGTAGGGGGTGGTGTCCTCGCCCAGGGGCAGCAGGTCGGTGTACGCGAACTCCGGCATTGGGGCCATTCCTCACTCGGCAGACAGCACTGACGACCACATTGGCAGCGCAGTCCACCAGCGTAGAACCTCTCGCCCTGGGTGTGTTTGTGAGGTAAGGCTCACTCGGGGCCCGCCCGGTAGTATCGCGATCTATCGTGTCTCGCTATGCTGGCGTCGTGGACCTGGAAAAGCACCCCGCCGCCCCCGCGCCCGCCCCTGCCGGGCTGCGCGCCTCCGACGCCGACCGGGACCGGATCGCACAGGTCCTCGGCGATGCCCTCGCCGAGGGCAGGCTGACCGCCGAGGAGCACTCCGAGCGCCTGGACACGCTGTACGCCGTGAAGACGGTCGGCGAGCTGGAAGCGCTCGTACGGGATCTGCCCGCGCCCGGTGGCGCCCATGCCTCGTCACCATCGGTGTCCGCATCCGCATCCGCGTACGCGGGGGCCGGCGGTCCGGCGGCCGAGACCATCGTCGCCGTGTGCAGCAGCTCCAGCCGCAAGGGCCGCTGGCGGCCGGGCGCGCACACCCGTGCGGTCTCGGTCATGGGCGACATCACCATCGACCTCACCCAGGCGGTCTTCGAGCAGCAGGTCACCGAGATCAACGTGACCTCCGTCCTCGGCAACGTGGAGATCCTGGTTCCGGAGAACGTCACCCTGCGCGGCTACGGCAGCGGGGTCCTCGGCAACTTCGAGGTGCGCGGCGAGAGCCGCGGGGAGACCGACCCGCAGGCACCCGTGGTGATCGTCCGCGGCTTCTCCCTCCTCGGCAACATCGAGGCGCGGCCCAAGATGGGCGCCCGCCTGGTCGACCTGGCGCGCAAGCTGCGCGGGCGCCTCAACGGCTGAGATGCACCGCATCCGGATGCGGAGGGTCTCGTTTCGGACGAACCCCGGGCGCCCCGTGGCACACAGTGCATAGGGGGGCGTGCAGCGGGTAGGGACAGGTGCGTCGTCTCTCGCTCACGTATACGTCGTCAGGAGTAGACCGTGCCGCATCCGCCGCATCAGTCCCTGCAGGTAGCCGCCGTGAACAGCCTTCAGGGTCCTGGGGCGCGCCCGTCGGCCGTGCCGAGGCCGCGGGTGCCGGCCAGGGCGGCGGAGGACGGCCCATGGCACGCCGAGGCGGTGTGCCGCCGGGACGAGGCGGGGCTGTTCTTCGCCCCGTCCAAGGAGCCGACGGCCGCCCGGCTCTCCCGTGAGGAGGCCGCCAAGCGTGTCTGCGCCCGCTGCCCCGTGATGGTCGCCTGCCGCGAGCACGCGCTGCTCCAGCCCGAGCCGTACGGGGTCTGGGGCGGGCTCACCGCGGCCGAGCGCCGGGTGGTGCTGGCGCGGATGCGGCGCAGGTCCGCCGAACTGCGGCAAGCCTCCGAGGCGGGGACGATAGCCGCGGCGGGCTGAGCCCGCCCCCGGCCCCGCCATCGCCGCCGACCCCCGGCCGTGCTGCCGCCTCCGGCTCTGACGCCGACGCCGGCCCCGGCTCTGACGCCGCCGTCGGCCGGGCGGCCGTGGTCCGCGTCTCGGGTGGGTGCGTACGTACATGTGCCTCCGTACGTACATGTGTCTCCGTACCTCGCGGGCGCCCCCGTGCGTCCCCCACGCCCCGTACACGGACGCGCGAGAGGGGCGGTCACCCCCGCACAGGGTGACCGCCCCTCTCGCGTGGTGCCCCGTCTCCTACTGGGCGCGGTCGAAGTCGATCGCGCTGTAGGCGCGCAGCTTCGACAGGCGGTGGGTGGAGTCGATCTTCCGGATGGTGCCGGACTTGGAGCGCATGACCAGCGAGGACGTCGTCGCGGTCTGGGAACGGTAGTGGACGCCGCGCAGCAGCTCGCCGTCGGTGATGCCGGTGGCGACGAAGAAGACGTTGTCGCCCGAGACCAGGTCGGTGGTGGTGAGCACCCGGTCCAGGTCGTGGCCGGCGTCGATGGCCTTCTGGCGCTCGGCGTCGTCCTTGGGCCACAGCTTGCCCTGGATCACGCCGCCCAGGCACTTGATGGCGCAGGCCGAGATGATGCCCTCGGGGGTGCCGCCGATACCCAGGAGCAGGTCCACGCCGGTGCCCTCGCGGGCGGCCATGATGGAGCCGGCGACGTCGCCGTCGGAGATGAACTTGATGCGCGCGCCGGTCTCGCGGATCTCCCGGACGATGCCCTCGTGGCGGGGGCGGTCCAGGATGACGACCGTGACGTCCTCGGCGTGCATGCCCTTGGCCTTGGCGACCCGGCGGATGTTGACCGAGACCGGGGCGTTGATGTCGACGAAGTCGGCCGCCTCGGGGCCGGTGACCAGCTTGTCCATGTAGAACACGGCGGACGGGTCGAACATCGTGCCGCGGTCGGCGGCCGCCAGGACTGCGATGGCGTTCGGCATGCCCTTGGCGTTCAGGGTGGTGCCGTCGATCGGGTCGACGGCGATGTCGACCTCGGCACCCGTGCCGTCGCCGACCTGCTCTCCGTTGAAGAGCATCGGGGCTTCGTCCTTCTCGCCCTCGCCGATGACGACGACGCCGTTCATCGAGACGGTGGAGATCAGGGTCCTCATCGCGTTGACCGCGGCGCCGTCCGCGCCGATCTTGTCGCCGCGGCCGACCCACCGGCCGGCGGCCATGGCGGCCGCCTCGGTGACCCGTACGAGTTCGAGCGCGAGGTTGCGGTCGGGGGCCTCCGGGGAGACTTCGAGCTGGGGCGGCAGGTTGTGCTCGGTCATCGGAGCGCACCTTTCTGTACGGCGACGGCCGGGAAGTGAGGGTGCTGGAACTCTATCGGTACGTCGACATATTGAGCAGGGCGGGTCACGTATGAGCGGAATATCGGTCATTCGATTGTCCTGAGCGGACGCCTTGCGTCGGGCGCGGTGACTGGGTGGGTGACCGGGCGGGGAGCTCGGCAGGGCGCGGGGCGGACGCCCGACGGGTACGCCGCGGACCCTCGGCGGCCCCTCGGCGGATCCTCGGCCGGCACACGGCGGGCGACTCAAGGGTGCGCCGCGCGGCGCGTCCGCGCGACCCCGGCGGTGATCGCCCCCCGGCGATACGGGACGATGGTGCCGTGGCAGGTATGAAAGGCAAGCAGACGATCTGGGACATGGTCCGGTCGCTGGCGGTGATCGGTGTCGTCGTCGCCGGGATCTACCTCTTCGTCCCGCATGACGACCAGGCCGATCCGACGCGCACGGTGGACTACCGGGTGGAGACCATCACGGCCCGGCGCGCGGCCCCGTACCCGGTGGCCGCCCCCGTGGGCCTCCCGGAGCAGTGGCGGGCGACCTCGGTGACGTACGAGCGCAAGAAGGCCGACGCCTGGCACCTGGGCTTCCTCGACCCGGAGCAGCAGTACGCGGCGGTGGAGCAGTCCACCGACACCTCCGTCAAGTACCTGGAGCGGGTCACCCGGAGCGCCACGGCCTCCGGGCAGACCCAACAGGTCGGCGACACGTCCTGGGAGCGCTGGGAGGGCGAGAAGTACGACGCCCTCGTGCGGCGGGAGCAGGGCTACGTCACGGTGGTGACCGGCACGGCTTCCTTCGAGCAGCTGGGCAAGCTGGCGGGCGCACTGGAGTTCAAGCAGGGCCGCTAGGGCCTGTATTGAGTTGCCCCGCGGCGTCGCGACGCCCGGCACGCACCCTCGGCGCACGAGCCGAATGTCCTAGTAGCTCCGCTACGAG
>NZ_JBIVFO010000082.1:0-10011 GCF_044748225.1 Streptomyces sp. NPDC090021 | reverse complement strand
GGCATTGGCCACCCCCGGCGGGAGCCGACCCGTACCGCCGAGCCCGGCACAGGGGCATTGGCCACCCCCGGCGGGAGCCGACCCGTACCGCCGAGTCCGGCGCAGGAGTGGTCACCCCCGGCGGGAGCCGACCCGTACCGCCGAGTCCGGGGCAGCGGCAGTGGTCACCCCCGGCGGGAGCCGATCCGCCGAAGCCCCGCCCACACCGCCGAGCCCGCCGCAGGCGCTCCGCAACACCCGGAGGCCGGGAATTGGCACTCCGCTTGACCGAGTGCTAATCACCGGAATAGTCTCGCACCTGGCACTCGCCCCGGGTGAGTGCCAACACAGCGACAGGCAGGTCCGGCACCCGCGACGACGGATCGACCTGGTCGCCACCTCAGACAGTTAACCCCGGATCTCCGAAGGGGGAGGTCGGACAGTGACGACCGCCAGCTCCAAGGTTGCCATCAAGCCGCTTGAGGACCGCATCGTGGTCCAGCCGCTCGACGCCGAGCAGACCACGGCCTCCGGCCTGGTCATCCCGGACACCGCGAAGGAGAAGCCCCAGGAGGGCGTCGTCCTCGCGGTTGGTCCGGGTCGCTTCGAGGACGGCCAGCGTCTCCCGCTGGACGTCACCGTCGGCGACATCGTGCTGTACAGCAAGTACGGCGGCACCGAAGTGAAGTACAGCGGCGAGGAGTACCTCGTCCTCTCGGCTCGCGACGTGCTCGCGATCGTCGAGAAGTAATTTCGCTTCACAGCACTGCTTTGAGCTGCGCCCCTGGTCACCCCGCTGATTGCCGGGCGGCGAGGGGCGCAGCCCGTTAAACCGAGTTTTCGAGAGGGCTGAACCGCTCCCATGGCGAAGATCCTGAAGTTCGACGAGGACGCCCGTCGCGCCCTCGAGCGCGGCGTCAACAAGCTTGCCGACACGGTCAAGGTGACGATCGGCCCCAAGGGCCGCAACGTCGTCATCGACAAGAAGTTCGGCGCCCCCACCATCACCAACGACGGTGTCACCATCGCCCGCGAGGTCGAGCTGGACGACCCGTACGAGAACCTGGGCGCGCAGCTCGTGAAGGAGGTGGCGACCAAGACCAACGACATCGCGGGTGACGGCACCACCACCGCCACCGTGCTGGCCCAGGCGCTGGTCCGCGAGGGTCTGCGCAACGTCGCCGCCGGTGCTTCCCCGGCCGCCCTGAAGAAGGGCATCGACGCCGCGGTCAAGGCCGTGTCCGAGGACCTCCTCGCGACCGCCCGCCCGATCGAGGACAAGTCCGACATCGCCGCCGTGGCCGCGCTCTCCGCGCAGGACACCCAGGTCGGCGAGCTCATCGCCGAGGCGATGGACAAGGTCGGCAAGGACGGTGTCATCACCGTCGAGGAGTCCAACACCTTCGGCCTGGAGCTGGAGTTCACCGAGGGCATGGCCTTCGACAAGGGCTACCTCTCCCCGTACATGGTCTCCGACCAGGAGCGTATGGAGGCCGTCCTCGACGACCCGTACATCCTGATCAACCAGGGCAAGATCTCCTCGATCCAGGACCTCCTGCCGCTGCTGGAGAAGGTCATCCAGGCCGGTGGCTCCAAGCCGCTGCTGATCATCGCCGAGGACGTCGAGGGCGAGGCGCTCTCCACCCTCGTCGTCAACAAGATCCGCGGCACCTTCAACGCGGTGGCCGTCAAGGCCCCGGGCTTCGGTGACCGTCGCAAGGCGATGCTGCAGGACATGGCCACCCTCACCGGTGCCACCGTCATCGCCGAGGAGGTCGGCCTCAAGCTCGACCAGGCCGGTCTGGACGTACTGGGCTCCGCCCGCCGCGTCACGATCTCCAAGGACGACACCACCATCGTCGACGGCGCGGGCAGCTCCGAGGAGGTCCTCGGCCGCGTGAACCAGATCAAGGCCGAGATCGAGGCCACGGACTCGGACTGGGACCGCGAGAAGCTGCAGGAGCGCCTGGCGAAGCTCGCCGGCGGCGTCTGCGTCATCAAGGTCGGCGCCGCCACCGAGGTGGAGCTCAAGGAGAAGAAGCACCGTCTTGAGGACGCCATCTCCGCGACCCGCGCCGCGGTCGAGGAGGGCATCGTCTCCGGCGGTGGCTCCGCGCTTGTCCACGCCGTCAAGGTCCTGGAGGGCAACCTCGGCCTGTCGGGCGACGAGGCCACCGGTGTCGCGGTCGTGCGCCGCGCCGCCGTCGAGCCGCTGCGCTGGATCGCCGAGAACGCGGGCCTGGAGGGCTACGTCATCACCTCGAAGGTCTCCGAGCTCGACAAGGGTCAGGGCTTCAACGCCGCCAGCGGCGAGTACGGCGACCTGGTCAAGGCCGGCGTCATCGACCCGGTGAAGGTCACCCGTTCCGCGCTGGAGAACGCCGCCTCCATCGCCTCCCTGCTGCTCACGACCGAGACCCTGGTCGTCGAGAAGCCGGCGGAGGACGAGGGCGAGGCCGGTCACGGCCACGGTCACGGCCACAGCCACTGATCGCGTTCCACGTCGAAGGCCCCGTTCCGCAGTCGCGGGGCGGGGCCTTCCCCGTGTTCGGGTCTCAGGTTCCGTAGGGCATTCCGGTTCCGCCCATCTGGCGTTGCAGGGCTGCGGGGTTGTAGTGCCACCAGCCCTCGATGATCTCTCCGTTCGCGCACCGGAAGGTCGTGGTCCCGGACATCTCGTACGTCTTGCCCGTCGGTGCGACCCCCATGAACTCTCCCTTGTGGGTGCCGCGCCAGTTCCACACCGTCGTGACCATGTCGCCCTCGGCCACCTGGGCCACCGGCTCGAAGGTCATGTCGAATCCCGCGCGCCACATCTCCATGTCGGAGCGCATGCCCTCGCGTCCGACGACGGTGGGTTCCTCCTTGCTGACGTCGTGGTCGATGTAGTTCACCGCGAAGCACTCGTCGAGGACGCCCATGTCGCCGCCCGCGACGGCTTCCTGGAGCACCCGGTTGCAGAGCTGCTTGTTGAGGTGCTCGTCGCGGACCACGTCGAGGTTCATGAAGGTGGGCATTCCCTCGCAGAGGGCCACCATCTCCTGGAACATCCGGTCCGTCTCAGGGAGTTGGGAGTTCTTCATCGCCTCCTCGTACGAGGCGAATTCCACCATGTCCACGTAGTGGTTCCGGGCCTCGCGGTCCTGGCCGATCATCGTGTGCGTGGCGGTGCGCCTGCCGCTGCTCTGTTCCGCCCAGCGGTCGATGAGCGCGTTCATCTCATCGAACCGCGTGGTCTCGTAATCGATCACCTGTACGAATGTCATCGCGTCGCCTCCCAGTGGAGATGGAACATGTCCATTTTAGGGAGATTTAGCCGGTTTGGCGGCTCGGGTGAGGGCTTACCCGCAGGTCACGAACACTACTGGGGCCCGTACTTGCGGCCCGTGCGCGAGGACACCCCGCCCAGCAGCCCGCGCGGCGTCAGCTTCACCACGCCCATCAGGGCCTTGTACCGCGGGTCCGGGATCGACACCGTCTTCCCGCGCGCCAGGTCGGACAGGGCCGCCGCCACCAGCTTGTCGGCGTCCAGCCACATCCAGCCGGGGATGTTGTCCGTGCCCATGCCGGCGCGCTGGTGGAACTCCGTCCGTACGAAGCCGGGGCACAGCGCCATCAGCCGGACCCCGGACCCCGCCATGTCCCGCGCCGCGCCCTGGGTGAACTGCACGACCCAGGCCTTGCTGGCCCCGTAGGTACCCCGGGGTACGAAGGCGGCCACCGAGGCCACGTTGATCACGCCGCCGCGGCCGCGCGAGCGCATCGATTCCGAGGCCGCCGAGGTGAGCCGCAGCACCGCCTCGACGTGCACCTTCAGCATGGTCAGCTCGTCGGCCATGGAGACCTCCAGGTAGCGACCCCTGTTGCCGAAGCCGGCGTTGTTGACCAGCAGGTCCACGGGGTGCGTACGGTCGCCGAGGCGCTTCTCGACCGCTGCGATGCCCGCCTCGGTGGCGAGGTCGGCGGCCAGCACCTCGGCCTCGATGCCATGCCGGTCGTGCAGCTCGGTGGCCTGCTCGCCCAGCCGCTTCGTGTCGCGTGCGACCAGCACCAGGTTGTGGCCCTGGGCGGCGAGCTTGCGTGCGAAGGCGGCGCCGATGCCCGCCGTGGATCCCGTAATCAGCGCAGTCGTCATAGGCGCAACCTAGCCGCCCCGGACGACAGCTCTAACGCGCCCCGGCCCCCGCCCCGTACTTCTCCACGTACCGGCGCACGGTCTCGTGTGCCTTCGGCTCCATCGCCGCGCCAGCGGCGAGGGTGCGCGGCAGGAGGGCGCGTTCGGTGGTGAAGGCGCGGAACCACAGCTGCACCGTCACGTCGTGGTCCGGCCGGTGGATGATCTCGATGGGGTCCCCGGGGCAGACCGAGCCCTCCTGGATCACCCGCAGGTACGCGCCCGGCCGGGCCTCCCGGGTGAACCGCTTCACCCAGCCCGCCTCGCCCAGTGCCCCCTGGAAGGTGCGGCACGGGATGCGGGCCGAGGCCACCTCCAGGACGAGGTCCGCGCCGACCCGCCAGCGGTCGCCGAGCCGTGCGGTGTTCAGGTCGATGCCGGAGGTGGTGAAGTTCTCGCCGAAGCACCCGCCGGGCAGCTCGCGGCCCAGCTCCCGCTCCCACACGTCGAGGTCCTCGCGGGCGTACGCGTACACGGCCTGGTGGTCGCCGCCGTGGTGGCGGCGGTCGCAGATGGCGTCGCCCTCCAGTCCACTGCCCAGGCCGGTGGCCTTGTCGCCCGGGGCGAAGACGCGGACCGGGCCGGGCACGGGACGCTTGCCGATGCCCGTCGCCCCGCTCTCCGAGTCGGTGTGCTCGGAAGGAGTGGCGGTACCGACGTTCACGGAGATCAGATGCATGGGGCCCATGAGCACAGGCTAACCGCGCGGCCCCCAAAGCGTCACGGGGGGTATTGGCGCAGCGATAAAAGAGGGCCTTATGCTCGAAGGGTGATCGAGGCACGTCATCTCCGGGTACTGCGCGCCGTCGCCGGGACCGGGTCCTTCTCCGCCGCCGCGCGCGAACTCGGCTGCACCCAGCCCGCCGTCTCCCAGCAGATGAAGGCGCTGGAGCAGTCGGCCGGCACCCCGCTGCTCATCCGTACCGGACGCGAGATGCGGCTGACACAGGCGGGCGAGGCCCTGGTCCGGCACGCCGCCGGGATCCTGGCCGGGCTGACGGCCGCCGAGGAGGAGGTCGCGGCCATCGCCGGGCTGCGCGCCGGCCGGGTGCGGCTCGTGTCCTTCCCCAGCGGCAGCTCCACCCTGGTGCCGACCGCGCTCGCGGCGATGCGCGCCGAGCACCCGGGCACCCGTATCTCCCTGGTCGAGGCCGAGCCACCGCGGTCGGTGGAGATGCTGCGCGAGGGCGACTGCGATCTGGCGCTGGCCTTCCGCTATGGCGGGGCGGCCGGGTCCGCGGCCGAGTGGGACGACCTCGTGGTGCGGCCGCTGCTGACCGACCGGCTCGTGGGACTGGTTCCCGAGGGGCACGCGCTGGCCGGGGCGGAGCGCGTGGGCATGGCGGAACTGGCGGACGACCCCTGGATCGCGGGCTGCCCGCGCTGCCGCAGGCATCTGGTGGAGGTGTGCGAGGACGCGGGCTTCACCCCGCGCATCGACTTCGCCACCGACGACTACCCGGCGGTGGTCGGCCTGGTGAGCGCGGGGCTGGGCGTCGCGGTGCTGCCGGAGCTCGCGGTGGAGTCCGTGCGGGCCAAGGGCGTCAGCACGCTCGTCGTGGAGCCGGCCGTCGAGCGGGAGGTCGTGGCGCTGACCCTGCCCGACCTGGCCCGGGTGCCGGCCGTGGCCGCGACGCTCGCCGAGCTGGAGCGGGCGGCCGCGCGCTGACCGTACGCGCGGGGTGCGCGTACGGCCGAACGCGTGAAACCGGGACCGGGCGGCGACGCGCCCGGGCGTGCGATGGGTGCGGAGGAAACGTTCCTTCCGTCGTTTCGTCGGCTCTCAGTGCGGCGCGGTCGGTCCGATCGCACTCGACGCGGGGATGAGCCGATGCCGGGCGCGGCCCATCAGTTCCTCGCGTTCGTCCTCGGTGAGGCCGCCCCACACCCCGTAGGGCTCACGGACGGCGAGTGCGTGCGCGGCGCATTCCGAACGAACCGGGCATCGCATGCAGACCTCTTTAGCCGAGGCCTCGCGCGCGCTCCTGGCCGCGCCCCGCTCGCCTTCCGGGTGGAAGAACAGGGAGCTGTCGACCCCGCGGCAGGCGGCTAGCAGCTGCCAGTCCCAGAGGTCGGCGTTCGGTCCGGGGAGGCGGGAGAAATCTGCCATGGGTAGTCCTCTTGGTGCCGGTACTGAGGCGGATACGGGTCCATGTCTCCAAGGGTCTCCACACCTACTGTCGGAGTAGATGTAAATATGACTCATTGGGAATCTAGCCTCAGACACGTGCCAAACGGAAGGAAAGCCGCCAAATAGGGCATAGCTCCAGATGGAGGACAGGTGGCGTGCGCCTCCACCGATGTGATCGCCTCCTCACGTAGAGTGCCGAAGGTGTCCGTCCGACCCGTAACTCTTTCGAGTGACCATCGTTGAGAGTGCGAAGGCGGTTGAACCAATGAGTTCTCGGACAGATGTCCGGGGGCATCGACCGCACAGGTGACGATACGTACCAGCCTGGAGGCTCAAGGTGACGCGCATCAGCAGCTGCGGAGGGCGGTCATGACATCCGTCCTCGTCTGCGACGACTCCCCGCTTGCCCGAGAGGCGCTCCGTCGCGCGGTTGCCACCGTGCCCGGCGTCGAGCGTGTGACGACGGCTGCCAACGGCGAGGAAGTCCTCCGCCGCTGGGGCGCCGACCGCTCCGACCTGATCCTGATGGATGTACGGATGCCCGGGCTCGGCGGTGTGGAGACGGTCCGCCGCCTCCTCTCGGCCGACCCCGGCGCCCGCATCATCATGCTGACGGTCGCCGAGGACCTGGACGGCGTGGCCCTCGCGGTCGCCGCCGGCGCCCGCGGCTACCTGCACAAGGACGCCTCGCGCGCCGAACTGCGGGCCACGGTCACCCAGGCCCTCGCCGACCCGACCTGGCGACTGGCCCCCCGCCGGCTCCGCTCCGCCGAGATGGGCGCCGCGCCCACCCTCACCGCGCGTGAGATCCAGGTGCTGGAGGGCATGAGCCACGGCCGGTCCAACGCGGAGATCGGGCGCGAGCTCTTCCTCTCGGAGGACACCGTCAAGACGCACGCGCGCCGACTGTTCAAGAAGCTCGGCGCCTCGGACCGCGCGCACGCCGTGGCGCTCGGCTTCCGCTGGGGTCTCGTCCGCTGATCCGGCCGCGGCCGGGCCCGGCCCGGTCCGCCGCAGACCGCGGATCGTCGAGAGCGGTCCCGTCCGCCACCCACCGGTGGACGGGGCGGCGCGCCGCTCTTGCCGTCGCCCGGTGCCTCCCGGCGCCTCTTCTCGTCGCGGTAGCCCCGTCCCGCCGTACCCGGTGCGCACCCGGGGGTTGGCGGGGCACAATCCGGGGGACGTCTCGCTTCGTGCGCGATGCCGCATCCTTGAGGGTGTGGAGTCTCTCGGGGACTATTCGGCCGAGCGGGAGGGGAGGGCGCAGATGAAGAGTTCCGGCGCACCCGCTCATAACGCTTCGACGTACAACAAGGGCCACGGTGCCGCGGATGCTCCGGCGCCAAGGCACCATGGACGGATGCGCGACGACGAGGCCCTGGGGTCCCCTGCGGCCACAGGCCCCACCGGCGCCGCCGCCGGCGGCAGTGCCGGGGGCGTCAGCGCGCTCGTACGCCGCGCGGTGGAGGGCGACGAGCAGGCCACGCACGACCTGCTCGCCTTCGTGCACCCCCTCGCGATCCGCTACTGCCGCACCCGGCTGTCGCGGCTCCCGGGTGACGCTCGCCACTTCGTGGAGGACCTGGCGCAGGAGGTCTGCGTCGCCGTCCTGATGGCGCTGCCGCGCTACCGGGACACCGGTCGCCCCTTCGAGGCCTTCGTCTTCGCCATCGCCGCGCACAAGGTCGCCGACCTGCAGCGGGCCGCCATGAGGCACCCGGGCAGCACGGCCGTGCCGTCGGACGAGATGCCGGAGCGGCCGGACGACTCCCTGGGCCCGGAGGAGCGCGCGCTGCTCAGCAGTGACGCCGCATGGGCCAAGAAGCTGCTGGCGAACCTGCCGGAGAACCAGCGTGAACTCCTCGTGCTGCGGGTGGCCGTCGGGCTGACCGCGGAGGAGACCGGCCAGATGCTCGGGATGTCCCCCGGAGCCGTGCGCGTGGCCCAGCACCGGGCCCTCAGCCGGCTGCGCGCGCTCGCCGAGCAGTAGGGCTACCCGTAGGAAACTACGAAACTTCTGGTTGACCTTGGTCGTGGAATGAGACGCGTCGCGATCCCGTTAGCATGGACGTCCGCGCTGAGCAAGACCATTGGGAAGGTGTCATGACCGCCGACGGAGTGCCCGACAAATTCGCCACGCTCGGACTGACCTACGACGACGTGCTGCTGCTGCCGGGCGCGTCGGACATGGCGCCGGACGACATCGACACCTCTTCCCTCATCTCGCGCAACGTGCGCGTGAACATCCCGCTGCTCTCCGCGGCCATGGACAAGGTCACCGAGGCCCGTATGGCCATCGCGATGGCCCGCCAGGGTGGCGTCGGCGTGCTGCACCGCAACCTCTCCATCACCGACCAGGCCAACCAGGTCGACCTCGTCAAGCGCTCCGAGTCCGGCATGGTCAGCGACCCGATCACGGTGCACCCGGACGCGACCCTGCGCGAGGCCGACGAGCTCTGTGCGAAGTTCCGCATCTCCGGCGTCCCGGTCACCGACCCCGCGGGCAAGCTCCTCGGCATCGTCACCAACCGCGACATGGCGTTCGAGTCGGACCGCAGCCGCCAGGTGCGCGAGGTCATGACCCCGATGCCGCTGGTCACGGGCAAGGTCGGCATCTCGGGTGTGGACGCCATGGAGCTGCTGCGCCGCCACAAGATCGAGAAGCTTCCGCTGGTCGACGACGCGGGCGTCCTCAAGGGCCTCATCACGGTCAAGGACTTCGTCAAGGCCGAGAAGTACCCGAACGCCGCCAAGGACAAGGACGGCCGCCTCCTGGTCGGCGCCGCCGTCGGCGTCGCCGGTGACGCGTACGACCGCGCCCAGGCCCTGATCGAGGCGGGCGCCGACTTCATCGTCGTCGACACCGCCCACGGCCACTCCCGCCTGGTCGGCGACATGGTCGCCAAGATCAAGTCGAACTCCTCCGTGGATGTCATCGGCGGCAACGTCGCGACCCGCGACGGCGCCCAGTCGCTGATCGACGCCGGCTGCGACGGCATCAAGGTCGGCGTCGGCCCCGGCTCCATCTGCACCACCCGCGTCGTCGCCGGCATCGGCGTCCCGCAGGTCACCGCGATCTACGAGGCCTCCCTCGCCGCCAAGGCGGCCGGCGTCCCGGTCATCGGCGACGGCGGCCTGCAGTACTCCGGCGACATCGCCAAGGCCCTGGTCGCGGGCGCCGACACGGTGATGCTCGGCTCGCTGCTCGCGGGCTGCGAGGAGTCCCCGGGCGAGCTGCTCTTCATCAACGGCAAGCAGTTCAAGTCCTACCGCGGCATGGGCTCGCTCGGCGCGATGCAGTCCCGCGGCGACCAGCGCTCCTTCTCCAAGGACCGCTACTTCCAGGAGGGCGTGGGCGGCGACGACAAGCTCATCCCCGAGGGCATCGAGGGCCAGGTGCCCTACCGCGGCCCGCTGGCCGCGGTCGTCCACCAGCTCGTCGGCGGCCTGCGCCAGTCGATGTTCTACGTGGGCGGGCGCACCGTGCCCGAGCTCCAGGAGAACGGCCGCTTCGTGCGCATCACCTCGGCCGGTCTCAAGGAGAGCCACCCGCACGACATCCAGATGACCGTCGAGGCCCCGAACTACAGCCGCAAGGGCTGAGCAGGCGCGACACGGAGGGGCGGACCCGGCCACCGGCCGGCACCCCGGCGACGTCCAGGACGAACCGGGCGACCCCGGGCGCCGCGGGATCCATGGCCGTCCGCAGATCGGCCACGTTGTCGGG
>NZ_JBIVFO010000081.1:0-10051 GCF_044748225.1 Streptomyces sp. NPDC090021 | reverse complement strand
CGGGAGTGCGGCGGTACGCCGGTGCGTACGCGGGTGGGTCATTCCTTCATCAAGGAGGAGATGGCGCGGACGGGTGCGATCTTCGGTGGTGAGCATTCGGCGCACTACTACTTCAGGGACTTCTGGAACGCGGACACCGGGATGCTGGCGGCGCTGCATGTGCTGGCGGCCCTGGGTGGCCAGGACGGTCCGCTGTCGGAGCTGGTGGCTTCCTATGACCGGTATGAGGGGTCGGGGGAGATCAATTCGACGGTTGCGGACCAGGCGGGGCGTGTGGCGGCGGTGAAGGAGTCCTTCGGTGGCCGTGAGGGTGTGGAGCTGGACGAGTTGGACGGTCTGACGGTGACGGGTGCGGACTGGTGGTTCAACGTGCGTGCGTCGAACACGGAGCCGTTGCTGCGGCTGAACGTCGAGGCCCGTGACCCGGAAACCCTGGCCCGCATCCGCGACGAAGCCCTGTCCCTCATCCGCGCCTGAGGTCCGGTCCCGAGGGGGCTGGTCCCCAGCCCCCTCACCCCGCACTCTCCGGCACGGGCCCGCAATTTCAGCCCCGCCGGTGTTTGAGGCGCGGGTCCGGGCGGAGCCCGGCACACGGCGGGAGCCGGGGTTCCCTTCTGCCGGGCCCCAGCGGTCCCAGCGCCCCGGCGGAGCCGGGATACACCCCCGCCCGCCCCAGGCCGCACCGGCGGAGCCCCAGCGGTACGCTGACCACGCCCCATCCGCATCCCCGAAGGGAACCCACCCCATGCCGCTCGAAGCCGGCCTCCTGCAGATCCTCGCCTGCCCCGCCTGCCACGCGCCCCTTGAGGACAAGTCGGCCGACGAGACCCCCGAGCTGCTCTGCACCGGCGAGGACTGCGCTCTCGCCTACCCGGTCCGCGACGGCATCCCGGTCCTCCTCGTGGACGAGGCCCGCCGCCCCGCCTGACCCCACCCGCCTGACCCCACCCGCCTGACCCCACCCGCCTGCCCCGCCCCGCCTGACCCGCACCGCACCACGCGCAGACAGGTTCCCGTCACCCAGCAGCCGGAGGCCGCCATGCTCGACGAGTCGCTCCTCGACGCACCGGACGATCTCGCCCGCGTCGACCGACGGGGCCTGCTCCGCGGCGCGGCCGAGGCCGGGGCCAGAGTCCGTACCGCGGCCCGGCACGCGAGCGAGGCAGGCATCGCCGACCTGCGCCCCGACGGCCGGCCGCGCGCGGTCCTGATCGCCGGGCCCGGCACCGCCGCCACCGGGGTCGCCGACCTGCTCGGCGCCCTCGCGGGCGCCTCCGCGCCCGTCATCCGGCTCGACCCCACCGGGGTCGCCCATGCCGCAGGGGCGCTGCGCTGGTCCCTGCCCGGCTGGGCCGGCCCGGTCGACCTGCTGCTCGTGGCCACCACCGACGGCACCGAGCCCGGGCTCGCCGTGCTCGCCGAGCAGGCCTACCGGCGCGGCTGCACCGTCGTCGCCGTGGCGCCCGAGCGTTCACCGCTGAGCGAGGCGGTGGGCGGCGCGCACGGGCTCCTCGTACCGATGGCGAAGGCCCCGTACCAGGAGTTCGACGAGTCCGCCGCCGCGGGCCCGGGCGCCCTGTGGGCCCTGCTGACGCCACTGCTGCTGCTCCTCGACAAGCTCGGCCTGATCACCGCGGCCCCCGACACCCTCCAGCTCGTCGCCGACCGGCTCGACCGGACGGCCGAACGCTGCGGGCCCGCCATCGCCACCTACTCCAACCCGGCCAAGACCCTCGCCGCCGAGCTGGCGGACTCGCTGCCGCTCATCTGGAGCGAGGGCACCGGCGCCGGCCCCGCGGGCCGCCGCTTCGCCGCCACCCTCGCCGAGCTCGCCGGCCGCCCCGCACTGGCGGCCGCGCTCCCCGAGGCACTGCCCGCCCACGGCGTCCTGCTCGCCGGTGCCTTCGCCGCCGGCGCCGACCCCGACGACTTCTTCCGCGACCGGGTCGAAGAGCCGCAGGCCCTTCGAGCCCGGGTCGTCCTGCTCCGGGACCGGCCGGCCGGCGGTCTCACCGCCGCCCCCGCCGCACGTGAACTCGCCCTCAGCCACGACACGGCGATCAGCGAGATCGAACCGGAGGAAGGCGCCGAGCTGGAGCAGCTCGCCGAACTGCTCGCCGTCACGGATTTCGCCACCGCCTACCTGGCGTTGGCGTCCGGGGGACAGGGCTGAAGCTCGCGCACGCACCCGGATCTATCCAGGAAGACGACGATGGACCGCCTCACCAACACGATCCGCCCCTACGCCTGGGGATCCACCACGGCCCTGCCCGCCCTCCTCGGCGTCGAACCCACCGGTGAGCCCCAGGCCGAGCTGTGGATGGGAGCCCACCCGGGCGCCCCGTCCCGCGTCGACCGCGGCGCCGGCGAAAGGTCGCTCGCGGAGGTCATCGCCGCCGACCCCGAGGGGGAGCTCGGCGCCGCCGCCGTGGCCAAGTTCGGTCCCGGGCTGCCCTTCCTCTTCAAGATTCTCGCCGCCGGCGCCCCGCTCTCCCTCCAGGTCCACCCCGACCTGGCCCAGGCCAGGGCGGGGTTCGAGGACGAGGAGCGGCGCGGGATCCCGATCGACGCGGGCCACCGCAACTACAAGGACCCCAACCACAAGCCCGAGATGATCTGCGCGATCACGACGTTCGACGGGCTGTGCGGCTTCCGCTCCCCGCAGGCGTCCGCGGACCTCTTCGAAGGGCTGGGCGTGGGCTCCCTCAAGCCGTACGCCGATCTGCTGCGCGCCCACCCCGAGGAGGCCGCGCTGCGCGAGGTGCTGACGGCCGTACTCACCGCGGACCGCGAGCAGATGGCCCGTACGGTCACCGAGACCGCCGCCGCCGCCGCGCACCTGGGCGGCGAGTACGCCACGTACGCGGCCCTCGCCCACGAGTACCCGGGGGACCCCGGTGTGCTCGCGGCCATGCTCCTCAACCACGTCCGACTCCAGCCCGGCGAGGCGCTGTTCCTCGGCGCGGGGGTCCCGCACGCCTACTTCGACGGCCTCGGCGTCGAGCTGCTGGCCAACTCGGACAACGTGCTGCGCGCCGGGCTCACCCCCAAGCACGTGGACGTTCCCGAACTGCTGAAGATCGTGCGGTTCGAGCCGAGCGACCCGGCCGTCATGCGGCCCGAGGGCGACGGCGGCGAGGAGGTCTACGAGGCCCCCATCGACGAGTTCCGGCTCTCCCGCTTCCTCCTC
The DNA here is from genome assembly GCF_044748225.1 of Streptomyces sp. NPDC090021. NCBI lineage: Bacteria > Bacillati > Actinomycetota > Actinomycetes > Kitasatosporales > Streptomycetaceae > Streptomyces > Streptomyces sp. NPDC090021. The sequence continues at coordinate 6,861 of NZ_JBIVFO010000081.1, read as the reverse complement.
GCGCCCGGCGGCGCCCCCCACGTCCTGCCCGACGGCGCCCCACAGATCCTGCTCTGCACGGCAGGCTCCGCGCAGGCCGGCGAACTGGCGCTCACGCCAGGGGGATCGGCCTTCGTACCGGCGGGCGAAAAGGTCGAACTGTCCGGAAACGGGACGGTCTTCCGGGCCACCGTGGTGGTCTGACACGGCGTCCGGTCCAGGGGCTGCAACAATGTGCCGCCGTAGTCACTGGCCCAGGAAGGACACCCTGTACCCATGAGCGCGTCGGGCGGTACCAAGGCGATCGTGGCGGCACTCGCCGCCAACCTCGCCATCGCTGTAGCCAAATTCGTGGCGTTCCTCTTCAGCGGCTCCTCGTCGATGCTCGCGGAAAGCGTCCACTCGGTCGCGGACTCCGGTAACCAGGGCCTGCTGCTCCTCGGCGGGAAGAAGGCCCAGCGCGAGGCGACCCCGCAGCACCCCTTCGGGTACGGGCGCGAGCGCTACATCTACGCCTTCCTCGTCTCCATCGTGCTCTTCACCGTCGGTGGCATGTTCGCCATCTACGAGGGCTACGAGAAGATCCACGACCCGCACCCGATCGAGGCCTGGTACTGGCCCGTCGGCGTCCTGGTCTTCGCGATCATCGCCGAGTCCTTCTCCTTCCGCACCGCGATCAAGGAGTCGAACGAGATCCGCGGCACGCTGTCGTGGACGCAGTTCGTGAAGCGGGCCAAGGCCCCCGAACTGCCCGTGGTGCTGCTGGAGGACCTCGGCGCGCTCGTCGGCCTGGTCCTGGCGCTCGGCGGTGTCGGCCTCGCCCTGCTGACCGGCGACGGCGTCTGGGACGGCATCGGCACCCTGTGCATCGGCGTCCTGCTCATCGCCATCGCGATCGTCCTGGCCGCGGAGACCAAGTCCCTGCTGCTCGGTGAGTCCGCCGGCGTCGAAGAGGTCGAGAAGATCAAGGCGGCGGCCGTCGACGGGGACGTCGTCACCCGCGTCATCCACATGCGCACCCTGCACCTCGGCCCCGACGAACTGCTGGTCGCCGCGAAGATCGCCGTCGAGGGCAACGACACCGCGACCGAGGTGGCCGACGCGATCAACGCCGCCGAGGCCCGCATCCGCGAGGCCGTCCCGATCGCCCGCGTGATCTACCTGGAGCCGGACATCTACCGCCCCGAGCCCGCCAAGTAGTCCCGTACACCAACTCCGTACGCCGAAGGCCCACGCGAGCAGCAGCCCGCGTGGGCCTTCGGCGTACGGACAGGAACCGGCGTACGCGCGGGGACTACGGCACGTCCACCCGCGTGGCGCCCCAGACGGGCCCGGGCGCCTCGGCCGGCCTGCGCCGCCGCACCACGAGCCAGGCGATCCCCAGCCCGAGGGACAGGGGCAGGAGGCAGACCCCGGCGGACATGAGCAGGCCGAGGACCACCATCAGCGGGGACTCCTCGTGCATTTCGGAATCGACCCCGGTCACCGCGGCCAGCGGCAGCGTCCCCTGGTGGTGTTCCTGGTGGAAGCGCGAGTCCTGGGAGTTGCCGCGGTTGTCGCCCAGCACGAACACCCGGCCCTGCGGAACGGAGACGGCGAAGCTCCCCCCGCCGGCCCCGGCGTCGCCGTCGCGCACGTACGGCTCGTCGAGGGGCTTCCCGTTGAGGGTCAGCGTCCGGTCGCCCGTCGCGTAGGCGATGTGGTCCCCGCCCAGCGCCACGACACGTCCGAGGAACGGGCCGTCGTACCCCCACTCGGCCGGGTCGTAGGTGATCACGTCGCCGTGCCGGACCTCACCGGGGTCCTTCTCCACCATGAGCACGCTCCCGACGGGGATCGTGGGCAGCATGTTCTCGCCGAACTGCTTCACCGGGGCGAACCGGGCGAACATGTACGCCAGCGGACCGGCGACCAGCGTGACGCCCAGCACCAGCAGGGCGACCGCCCAGATACCCCGACGCCGTCCAGGCCTGCGTGCCATGAATCCCCAACCCCTCCCGCCAGTACGAACGGCTGGAAGATTACGGTCTGGCCGAAAAGGCGCAGCGAGCGGGGGGCGGGCCCGGACGCCGCGGCATTCGGGCCCGCCCAGTTCTCCGTTCGACTGGGGCCGCCGCCGCCGGTCGGTGTAGATTCGTGGGCAGTGTCAGGCGTCGCTGCTGATGGCGGGTCGGGCGGTCCCTGCGACCGGCCGAGGGGAGAGAGGACCCCCGACGGACTGTGCTCGGTGTCCCGTCCCCAGGACGGCGCACGGACCAGCCGTACCCACCTCTCGAACCATGAGGAGCAGCACCCATGGACTTCAAGGTCGCAGACCTCTCCCTGGCCGCCTTCGGCCGCAAGGAGATCACCCTCGCCGAGCACGAGATGCCGGGCCTGATGTCGATCCGCCGCGAATACGCGGAGGCCCAGCCCCTCGCCGGCGCCCGCATCACCGGCTCCCTGCACATGACCGTGCAGACGGCCGTGCTCATCGAGACCCTCGTCGCCCTCGGCGCCGACGTCCGCTGGGCCTCCTGCAACATCTTCTCCACCCAGGACCACGCCGCCGCCGCCATCGCGGTGGGCCCGAACGGCACCCCGGAGAGCCCGCAGGGCGTCCCGGTCTTCGCCTGGAAGGGCGAGACGCTGGAGGAGTACTGGTGGTGCACCGAGCAGGCGCTGACCTGGCCGAACACCCCCACCGGCGGCCCGAACATGATCCTCGACGACGGTGGTGACGCCACCCTCCTCGTCCACAAGGGCGTCGAGTTCGAGAAGGCCGGCGAGGCCCCGGACCCGTCCACGGCGGACTCCGAGGAGTACGCGCACATCCTCACCCTGCTGAACCGCACCCTCGGCGAGAACCCGCAGAAGTGGACGCAGCTCGCCTCCGAGATCCGCGGCGTGACCGAGGAGACCACCACCGGCGTGCACCGTCTCTACGAGATGATGCAGTCCGGCGACCTGCTCTTCCCGGCGATCAACGTGAACGACGCCGTCACCAAGTCGAAGTTCGACAACAAGTACGGCTGCCGCCACTCCCTCATCGACGGCATCAACCGCGCCACCGACGTCCTCATCGGCGGCAAGGTCGCGGTCGTCTTCGGCTACGGCGACGTCGGCAAGGGCTGCGCCGAGTCGCTCCGCGGCCAGGGCGCGCGCGTCATCGTCACCGAGATCGACCCGATCTGCGCCCTCCAGGCGGCCATGGACGGCTACCAGGTCGCCACGCTGGACGACGTCGTCGAGACCGCCGACATCTTCATCACCACGACCGGCAACAAGGACATCATCATGGCCGCCGACATGGCCAAGATGAAGCACCAGGCCATCGTCGGCAACATCGGCCACTTCGACAACGAGATCGACATGGCCGGCCTGGCCAAGGTCGACGGCATCGTCAAGGACGAGGTCAAGCCGCAGGTCCACACCTGGACCTTCCCCGACGGCAAGGTCCTGATCGTCCTCTCCGAGGGCCGCCTGCTCAACCTCGGCAACGCGACCGGTCACCCGTCCTTCGTCATGTCGAACTCCTTCGCGGACCAGACCCTGGCCCAGATCGAGCTCTTCACCAAGCCCGAGGAGTACCCGACCGACGTCTACGTGCTCCCCAAGCACCTCGACGAGAAGGTCGCCCGCCTCCACCTCGACGCCCTCGGCGTCAAGCTCACCACCCTCCGCCCGGAGCAGGCCGCCTACATCGGCGTCAAGGTCGAGGGCCCCTACAAGCCGGACCACTACCGCTACTGATCACCGGCTGATCAACCGCGGACGGACCTGAAGCAGGCCCCCGGCACACCAGCCGGGAGCCTGCCCCGTATCCCCCGATCCGAAGAAGTGTGCGCACCATGCCCCGCGGCCGATACTCGCTCCACGACCCGCACGACCACACCCCCCTCGCCGAGGAGCACTTCCACTGCGCCCCCGGCCCCTCCGGCTGGCGCTACGTCTCCCAGCTGACCGCCCCGGACGGCGAGCACCGCGGCTCCGTCGACCTGGCGATCGACGAACTCGGCCGCCCCATCCGCCTGGAGGTCAACGCCGCGAGCTGGCAGGTCCGCGGAGCCGCCCTCGACGGCGTCACCTGGGTCCGCACCGACCCCACCGGCACCGAGGCCACCGAGGGCAACATCGCCGCCCCCGGCTTCACCGGCAGCTCCCCGGCCTTCCTGATCGCCACGACCCGCCTGCTGCGCCTCACCCCCGGCGCACCCGCGACCCGCGTCCGCCTGCTCGCCCTGACCGACCCGGTCCTGGCACCCCGTACGGTCGACCAGGCCTGGGCCCTCGTGGCCCGCCAGGATCACCCCACGGACAGCGGCCCGCTCCTGGTGGACGAGTACCGGGTCACCGCCCTGGACACGGGCGAGGTCCACACGGTCCACATCGCCGGCGACGTGGTCCTCTCGGCCCCCGGCATCGAGCTGGAACACCTGGAGACTCCACCCTCGGCCTTCGAGGAGCGGTGAGCCCGCGCCCCGATCAGGCGGGCGGAGCGAACCCACCGGCGCGCGGAGCCTCCACGGGGGCCGTCGGAGCCACCGGCGCGGGGGCGGCGTAGGGCGCCGGCGCCGGGGCGGGAGCCGGGCCCGCGTAGGGCACCGGCCCGAAACCGGGTGCGACCGGCGGGACGGGCACGACCGGCGGGACGGGAGAGGCAGCGGTCGCGGCCGCCGCGTGGAAGGCCCGGGCGGCATCGCGCGACTGACGCTCGTGGACCACGGCCATCAGATAGGCCGCGGCCGGCACCCCCGCCGGCGGCGGCGCCCCCGTCCGAGCCACGAGATCGTCCGCGAGCCGCGCCGCCATCGCCGCGCCCACCTGCGGATCCAGCTGGTTCATACGCGTCAGGTACTGGCGGATCGCCAGCCACAGCCCGTCCGGTACGGCCGACAGGTCCAGCTGGGTGAACCGTCCGGCCAGCCACGGCGGCGGCGCCGGTACCGGCATCACCCGCGCTCCCGGCACCCGTTCCCGGACCACCAGGGTCCCCGCGAACACGTCCCCGAGCCGCCGGCCGCGGGCCGACACCAGCGAGGCGATGGCCGCGACCGTGCCGAAGGTCAGCAGCAGCTCCACCGCCCCGAGGGCCCCGCGCACCAGCGCGTGCCGGAACCGGATCGGCCCGCCGTCGTCGCGTACCACCCGCAGCCCGCAGGCGAGCTTGCCCAGCGAGCGCCCGTGGGACAGGGTCTCCACCGCGATCGGGATGCCGACCAGCAGCAGGAGGAAGCTCGCCACGGCGATGGCCGCCTGGGCCGCCGAATCCAGCGAGGCGGTCGCGAAGGTCAGCCCGACCCCGACCAGCCCGTACACGGTGACGTAGACCGCCAGGTCCAGGAGGATCGCCAGCGCCCGGCTCGGCAGCCTGGCCGGCCTCAGCCCCAGGACGACCGCGTCCCCCGTCACCAGATCGCTCACCACAGCACCTCTCATGTGACCTGCCCCGCCCCTACCGCATCAAGTCTGCCAAGCTGACCACACTAGGAATAGGCAGCGGCCAGGGGACCTGGGCAGGGGAGCGCACCGGATGGATCTCGACGTCTTCGTCACGGCACACCGCGCGGAATGGGACCGCCTGGAACAGCTCCTGGGCCGCGGTCGCAAGCTGACGGGCGAGGAGGTCGACGAACTCGTCGCGCTCTACCAGCGCACCGCGACCCACCTCTCCCTCATCCGGTCCAGCGCACCGGACCCCATGCTCACCGGGCGCCTGACCCAGCTGGTCGCGCGCGCCCGCGCCACCGTCACGGGCACCCGCCGCGCCGGCTGGCGCGATGCCGTCCTCTTCTTCACCGTGGGCTTCCCGGCAGCGGTCTACCGAAGCCGCCGCTGGTGGATACCGACGGCCCTGCTCTCCACGGTGCTCGGCGTGCTCATCGGCTGGTGGATAGCCACGCACCCGGAGGTCCAGGGCGCCATCGCCGCCCCGGAGCAGCTGAAGGAGCTCACGAAGCCGGGCGGCGAGTACGAGACGTACTACTCCAGCAACCCCGCCGGCTCCTTCGCCGCCCAGGTCTGGACGAACAACGCCCAGGCGGCCGCGATCTGCCTGGTCCTGGGTGTGTTCCTGGGGATCCCGGTGCTGTGGATCCTCTTCCTGAACATGGCCAACCTCGGGGTCGGCCTCGGTCTGATGGCGTCCGCAGGCCGACTGGACGTCTTCCTGGGCCTGATCCTTCCGCACGGCCTGCTCGAACTGACGGCCGTCTTCGTGGCGGCGGGCACCGGGCTGCGCCTGGGCTGGACGGTCATCGACCCGGGCCCCCGCACCCGGCGCACGGCCCTCGCCGAACAGGGCCGGGCGGCCCTCGGCATGGCCATCGGCCTCGCCGTGGTCCTCTTCGTCTCGGGCCTGATCGAAGGCTTCGTCACCCCCTCGGGGCTCCCCACCTGGGCGCGCATCACGATCGGCGTGGTCGCCGAGGCGGCCTTCCTGCTCTACGTCTTCGTCCTGGGCGGCAGGGCCGCCCGCGCCGGCGAACTCGGAGACGTGGAGGCCGCCGACCGGACCGCAACGCTCCCGACCGCGGCCTGATGTGCGTACAAGCCTGCTGAGCTGCTATTCTCCTCGTCGTCCCGCAAACGCCGTTGACACGGAACGAGTGGGGAGGTAGATTCGAACGGTTGCCTCGAACTGGACAAGTTCGGCAGTGATGGTTTAAAGTCTTCCTCACCCCACATGGACATCAAGATCCGATCGGGGTACTTCCGACTCCTCATTTCAGGAATTCGAAGCCGGAGAAATCCGGTGGAAAACTTCTGATAGAGTCGGGACCGCCGGAAAGGGAAACGCGAAAGCGGAAACCTGGAAAGCACCGAGGAAATCGGACACGAAAGAGTCTGATAGAGTCGGAAACGCAAGACAGCAGAACGAAAGCCCGGAGGAAAGCCGCAGCC
>NZ_JBIVFO010000080.1:0-10332 GCF_044748225.1 Streptomyces sp. NPDC090021 | reverse complement strand
AGAACCAACCTCAAACGCCCGTCCAACCGGGCCGGCGGCACCTCCCCCGCACCCGAATCAACCCGCGCACCCTCAACAACCGACATCGCCAGACTCCCTCTCGCTCACGCAACGGTGTGTTGCGTCATCGACTCTGGACCGGCCGCGAGGGCTTACCCAGCCCTCTGGTTGTGCTGGCGCCGCGCAAGCTAGCACTCCCAGGGCCACCTTCCGGGGAAGCGTTCGGCGCCCTCCCCCGGCACACTGGAACGCATGGACACACCGACCGCTCTGGGCGAGTTCCTCCGTAACCGTCGCGCGCAGCTCCAGCCCGAGGACGTCGGGCTCCCGTCCCACGGCACCCGTCGGCGCGTGCCCGGGCTGCGGCGCGAGGAGCTCGCCCTGCTGGCCGGCGTGAGCATCACGTACTACACGCACCTGGAGCAGGGGCAGAGCACGAACGCCTCGGACAGCGTCCTCGACGCCCTGGCCCGTGCGCTGCGCCTGACCCCGGACGAGCACGCCCACCTGCACAACCTGGCCCGTCCGCCGCGCGCCAAGCGGGCCCCGTCTCCCCGCCCCGAGTACGCCCGCGACACCACGCGCCGGCTGATCGGCGCGATGCCGCAGGTCCCCGCCGTGGTCCTGGACGGCCGCAACAACGTGCTCGCCTGGAACCCGCTGGGCCACGCCCTGCTCGCCGGGCACCTGGACTTCGCGAGCCCCGGCGATCCCGTCGTACGTCCGAACCTGACGCGGATGCTGTTCCTCGACGCGCACACGCGGGAGCTGTACACGGACTGGAAGAGCGAGGCCCGTGTCGCCCTGGCGGCGCTGCGCCTGGTCGCCGGGCGCAATCCCGAGGACCGTGCGCTGGCCGAGCTCATCGGCTCGCTCATGCTGCAGAGCCCGGACTTCGCCTCGCTGTGGTCCAAGCATCCGGTGCGGGACTGCACGGTCGGTACGAAGACGCTGCACCATCCGGTGGTGGGCCCGCTGACCCTGGACTTCGAGAACCTGCACCTGACCGACGGCACCAACCACCGGATGCTGCTCTACAGTGCCCCCGAGTCCTCCCCCTCCGACGCGGCGCTGCGCATGCTGTCGAGTCTGACCGCCGGGGCGGCGGGTGCGGGCCGGGGTACGCCGGAGCCCGCGCCGGCGGAGGCCGACGCGGGCGGTGAGCGGTAGTACGAGGGGCCGGTGGAGCGGGGGCCGGTGGGGCGGGCGGGTCAGTCGCGGGTGGCCGCGCTGACCGGGGTCCGGTCCCCGGACGGCTCGCCGGCCGGAGCCGGGGCCGGCGCGGAGGGCGTACGGGGCCTGGCGCGGCCGAAGCGGCGCATGGCGGGCATCTCCACGAAGCGGTACAGGAGCCAGCCGCCGAGCAGGGAGGCGGCGAAGAAGCCGGCGATCACCAGCAGGGCGACCGGGACGCTGTAGGTGTTCTCACCGAGCAGCGAGCGCAGGTAGAAGATCGTGACGCCCTGGACGAGGTAGAAGCCGAAGGAGACCTCGCCGAGCCAGACCATGGGCCGGCTGCGCAGGAAGGTGGTGCGGCCCTGCACGTCGGCGTGGGCGGTGGCGCCGATCAGCGCGGCGACCGGGATGATCGTCGCGACGACGAACCCGTACTGGAACGGCGCGACGAGGGCGGCGGCGTAGCCGAGCACCGTGAGGACGAGCGAGAGACCGAAGCCGACGCGGCGCGGCCACAGTCCCGCGAGGACGATGCGGGCCAGCAGGATGCCGAGGACGAATTCGAAGAGACGGCCGGCGGGCAGCAGGTAGCCGAACCAGAACTGCATCCCGGAGATGGGCGTGATGGTGGACTTCGGGGTGTCGGGGACGAAGTAGGTGGCGACCAGCTGGACGGCGACCATGCCGGCGATCATCGCGGCGCTCCAGCCCCACAGGGCGGTCCGCCCGCGGAGCCTGCGGATCGGGACGATGAGCGCCGGGAAGAGCATGTAGAAGAGCAGCTCGCTGCCGAGGGACCAGCTGGGCGGGTTGACGCTGAGGTTGACCGTGGGCTGCGGCCACCAGGTGTGGATGAGGAGGAGGTTCGGGAGCCAGTCGGCGACGCCGGTGACGGCCGAGCCGGCGAAGAGGAGCATCGCGGCGGCGAAGACCACGATGTGGTTGGGGTAGATCTTCAGCAGTCGGCGGCGGAGGAAGGCGGTGACCCGCTCGCCGGGCTTGGCCGCCCAGGCGAGGACGAAGCCGGAGAGGACGAAGAAGAAGGAGACGCCCAGGTAGCCGGCCTTGCCGAAGGCGGTGGAGAACCCGTCCGCGATGGTGGCGTCGGCGAAGGGGTTGATGGGGGCGTTGGGCGGGATCGGGGAGTCGGTCAGGGACGCGTGGAAGAAGAAGACGGAGAGGGCGGCGAAGAACCGCAGGCCGGTCAGTGAGGGCAGCTTCGCCCGCTTCGCGGCGTCGGAGGACGTCGTGGAGGCCACAGGGAATCGCTCTTTCGGAAGAGTGAAGGGTGCGGAAGGGTTTCGGGAGGGACGGCCCGCCCGGGCCGTGGTCCGCCGTGCGGCGGGAACCGGGCCCGGGCGGTGCGCCGTACCCTCTCGGGGGGCGTCGCGGGGGCGGGACTGCCCGTCGGGGTACGGGGTGGTGGGTACGGGGCCGGGGCGCGGGGGCCGGTGAGGGCGCCGGACCCGGCGCGCAAGGCCCCTTACTGCTCGATCTGGTTGCGGTAGAGCATGAGCTTGGCGTCCTTGGCCACGTAGTAGTTCTGCACGGAGTACGCGATGGTGGCGAAGTCCAGGCGGCCGTCACCGTTGAAGTCGGCGGTGGCGATGCGGGCGACGGACTCGTCGGAGACGCGCCACTTGGCCCAGATGCCGTTGGCGGCGTCGATCGCCTTGTAGTACATGACGCCCTGCCACGGCCACGGGCCGCGGAGCGCCACGAGGAACTCGTCGTCGCCGTCGCCGTCGAAGTCGGCGCAGACGATCTGGTGGCCGGGGCCCTCGCCGTTCTCGTTGGGGTCGCCGTAGACGTCGAGCAGGACGCGGTTCCAGCCCTGGCCTTCGCCGGCCTTGGTGTAGACGGCCACGGTGTTGCCGTGGAAGGGCTCGATGGCGGCGACATAGGCCATCGGGTCGTCGCCGAGGCGGCCGGCGTTGAGGTCGCCGCTGCCGCGGAACCCGGTCTGCTCGAACTGGGTGAGTTCGCCCGTGCCGACGAGTTCGCGGACCCACTCCTGGCGGTCTGCGTCGTAGTGGAGCCAGGTGACGCCCTCGTCGGAGGCCAGCAGCAGGGACTCCAGGTCGGAGCCGGGGATCAGGCCGCGCTTCTTCTCCGCGCCGTGGATCATCCGGAAGTGACTGTCGTCGATGACGGTCATCTCCCATTCCTCCGCCGTGTGCACGTCGTCGGGCTGGGTGAACAGCACGACGGGCAGTACGGCGTGGACGTCCTCCTTGGCGACGATCGGCAGGCCGATGATCTGGAGGCGGTCGGTGCGGGTGAAGTGGCCGGCGCGCAGGCGGTGCATGCCGGTGGCGCGTCCGACGTAGTGGCGCTTCCAGCGGGACTCGTCCTTGTCGGGGGTGCCCGGGTTCTCCAGCCAGTCGATCTTGCCGCCTTCGGTGTTGGCGTCGTGGATCGTGCCGATCGGGCCGTACAGGTCGTAGCAGACGATGACGTCGGGGTGGCCGTTGCCGGTGACGTCGGCGTAGTCGGCGCCGACGGGCATCTTGATCCGGTCGGCTATCAGCCGGCGGGTCCAGTCGCCGTCGTTGGCGTACCAGTAGATCTCGCCCAGGCGGAGCCCGTAGCCGAAGAGGTCGGGCTTGCCGTCGCCGTTGATGTCCGGGGCCTCCAGCCAGTAGCCGTCGCGGAGCTGGTCGGCGACGACCTCGGCGGTGAACTTCGGTGCGCGCAGGGTGGTCTCGTTGGTGTTGCCGGTGGTGGTCACGAGTGGTTCTCCAGGGGGTTCGGGGTGGTCACGGGGAAGAGGGTGCGCAGCGCGCGGGGTACGGGGTGGTATTCGATGGCGAGCCAGATGCAGTCGGTGTCCGCCCGGTACTGGTGCCAGGGGTAGTGGTAGGTGCACTGGGGGCCGGTGGCGCAGAACGGGTCCGGGGTGGTGTAGCCGGGGCTCATCAGGACGTCCTGGTAGAGCGAGGCGTGGTCCCGGTCGCGGAAGCGCTGCATCCGGCCGAGGCCGTGGACCTGGGTGTGGACCTCGATGAAGTCGTGGCTGTTGTGGACGGCGCAGTCGGTGCCGGCGGGCGAGAACCAGAGGTTGGCGCGGACGTTGAACTCGCGCAGGTCCGTGGGGGTCTCGCGCTCCCCGAGTACGTGGGCCGGGTCGAACAGGACGGTGTTGATGTCGTCCTGGGGGCTGCGGTGGAGGGCGGTTTCGCGGGGGAACTCGCCGGGGCCGAGGAGGTCGGCGAGGTGGGACCAGCCGGGTTCCCCGGTGATGCCGGTGATGTCGCTGCCGTCGGGGGCTGAGCGCAGCAGCAGGAGCGCGTCGGCCTTCTCGATGCGGGTGTCGGCGAGGACGGTGGAGGAGAGCGGGGGGATGGTCTTGCGGGGCTCCTCCGCGATGGTCACGGGCGTCACGCCGGGGTTGACGACGATGGTGCGTCCTTCGACGGTGTAGTCCACCGCGTCGCGCACGAGGTGGGCCCTGAGGTACGGGGTGCTGAAGTTCAGCGGGCGTTCGATGGCGGACGGGGTGGCGCTCATGCGTGCTCCTCTCGTTCGGGTCCGGGCGCGGGGTGCGGGCCCGGGCGGGGGCTCAGGTGCGGGCGAAGTCGGCCGTACGGGCGAGCTCGACGCTGAGCTCGTCGACGGCGTCGTCGGGGACGAAGGGTTCGGGCGCGGGGCCCATTCCGAAGAAGTGGGCGAGGGCGGCGACGGTGCGTTCGGTGGCCCGTCCGTCGCCGTAGGGGTTGGCGGCGTTGGCCATGCGGTCGTAGGCGGCCCGGTCGCGCAGCAGCTCCAGGGTGTGGGAGACGATGCCCTCGGTGGCCGTGCCGACGAGGCAGGCGGTGCCGGCGACGATGGCCTCGGAGCGCTCGGTGACGTCGCCGAGGACGAGCGTGGGCTTGCCGAGGGCGGGGCCCTCCTCCTGGCTGCCGCTGCTGTCCGAGACGATGAGGTCGGCGCGGCCCATGAGCTTGCAGAAGCTGAGGTAGGGCAGCGGGTCGGTGACGGTGATGCCCGGGTGGCTGCCGATGTGCGGCAGGAGTGCCTCGCGTACGACGGGGTTGCGGTGGAGCGGTACGACCACGCGTACGCCGGGCTCGTCGGCGATGCGGGCGAGGGCCCGGCCGATCTGCGGCAGGTGCGGCCAGGCCTCGCGGCGGTGCGCGGAGGCGAGGACGATCCGGCGCGGGTCGTCGTCGAGGTCGGCCAGGGCGGGGTCGCCGTAGCTCTCCGCGCGGCCGCTGGCCCAGCGCAGGGCGTCGATGACGGTGTTGCCGGTGACGGTGACGGTGTCGGCGGTGATGCCCTCGCGGAGCAGGTTCGCGAGGTTGCCGGGGGTCGGGGCCAGGTGGAGGGCGGCGACCTGGGCGACGAGTCGTCTGTTGCCCTCCTCGGGGAAGGGCGAGCCGAGCCGGCCGCTGCGCAGCCCGGCCTCGACGTGGACGACGGGGATCCGCAGGTGGAATCCGGCCAGCGCGCCGGTGAGGGTGGTGGCGGTGTCCCCGTGGACAAGGACCGCGTCGGCGGGCGAGGCGGCGAAGTAGTCCTCCAGGCCGCGCAGCGATCGGTAGGTGACCTGGGAGAGGGTCTGCTTGGGCGCCATCACTTTCAGGTCGACGTCGGCGGTGAGGCCGAAGGCGTCGAGGGTGTCGTCCAGCATCTGGCGGTGCTGCCCGGTGGAGATCACGACGGGCTGGAAGCGCGGGTCGTCCTGGAGGGCGCGGATGACCGGCGCGAACTTGATGGCTTCCGGCCGGGTGCCGAGGACTACGGCGACGGAACGCATGGCTTCCTCTTCTTTCTGGCGCGTTGGGAATCGGGCCGTGGCATGTCGGGGGAAGGAGGCGGCACGGCGGTGCCGCGGGGAGGTGCGAGGGAGTGGCCAGGGGATCGGATCGCTCTGCGAGGGGGCTTTTTCGGCTGCCCTCTTTCCGGCCGGTCACCAGCTTTCCCGGAGCCGCCCGGACAGTCAACGAACTCCCTCGGGCACTCGAACAGTTGGGCGGGAACGCAAGAAGCCCCGCACTCCGGGGGAGGGAGTGCGGGGCTTCTGAGCAGGGATGACGGTCGTGGGACCGCGGGCAGGGTCGCGTGGGGGACGCCGGACCGCCGGCGGTGGACCGCCGGCCGTCATCCGTCCGGGATCAGCCTCGGGCAGGCTTGATCGACATGGAGTGGCGGAAGAAGTCGGACGGGTCGTAGCGCTTCTTGACCTGCTGGAGGCGCGGGTAGTTGTCCTTGTAGTAGAGCGTCTGCCACGGCACGCCGGAGCGGTTGCGGCGGGGGTCGGTGATGTCGCGGTCGGGGTAGTTGATGTAGCAGCCGTCGGTGCTGTCGTCGATCAGGGGCACGCCACCGGTCGCCGAGAAGAAGTCCTCGTACAGGTCGCGCAGCCAGCCCAGGTAGAAGGCGTCCTCGCTCTCCTCCTGCCAGAAGGTCTGGAAGCACATCTTGAAGATGGACGAGCGCTGCGCGTTGGCCGTCGCGTCGGGGGCGACGGCGTTGACCTGGCCGCCGAAGGAGAAGAGCACCAGCATGGTGTCGGGGTTCTTGAAGTCCGGTCGGCTCATGTAGCGGTAGAGCGCCGAGATCTGATGGTCGGTGAAGTTCTTGCGCATGTACGCGGACTTGTGCGCTCCGCGCGAGGTGGGGTTGGTGATGGTGGGGTTGTTGGTGCCGACGAGCCGGGTCGCCTGGAGCCAGGGCAGGGTTCTGGGCTCGGCGAACTGCGGCATGGCGGGCAGCTCGCCGGTGGCGCGGGTCAGCGCCCGGGGGGTGACACCCGTACCGGCGGTGATGGCCGCCACGTAGTCGTCGAGCAGTCGGCGGGCGTTCGGTACGGTGGCGTCGACCTGGGTGAACATGCCCAGGCTGCCGTGTGCCTTGGAGCTGACGTTGAACAGGCTGGAGAGGTTGCGGTAGGGGCTGTCGGGGGCGCTGTGGGCGGCGTGCCAGGCACCGAAGTTCTTCAGGAGCCGGGTGAACTTGGCCTCCGTCAGCTGTTCCCAGGGGAAGTCGAGGGCGCTCACGAGGACCTTCGACGGCGGCGATATCAGCTGCTCGGAGGGTTCGGAGCCGGTGGCGCCCGGGGAGCGGAACCAGTAGCGGGTCACCAGGCCGAAGTTGCCGCCGCCCCCGCCGGTGTGCGCCCACCACAGGTCGCGGTGGGGGTCGTTCTTCTCGCGGGTGGCGACGACGGTGCGGACGCCTCCCTTGCCGTTCGTCACGACCACCTCCACGGCGTAGAGGTGGTCGACGACCAGGCCGTGGGCCCGGGAGAGCAGCCCGTAGCCGCCGCCGACGATGTGGCCGCCGGCTCCGACGCTGTAGCAGATGCCGCCGGGTATGGTGACGCCCCAGCCCTTGTAGAGGGCCTCGTACACGTTGATCAGACGGGCGCCCGCCTCGACGACGAAGGCGCGGCGTGCGGGGTCGTAGCCGACGTGGGTCATCTCCGAGAAGTCGATGATGACCTCGGTCTCGGGGTGGGCGGCGAAGTCGGCGAAGCAGTGTCCGCCGCTGCGTACGGAGACCCGCTTGCGGGCCCGGACGGCGTCTCTCAGGGCCCGTTCGGCGTCCGCGGTCGAGCGGACCATCTTGACGTAGTCGGGGCGTGCGACGAAGCGCTGGTTGTTGCCGGTGGTGAGCATCTCGTAGCGCGGGTCGCCCGGACGTACGACGGCTCCGGTTCCGGCGAACGCGCCGGGCGCCGCGGAGGCGGCGGGGTCGGTGGCCGCCGCGGCGGGGCCGGCGAGCGCGCCGGCCACGGCCGCGCCTCCGACGACGGCCGCGCTGCGGGTGAGCATGGTCCGGCGATCGACACCGTTCATGGAACTACCTCGAATTCTGTTCGACGATGGGGTGGGGGACGTGCCCGGCACCGGCGGCGGGGTCCCGTGCGGGGAGCGGTCCAGGGCTGGACCGTTCGGTGGGGAGGGAGTCGGTGGGGAGGGAGTCGGTGGGGAGGGAGTCGGTGGGGAGAGGGGGTGCGGGGAGCGGGTTGCGGTCCCGGCCGGCCCTGCGGTCGAGCCGGCCGGAGAGGGCCGCGGTGCCCAGACCGGCGGCGGCCAGTCCGGCTCCGATCCAGGTCGGCGAGGTCCAGCCCAGGCCGTGGGCGACGGCGAGGCCGCCGAGCCACGCGCCGAGGGCGTTGCCGAGGTTGAAGGCCGCGATGTTCGCGGCGGAGGCGAGGGCCGGGGCCCCGGCCGCCTGCTGCATCACGCGGGCCTGGAGCGGCGGCACCGTGGCGAAGCCGATCGCCCCGAAGGCGGCCAGGGTGACCGCGGCGGGCAGGGCGGCCCGCGAGGTGAAGGTGAAGACCACGAGCACCAGGCAGAGGCCGCCGAGGATGAGGTACAGGCTGGGCATGAGGGCCCGGTCGGCGGCCCGGCCGCCGAGTACGTTGCCCACGCAGAGCCCGGCGCCGAAGAGGACGAGGAGCCAGGCGACCGCGCCGTCGGAGAAGCCTGCCAGTTCCGTCATCATCGGCGCGAGATAGGTGAAGGAGGCGAAGACGCCGCCGAAGCCGAGGACCGTGGTGGTCAGCGCCAGCCACACCTGGGGCCTGCGGAAGACGGCGAGTTCGCCGCGCAGGGCCCCGGTCTGCGGCGCGGGCTGCGCCGGGACCAGGGTGATCAGGGAGAGCAGTCCGACGATCCCGATCCCGGTCACCGCCCAGAAGGTCGAGCGCCAGCCGAACTGCTGTCCCAGGAAGGTGCCCAGGGGTACACCGAGCACATTGGCGAGGGTGAGTCCGGTGAACATCAGGGCGATGGCGCTGGCTCTCCGGTCCGGGGCCACGAGGTCGGCGGCGACGACGGAGCCGATCCCGAAGAACGCGCCGTGCGTCAGGGCCGCGATCAGCCGCCCGCCCATGAGGGAGGCGTAGTCGCCGGCGAGCGCGCAGAGCAGGTTGCCGGCGACAAATATAGCCATGAGCACGACAAGCATGGTCTTGCGGGGCAGCCGGGCACCGGCCGCGGTCATCAGCGGTGCGCCGACGACCACGCCCAGGGCGTAGCCGGTGACCAGCATGCCGGCGGAGGGGATGGACACGGACAGGTCGTCGGCCACCTCGGGGAGCAGGCCGACGATGACGAACTCGGTCGTCCCGATCCCGAAGGCACCGACCGCGAGGGCGAGGAGGGAAGCACGCATCGCCGGATCAGATCTGCCGCAGGGCGCCGCCGTCGACGCTCCATTCGGCGCCGGTGACCTGGCCCGCGAGGGGCGAGAGCAGGTACGCGACGACACCGGCGACGTCCTCGGGGGTACCGATGCGGCCGCTGGGAAGCCGGCGTTCCTCACGGATGAAGTGCTCGACGGCCTCGTCGGCGGGCAGCCCGAACCGCTCGCCGAGCTGCTCGGCGAAGCCGCCGGGGGCGTCGAAGAGCGCGGTGCGGGTGGGCCCCGGGGAGACCACGTTCGAACGGACCGCCCGTGCGCCGAACTCCGCGGCAAGGGACTTGGAGAGGGTGAGCAGCGCCGTCTTGGAGCTCGCGTAGTCGACGATGCCGGGGTCGGGGTAGCGGGCGGCCTCGCTCGCCACGTGGACGACGGAGCCGGCTCCGGACTCCAGGAGTGCGGGCAGGGCCGCGCGGGTCATCCGGACGGCGGAGTGGAAGTTGACCTCGAAGGTGTTCCACCACTGTTCGTCGGTCACGTCGAGGAAGCCGGTACGGGATTCCAGCGCACCGACGTTGTTGACGAGGCCGTCGAGCCGGCCGTGGCGCTCGGCCACGGCGTCGGCGACCTGCCGGGCCGCGGCGGGGTCGGTGAGGTCGGCGGTGAGGGTGCTGACCCGCTCACCGAGGGCGTCGGTGCTCCACGGCTTGCGGGCGACGCCGACGACGGTGGCTCCTTCGGCGGCGAGCAGGCGGACGGTCGCCTCGCCGATGCCGGACGACGCACCGGTGACGAGGTACACGCGGTTTTCGATACGGAGGTCCATCACATTCCTTGAGAAGGAGGGAGGCGGCCCGGCACGGTCGACGGGAGCGGGTCTGACGACCGTGCCGGGGACGCTTCCCGGAGGGAGGGGGTCTCTTCGGCCGGCGGATCAGCCGGCGGCGGCCACGTCCTTCGCGGCCTTGGTGCGGAGGAAGAGGACGGTGGTGAGGATCCCGAGGACCACGACCGCGGTGTTCACGATCACCGCCGTGGTGATCCCCGCGTGGATGTCGG
>NZ_JBIVFO010000079.1:0-13728 GCF_044748225.1 Streptomyces sp. NPDC090021 | reverse complement strand
ACACATGCCATTTCCTCCGGCGTCACATGCCCTCAACGACACACCGCACCCACAGGACACGCACCAACAACACCAACCTGACCAAGCCCTACTAGTGCTGTGGCCGGAAAGGTTTGCCGTCTCGCGGCGTCCGGTGCGGTGCATCGCAAGGCGGAGGGCCGCGGCTCGTACTGGACGTACTTCCGTGGTCCGACAACGCGGCGAGGTGCCGTACCGCGCGTCGTGAGGCGGTGAACCCTTCCGGTCACAGCACTGGGAGGCGTGCGGGTCAGGCGGTCAGGAGGCGGTCGACGATCTCCTCGATGCGGGCGCGCAGGCCCTCCTGGCCCTTGCCGCCGTCCAGACGCTCACCGTCGATCACGTACGTCGGCGTGCCGGTCACCCCGATGGCCTTGCCCTCGGCCTGGTCGGCGTCGACGATCAGGATGTGCCGTCCGTCGATCAGGGCGGTGTCGAACTCCTCGACGTCCAGGCCCAGGCCGCGGGCCACGTCCAGCAGCACCGGCTCACCCCGCTCGGCCAGTTCCGCGGTACGGGCCAGCAGGGCCTCCGCGTAGGGCCAGCCCTGCCCCTGCTCGGCGGCCTCCTCGGTGGCCTGCGCGGCGGCGAAGGCGTGCTTGTGCTTCTCCAGGGGGAAGTGGCGCAGCCGGATGTCCAGCCGGTCGCCGTAGCGGGCCCGCAGGGCGCGTACGTCGTCCAGGGCGCGGTGGCAGTCCGGGCACTGCAGGTCGCACCAGACGTCGAGGATCACGGAATCGGTCATACGGACAGTCTCCCAGCCCCCACCCGCCCCACCGACCGGCACCTCGGGGGGAGGCCGACCCCTAGGGGGTTGTCCGGGGATGCCCCAGATCTCCCGGAGATGGGCGCGGGGGAGGCGCGGAGCCTGGCCGCTGCGGCGGCGGACGGTGCACGATGGAGGGAAAGGACGGGACACACCCCTCCGCCGCCGACAGTCCGGAGGACCGCATGCTTGCCGAGACCATTTGCTCCGCGGTGTCCGCGGCGGGCCTGGGCATCGCCGTGGTGACCGCCTACCGCAGGCGGTTCCTGGCCGCCGCGCGGATCGCCGCCTACTCGCTGGTGCCCGTCGGCCTCGTGATGACGGGTGTCGTGGAGTGGCTGACCGGCATCGTCTTCAATCCGACGGTCTGGATCGGCTTCGGGCTGCTGGGGCTGTCCTGGCTGATCCTCTTCACCACCCGAGCCGTCGAGCGGCGCAGCCCGGGCGGGTCCGGGAAGCCCGCGAAGAAGCAGGTGAAGGCGGGCGCGTCCGCGGACTCCGTCGCCCCGGCCGCCTCCAAGCCCTCCCTGGGCACGGCCGCCCCGCCCCGCGGTGACCGGCCGTCCGCCACCCCCGAGGACGACTTCTCCGACATCGAGGCCATCCTCAAGAAGCACGGCATCTGACCGCCGCGTCCGCGGCGCGCGCCGCGGGGGCGGCCTCGGCGTGCGGCGCCGGGCGGCGCGAAGCACGGCGGGCGGGGTGGCGGGAGCGTGATCGCGACACGTCCACGAGATCGAGCGAACTGCCGCGCGAGTGTTGGCGTGTTGAGGGGTGCGGGGCGGCGCGCTGCGCCATCATCGGCGCGACATGTTCGAGACATCGCAGAGTGAACCCGCGGTGCCCGTCGCGGTACCCGACCCCGTCGCCGACGAGCCGCGAGGCTGCCTGTTCGCGCTCTCCCAGCCGCCCCTGATGATCTTCCTAGCGGTGATCGGGATCCTGCTGCTGCTTGCCGCCGTGCACGACCTCTTCCTGCTCTGAGGGTCCCGCGTCGGCCTCCTTGCGGCGGGCCCGGTACGCCGCCACGTGCAGCCGGTTCCCGCAGGTCCGGCTGTCGCAGTAGCGCCGGGAGCGGTTGCGCGAGAGGTCCACGAAGGCGCGCCGGCAGTCGGGGGCCTCGCAGCGGCGCAGCCGCTCCTGCTCGCCGGAGACCACGATGAAGGCCAGGGCCATGCCGCCGTCGGCCGCCAGGTGGTCGCCCACCGACGCGCCGGGCGCGAAGTAGTGCACGTGCCAGTCGTAGCCGTCGTGGTCGGTCAGCTGCGGGGTGGTGCCCGCGGTCGCCACGAGCTCGTTGATCAGCACGGACGCGGCGCGGGCGGTGGGCGCCGCGAAGACCTGGGCGAACTTCGATCGCACGGTCCGGACGCCGGCCAGATCACGGGCGCCGAGCTCGCCGACGTCGCTGATCGAGTACTCCTGGACGAAGCCGCGCAGCGCGCCGATGTCCGAGAGCCCGTCGGGCTGGTCCGGTTCGGCCGCGGTGTTCACCAGCGCGACGACGACGTCGAGCGCGCGACGGGTGTCGTGTGGGATCTGCACGGTGTCTCCCTCGGGGGCCGGGCCTGCGGCGACGGGCGCGCCGCCGATGCCGCCCGACAATAGCCGGTCCCCGCGCAGCACACAGGCGCCATCCTCGCGGGTGGCTTCCGCGGGAACAGCGCCGGCGCAGGCGTATGTGGTTGTCCGCTCCGCACCGTCGCCCCGAGTCGGACGGTGTCGAGCGGCCGTGAGCCTGGCTCAGCTTTCGGCCAGGATGTGGGAGAGCTCCTTGTCGAGGTCGAAGTGCCGGTGCTCGGTCCCGGGTGGGACCGCGGCGTCCGTCCGCTTGAGGAACGACTCCAGGGCTCGGGCGGGTGCTTCGAGAAGCGCTTCTCCCTCCGGTGAGCTCAGGGCGATGCAGACGACGCCCTGACCGTGACTGCGGGAGGGCCAGACGCGGACGTCGCCGGTACCGGTGGGCCGGTGGAGGCCCTCCGCGAGGAGGTCGCGGGCGAACACCCATTCGACCGTCTCCTCGGCGCCGGTGTGGAAGGTGGCGTGCACGGCGTAGGGGTCGGCCGTGTCATACCGCAGGCCCGCGGGAACAGGCAGTGAGGACTCGCTCGACACAACGAGGCGCAGGTGCAGCTCGCAGCTGACCGTGGTGTTCATAAGCGCCAGGGCCTTTCGCTCAGTGTGCGCTCGGGGATTCGCACGTCGGCGAAATCGACATGCCACCTACGGTGTCGTTGTAAACCCCTCTGACCGTTTTGCGGACCTCTGGGTCCCTCGGACGGCGGATCCAAACCATCGTTCCCGTGTGCTTCGGGCTCGGGTAGATTCGACCCATGAATACGGGGAGTGACCGCGGAACGAACGAGTCCGCCGCCGGCGACACCGCCACGGAATCCGCCACGGAATCCGCCACGCGCACCACCGCGCAGGCCGCCGCAGAGGCCTCTGCGGACGCGGCGGAGGAGACGCCGCACGTCTCGAAGGCGCCCGCCTTCATCAAGGCGCGCAGGACCCTGCACCTCAGCTGGCAGGTCGGCGTCTTCGTCGTCGGCCTCGCGGTGATCGTCGCGGGCGCCGCCATGCTCGTCCTGCCCGGCCCGGGCTGGGTGGCGATCTTCGCGGGCCTGGCGATCTGGGCCACCGAGTTCGCCTGGGCCCACCTCGTGCTGCGCTGGACCAAGCGCAAGGTCACCGAGGCCGCCCAGAAGGCGCTCGACCCGGAGGTGCGCCGCCGCAACATCATCCTGACCACCACGGGCCTCGTCATCGCGGGCGCCCTGATCGGCTTCTACCTGTGGAAGTACGGGCTCGTCCTGCCCTGGGACCTCAAGGACCAGTGATGGTCAAAGAGCACCGCTGACATGGGGTAATGTTTGCGGTGCGTCCGGGCGATTAGCTCAGTGGGAGAGCACTTCGTTCACACCGAAGGGGTCACTGGTTCGAACCCAGTATCGCCCACCCGGACCAGAGGCCCGGAGACATTCACCGTCTCCGGGCCTCTGGCGTTCCCGCCCTGCCGCGGCCGCCCTACCGCAGCCGCCCGATCGCGGCCCGCAGCCTGCGGGCCTCCCGCAGGCGCTTCTCGTACGTCGCCCCCACCGCCAGCAGCAGCACGCCCGTCAGGGCCGGCGGCACCCAGCGCGGCAGCGCTCCCGCGACCTGCACCACGTACGGCGCCAGCTCGTGCACCGCCACCGCCGCCAGCACCGCGCCGCCCAGCAGCAGCGGCGCCTGGAGCCGCCGGTGCGCACCCGTCAGCGTCACCGCCAGGGCCGCCGCGCCCAGCACCAGCGGGCGCACCCAGCCCGTGTCCCCCCAGGCCGCCAGCAGGCTCGGCACCAGCGTCGCCGCCAGACCCGGTCCGTACGCCGTCCACGACGAGGCCCGCGCGTCCCGGCGCCGCCGCAGGAAGCCCACCGCGAGGGCGGGTAGCGTGACCGGCAGGGTGTAGGCCTCCGGCGCCGTCACCGCGGCCTCCGCCAGCCGCACCCACGTCGCCGCCACGAACAGCGCACCCGCGGCCCAGCCCAGCACCCGCCGCTCCGGCCGCACCGCGGCGCCTGCGCAGACCACCCCGGCCAGCGCCAGGGCCAGCGCCAGCGTCCCCGGCCGCCCCGCGGACAGGACCAGCGCCAGGACACCCGACACCCCCGCCGCGATCTCCGCCGGCAGCCGTACGGCACCCAGCCGCGCCCCGAGCGCCGCCACCGACGCCGGCACCGCGAGGACCGGCAGCGCCCACCAGACCACCGCCAGGTCCGACACCGCGGCCGCGGCCACCAGCAGCCCCGTCCCGTAGCCGACCGCGCACACGGCCGCCCCCGACCGGGCCCACCGCGCCGCAGGCCCGTACGCCGCTCCCGCGGCGCAGCCCGCCCCCAGCAGCCCCCACACCGCGAAGGTCGCCGCGCGGCCGTCCAGTGCGCCGAGAGACACGTTCGCGGCCCCCGCCAGCGCGCACACCGCCGCAGCGATCCCGGCCCCCCGCGACGGGGGACGCAGGGTCAGTACCCCCGCCGCCCCCGTCACCGCGAGCTGCACGGCGAACACCACCGCCACCGGCAGCCCCAGCAGCACCGGCGCCGTGAACAGGGCCGCCCAGGCCAGGACCACCGCCACGACCGCGGACTCGGGCCGCGCCGACACCCGCGACAGCCACCCCGCCGCCCCCGCCGTCATCAGCAGCGCGACCGCGGCCGACGCCCCCGGACCGTACGGATCCGCCACCGGGGCGGTCGCCGCCCACACCTCGTCCAGCACCCGGAGCCGGGCCACCAGCACCGGCACCACCGCCGCACCCGCCGCCAGAGCGCCCAGGGCGCCCACCGTCGCACCGGCCAGGACCGACCCGCGCCGGACCGCCTCCGGCAGCGCGGGCACCCGCAGCGCCGCCAGCAGCGGCAGACCCACCAGCAGGTGCGCCACCACCGCCCAGCCCGGCTCCAGCTCCGGCCGGGCCACACCGGCCACCGCCACCACCGCCGCCACGGCACCCACCAGCGCGGCCGCCCAGGCGCGCGGTTCCCGCCGGGCCGCCGCCGTACCCAGCGCCGCACCCGCCAGCAGCAGTGCCGCCGGAGCCAGGGCCTGCGCCGCCGACTCCGCCGACCACGAGCGGCCCGCCCCGACGAGCAGTGCCGCCGAGCCCAGCACGGCAGCCGGGACCGCCGCCGCGCGGACCCGCGGCGCCAGCGCCGCGTCCAGCGCCGCCGTCACCAGCAGCGCCCAGCCGAGCCCCAGCGGGCCCGCCTCCCCGGCGACCGCCGCCAGCGGCAGCGGCAGCTGCGCCGCGGCCACCGCCGCCGGCAGCGGGAGCCGCAGCGTGCGCAGCGCCGACCCGTACCCGGCCCACACCGCCGCCAGCACCGCCGCCGCGCCGGCCGCGTACCCGGTGCCGTCCGTGTCCGGCATGCCGACCGCGTACAGCGCGTACGCGTCGAGCACCGTCAGCAGCAGACCCACCGCGGCCACCGACTCCGCCGTCGACCGCAGCCCGCGGCGCAGCAGCACCACGGGTGCGGCCAGCGCCGCCGCCGTCACCACGGCCAGCACCGCCGAGCGCCCGGCGATCCCCATGGATCCCCAGCTGACCAGCGTGAACGCCAGCGCGGCCACGGCCAGCAGCACCGCGCCCAGCGTGAGGAGCACGTTCTGCGCGCTGGGGGCCGAAGCCTCCTTCGCGGGTCCGGCGGACCGGGCGGGCGGGCCGGACGGGCCGGACGGGGCGGGTCCCCAGCGGACCGCCGCCGCGCCCGACTGCTGGAGCAGACGCAGCAGCCAGTCCCGGCGGCCCAGCAAGTACAGGCGCCGGGCATCGAGTTGGGCCAGCTCACGGTCGATGAGCGCCAGCTCTTCGGCCGGCGGCAGAGGCGAGTTCATATGCGGAGTGTGGCCCCCGTCACCCGGTCAGGACATGGGCGGGGGTACTCAAGTACGCACTGAGTACCCCCGGCCGGAGCCCGGCGGGGGAAGCGGTTTGAACCAGCCCCGAGGCTTCTGTATTGTTCAGTGCGTTCCCGGGCGATTAGCTCAGCGGGAGAGCACTTCGTTCACACCGAAGGGGTCACTGGTTCGATCCCAGTATCGCCCACCGGGTCAGGCCGGTCCGTCGATGACGGGCCGGCCTTCCGCATGTCCGGGGCCGCGCCGTCCCGGGGCGGTGACCGCAGAGGTCCGCCGGGTCGCGACGCCCGGACACGGCAAACCCCTACGGCCGCAGCACCTAGGCCGCCGCCGACAGGTCCGGTCGCAGCGGCCAGTGCGGGTCCACCGCCTCCGGGGTCCCCTGCCGCGCGAACCAGGCCTGGAGGCCGCGCGCCTGCGCCGCGTGCCACACCGCCTGGAGCGTGTGCAGTTCGGCCGGCGTCAGCCGTTCCAGCCGCGAGGCGAACCGGCGGCCCACCGCCCGTACGAGCTCCAGCGAGGCCATGGCGTCCGCCGCCGCGTCGTGCGCGCCCTCCAGGTCGATCCCGTAGTGCGCGCACAGGTCCGTCAGCGTCCGGCGGCCCTTGCGGTACCGGTCCAGATGCTTGTCCAGCACCCGCGGATCCAGCACCGTCAGAGGCCGGTTGTCCAGGTACCGCGACAACGACGACGCCCGGTGCCGGCGCAACTCCCGGTCCAGCAGCGTCAGGTCGAACGGAGCGTTCATCACCACCACCGGCCGGCCCGCGACCTGCTGCTCCCCGAGCGCACGGGCTATCTCCTCCACCACCGGCGCCGGCCAGCGCCCGTGACGCTGCAGGTGCTCGTCGGTCAGGCCGTGCACTTCCGTCGCGCCGGGGGGCACCGGAACGCCGGGATTGACCAGCCAACGCGTCGTGCGGACCCGGCCGCCCGCGCACTCCTGCACGATGAGCGCGGCGGACACGATCCGGTCCTGCTCCACGTCCACCCCGGTGGTCTCCGTGTCGAATGCGGCCAGCGGGCCCTCGTACCAGCGTGTCATGGCGAACTCCTCGTCCCCGGTCGGCAGTTGGGGTGCAGCCGGGCGCCGCCGCCTCGGAACGTGCCGCCCCTGCCCGAATCGGTGATACCCGGGCTGTTTGTTCCGTACGCCGTTTGCGGCGACCCGGGTGCGGAGACAACAACCATGGGGGACCGCGCACATGACCGGTCGTCACCCCACCCACCACCCGGAGCAGAGCCCGGAAGGCACGGGGAGCCGGCCATGGCGCTCGCACAGCCCGAACCGGGCGGGGTGCTGGCGGGGCAGATCGATCCGCGGACCGGTACCGGTGCAGGCGCACCGGACGGGACGCGGGCCGTACCGCTGCGCGGCACACTCGCCACCACCGCATGCATGGAGACCCTCCAGGTGGGATACCTGCACGCCGTCGCCGCCGCGGCCGGCTGCTCGCTGTCCCAGCCCTTCCCCGACAACGGCGTCGACTGGCACGTCAGTCACGGCGCCCCCGAGCACGTCGTCGACGACGAGGTCACCGTCAAGGTGCAGTTGAAGGCGACCTACCAGGTACCACCCCGGCCGCCCGGGCCCACCTTCGCCTTCACCCTCGACAACGAGCACCTGGTGAAGCTGGCCCGCACCCCGGTCGCCGTCCACAAGATCCTCGTCGTGATGCTCGTCCCGCGGGAGCGCGACCAGTGGCTCGCCGCCGGACACGACCGGCTCGACCTGCGGCACTGCTGCTACTGGACCAATCTCGCCGGACACCCCGTGACCGGCAGGCGCCGGACCACCGTACGGATCCCCACCGCGCGGATCTTCGACGACCGGGCGCTGTGCGAGATCATGACCCGGGTCGGGTCGGGAGGGACACCCTGATGCACTGGCACCCGCCGAGCCTCGAACCGCTGCTGCCGCCGGACCACGGGAGTCCCGGGCACTTCCCCGACTTCCCCGGCTTCCCGCGCTCCGCCGCGCCCGATCCCGGGCAGGTCGACCCCGCCGTGCTCGGCGCCCTGCTGCACCGGCACGGCTGGCTGCGCCGCGGCGGCGCCGCCGGGCGGTACGGGCGCTGGACACCGCCCGGGCAGGACGGCACCAGCGTGCTCGTCCCCGAGAACCGCGCCTTCCCCGACTGCACCGACCTGCTGGAGGAGGCGCTGACCGCGCTGTCGCGCAGCACGCTCCCGTCGGCGCGGGAGGTGCTCTACGGGCTGAGCGTGCCCAGTGACGAGATCCGCTGGGAGCGGGAGGTCCCGCCGGGGGCGTACGGGCTCGGCGGCGAAGCGGCCTGGACGGCGCAGGAGCAACTGCGCTCGGCCGCCCGGCAACTGCTGCTGGCGGGGGCGCTCGCGGCCCGGGCCAGGGCCGGCTACTACGGCGCCCGGCACCGCGCGCAGGCCGAACGGGTCCTGGACGCGGTCCTGGTGGGGCCGCAGCCGGGCGGCCGGCAGCTGAGCGCGTACGTGCCGGTGGACGGTGGGCGGGGCACCGTGACGCGGTTGCACCACGCGCTGCACGCGGCCCGCGAGGCCGTGGACTACCAGCGGGCCACCGGCGGGATGGAGGCCTTCGACGCCGCCGTCGCGGCAGGGGTCAGCCGGGAGCTCGCCGAGGCGCTGATCGCGCTGGTGCGGGGCTCGGAGGGCGCCCGTGTCGCACTCGCCTGGGCGCCGGCGGCGGGGGTCCCGGCGGGCTGCGCGGCCCGGCCGGAGCCGGTGGAGTTCTCCCCGGGCGACCTGCCGGTCCTGCGGGAGGCGGCCGCGCGCTACACCCGCGACGAGCCGGCCGTACAGGTGCGGGTCGCGGGGGCGGTGGTCCGGATGCGGCGCTCGGCCCCGGGAGGCGGGGGCACGGTGCGGCTGCGGGTCCTGGCCGGGGCGGAGGTCCCGTACGTACGCGCCGCGCTCGACGAGGAGGCGTACCGGGTGGCCGGCCACGCGCACCTGGTGGGCCTGCCGATCCGGATCAGCGGACGGCTGCAGCGCCGGGGCGGCTTCCGCCGGCTCACCGATGCCACGGACGTGAGCCCCGTCCCGCTGGACGAGGTCGAGCGGGACCGCCTCATGAAGTCCCTGGACGAGTCCCTCGACCCTGCGGACGTGCTGCCGTCGGACGACTGAAGGAGGCCATGACCAGACCGGGGGCGGGGGAGAAGTCCGGGCCGCGGGTGAAGCCGAGCGCCTCGTAGAGCCGGACGGCCGGGGTGTTGGCCGCTCCGGTGGTCACCCGGACCGGGCGGCCGGGGAAGAGCTCGGCCAGGGCGTGGCCCAGCAGCAGGGAGGCGACGCCCCGGCGGAAGAAGGCGGGAGCCACGCAGAGCCGGTCGATGGAGACGCCTGTGCCGATCCCGGTGCCGGTGCTGGTGCCGTCGTGCGGTTCCTCCTCCCAGGCGAGGAACCCGGCCAGCTCCCCGTCCCCGGAGACGGCCCCGACCCAGTGCAGTGCCTGCGCGCGCATCTCGGCGAGGCTCTCGCGCAGGGCGGGGATCCCGTCGAAGCCGATCAGCTCCGCCTCGACGGCGTACGCGGCCCGGCCGATCCGGTGCACGGCGACGGCGGTGGCGTCGTCGGCCAGGTCCAGGCGGCGGATCTGCGGGCTCGGCATACGGGTCCCTCCGGGGGCTGGGGCGGCCCCTCACGCTACCGGCACCCTCCGCGGGCGCCACCGAATTTCCCACCGGCGGACGCGGCACCCCTCCGGGGCTTCGCGGGTGGCGGCGGGGCTTCGGACGGGCGGCCCGCGCCTGCGGGGCGCGGCGGTGGCTTCGGTGCGGGGCGGCACCCCTCCGGGGGCGTCTGCTCGGCTCGCGAACCCCGAGCGCGACCGGCCTGTCACCCGGTGGTGGGTTCGCTCGACCTGCGGGGACGCCCCGGAGCGTCCCCACCCCACGGCCGGGGTTTCCACGCCCCGGGGGACCCCGCCCCGCGCCCCGCCTGCGGTTGCCCGCGCCGGGCCGGAGCCCGCGCCGGGCCGGAGCCCGCGCCGGGCCGGAGCCCGCGCCGGGCCGGAGCCCGCGCCGGGCCGGAGCCCGCGCCGGGCCGGAGCCCGGGTCCGGCCGGGGTTTCGGGTGGGGTGGGGGCGCACCGGGATCTCCCCGCAGGCCGAGCGAACCCACCGCTGAGCGGCGGGCCGGTCCCGCCAGGGTTCGCGAGCCGAGGAGAGGTCCCGGGGGGACCCCGGCCCACGCCCCGCCTGCGGTTGCCCGCGTCCGGCCGGAGCCCGGGCCGTGCCGTGCCTCGGGCCCCGCCGCACGCGCCGCCTGCGGCTGTCCAGGGGAAGGGACGGGGGCCGGGCGGAGCCCGGGAGTAACCGTTTAGCGGCGCAGCCACTCGGCTCGGTACGATTCACGCGCGCGGCGTTCGCTCGCGCATCCCCTGAGTCAGGAGTGACCGGTGTCAGACGTCCGTGTGATCATCCAACGCGATTCCGAGCGGGACGAGCGCGTGGTGGCCACGGGCACTACGGCGGCGGAGCTCTTCGCCGGCGAGCGCACCATCGTCGCCGCCCGGGTCGCGGGCGAGCTCAAGGACCTCGCCTACGAGGTGCGGGACGGCGAGACCGTCGAGCCGGTGGAGATCTCCTCCGAGGACGGCCTCAACATCCTGCGCCACTCGACCGCGCACGTGATGGCGCAGGCCGTGCAGGAGCTGTTCCCCGAGGCCAAGCTCGGCATCGGCCCGCCGGTCCGGGACGGCTTCTACTACGACTTCGACGTGGCCCGGCCCTTCACCCCGGAGGACCTCAAGGCCGTCGAGAAGAAGATGCAGGAGATCCAGAAGCGCGGCCAGCGCTTCTCCCGCCGCGTCGTCACCGACGAGGCGGCCCGCGAGGAGCTCGCGGACGAGCCGTACAAGCTGGAGCTCATCGGCATCAAGGGCTCCGCGTCCACCGACGACGGCGCGAACGTCGAGGTGGGCGGCGGTGAGCTGACCATCTACGACAACCTGGACGCCAAGACCGGCGAGCTGTGCTGGAAGGACCTCTGCCGCGGTCCCCACCTGCCCACCACCCGCACCATCCCGGCGTTCAAGCTCATGCGCAACGCCGCCGCGTACTGGCGCGGCAGCGAGAAGAACCCGATGCTCCAGCGCATCTACGGCACCGCGTGGCCGTCGAAGGAGGAGCTGAAGGCCCACCTCGACTTCCTCGCCGAGGCCGAGAAGCGCGACCACCGCAAGCTCGGCAACGAGCTCGACCTCTTCTCCATCCCGGACGAGATCGGCTCCGGCCTCGCCGTCTTCCACCCGCGCGGCGGCATCATCCGCCGGGTCATGGAGGACTACTCGCGCCGCCGGCACGAGGAGGAGGGCTACGAGTTCGTCTACTCGCCGCACGCCACCAAGGGCGCCCTCTTCGAGAAGAGCGGGCACCTGGACTGGTACGCGGAGGGCATGTACCCCCCCATGCAGCTCGACGGTGGTACCGACTACTACCTCAAGCCCATGAACTGCCCGATGCACAACCTGATCTTCGACGCGCGCGGCCGCTCCTACCGCGAGCTGCCGCTGCGCCTGTTCGAGTTCGGCACCGTGTACCGGTACGAGAAGTCCGGCGTCGTGCACGGCCTGACCCGTGCCCGCGGCTTCACCCAGGACGACGCGCACATCTACTGCACCCGTGAGCAGATGGCGGAGGAGCTCGACCGCACCCTCACCTTCGTGCTGAACCTGCTGCGCGACTACGGTCTGACCGACTTCTACCTGGAGCTGTCCACCAAGGACCCGGAGAAGTTCGTCGGCTCGGACGAGGTCTGGGAGGAGGCCACCGCGGTCCTCCAGCAGGTCGCCGAGAAGCAGGGCCTCCCGCTGACCCCCGACCCGGGCGGCGCCGCCTTCTACGGTCCGAAGATCTCCGTGCAGGCACGCGACGCCATCGGCCGCACCTGGCAGATGTCGACCGTGCAGCTGGACTTCAACCTGCCGGAGCGCTTCAACCTGGAGTACACCGCCCCGGACGGCTCCCGCCAGCGGCCGGTCATGATCCACCGTGCCCTGTTCGGCTCGATCGAGCGGTTCTTCGCCGTGCTCCTGGAGCACTACGCGGGTGCCATGCCGCCGTGGCTGGCCCCGGTCCAGGCCGTCGGCATCCCGATCGGCGACGGGCACGTCGAGTACCTGCAGGAGTTCGCCGCCGCGGCGAAGAAGCAGGGCCTGCGGGTGGAGGTGGACGCCTCCTCCGACCGAATGCAGAAGAAGATCCGCAACCACCAGAAGCTCAAGGTCCCGTTCATGATCATCGTCGGTGACGAGGACATGGCCGCGGGCACCGTCTCCTTCCGCTACCGCGACGGTTCGCAGGAGAACGGCATCCCCAAGGACGAGGCGCTGGCCAAGCTGGCGAAGGTCGTCGCGGACCGCGTCCAGGTCTGATCCGTACGGTGCGGGCCCCCGGAAAGTGATCACTTTCCGGGGGCCTTCCTCGTCCGCACGGGCAAGGTCATATGCTGCATGCCATGACGACTGAGCCGGAGCAGCAGATCGGGGTCGGCACGCAGGACGCGTTCCAGCGGCTGTGGACGCCCCACCGGATGGCCTACATCCAAGGGGAGAACAAGCCGACCGGCCCGGAGGCCGGGGACGGCTGCCCCTTCTGCGGGATTCCGGAGATGTCCGACCAGGACGGCCTGGTCGTGGCACGGGGCGAGCACGTGTACGCCGTGCTGAACCTCTACCCGTACAACGGCGGCCACCTGATGGTGGTCCCCTACCGGCACGTCGCCGACTACACCGAGCTCGACGCCCCGGAGACGGCCGAGCTGGCCGACCTCACGAAGCGGGCGATGACGGCGCTCCGCAAGGCCTCGGGTGCCCACGGCTTCAACATCGGCATGAACCAGGGCGCGGCGGCCGGCGCCGGCATCGCCGCCCACCTGCACCAGCACATCGTGCCCCGCTGGGGCGGCGACACGAACTTCATGCCGGTGGTCGGTCACACCAAGGTGCTGCCCCAACTCCTGGCGGATACGCGCCAGATGCTCGCCGACGCCTGGCCCCAGGGCTGAACCCTACGAGGCGCGCCCCGCGCGCCGGGCCCGCAGCTCGGCCTCGACGTCGAACTCCCTCAGGTTCAGGGGAGGGCCCGGCGGGGGCATCCGCAGGGCCGCCCGGATCTTCTCGTTCACCTCGGTGAGCAGGGCCCGCGCCTCGCGCTCCGTGCGCGCCGCCGCAGCCGCCCCGCGGGCGTCCTCGGCCTCCTTGCGCAGCGCGAGCGCAGGCGGGAGGGCGGCGAAGCCCTCCCGGTGCATCTTGTCCCGGATCCACCACAGCTCGTCGTACGGGGCATCGAGCGAGGCCATCGGCTTGCCGAAGCCGGGCAGCTCCTTGAAGTCGCCGCGTGCGGTGGCCTGCCTGATCTGCCGGTCCACGAAGGACTCGAAGTCCACGCCAGGCGGTTTGCGCTCGGTCACGGTTGCCTCCTCGGGCCGTCTCCTCGTCCCTCCACCCTAGGGCCTGTATTGAGTTGCCCCGCGGCGTCGCGACGCCCGGCACGCACCCTCGGCGCACGAGCCGAATGTCCTAGTAGCTCCGCTACGAGG
>NZ_JBIVFO010000078.1:0-15909 GCF_044748225.1 Streptomyces sp. NPDC090021 | reverse complement strand
CCTGAGGGGTCCCGCGGGGGGGGGGGGGGGGGGGGGCGCGGGGTGTGGGGGGCCGGGGGGGGGGGGGCCGGGGGGGGGGGGGGGGGCCCCCGGGGGCGCGCCCGCGGGGGGGCGCCCCCCCCCCGGCGCGGGATCACGGCGTCACGGGGTGGTCCCGGCGCCCGGGCGTGGGTTGCGCCCGGG
The DNA here is from genome assembly GCF_044748225.1 of Streptomyces sp. NPDC090021. Classification (NCBI taxonomy): domain Bacteria; kingdom Bacillati; phylum Actinomycetota; class Actinomycetes; order Kitasatosporales; family Streptomycetaceae; genus Streptomyces; species Streptomyces sp. NPDC090021. The sequence goes on along the minus strand of NZ_JBIVFO010000078.1, from coordinate 15,726 downwards.
CACCGGGCGTGGTGGCAGTGGTCAGCCGGACTTCTGGAGGGTCCAGGCCTGCGCCGCGCGGCCGTCCGCGCGCTGGAGGTCCAGCAGCCAGTTCCCGTAGTACGGGCGGTTGCTGACGGTGAGGGCGAAGCCGCCGCTCGGGTCGGTGACGGTGACCGTGCTGCCGCGGGACGTCAGCTTCCAGGCCTGCGCGCCGTTGTTCCTGTCGCAGGGCTGCTGGGAGACCCACATGCCCGGGGCGGGGGAGCTGCCCGGCTGGAGGCACTTGCCGGAGACCGCGGACTTGATGCGGACCTGTCCGTTGCCGGCGTCGTCGAAGTACCACTGCTGCTGGGCGTAGCCGTTGGCGCGGCCACCGACGAGCACGGTGCCGTCGGCGGTGCGTCCGCCCCAGACCTCCGCGGCCATGCCGGTGCTGCCGTTGCCGAGCGTGTAGCGGCTGCCCGGGGTGGTCGCTCCGCCGCCGGTGCCGCTCGTACGGAAGGTCGCGGCCTTGCCGGGCCCGCTGTCGCGGCCGGAGGCGTCACGGGCCGAGACGGTCACCGAGTACGAGGTGCTGGGCTGGAGGTTGTAGATGCGCAGCACCTGCGACTGGACCCAGACCAGGTGCTTGCCGTTCAGCATCACCTGGTACCAGGCGGTGCCCTCGACCTTGGGCCAGCTCACGACGACGGAGTTGGACTGGATCTGGGCCGCGGTCGCGGTCGGCCCGCCCGTGGGCTTCTTCGTCGGGGTCGGGCTGGGCTTCTTCGTGGGCGTCGGATTCGGGTTGGGACCGGGGTCCGTGCCGCCGCCACCACCCTTGTTCTTCATCAGGAACTGGTTGTCGGCGATGTTCCAGTGCGTGGCCAGGTAGCTGCCGGGCTTGGGATTGGTGTGGAAGTAGTCATCGTGGTTGCAGTCCAGGATGTTCTCGGACGCCTTGTTGGTGCAGACGTTGCGCATCTTCGGGTAGTACGGGGTGTCCGAGTAGCACATGACGTCGTACTCGTCGGTGCAGTGCGCGCCGCGGCTGGTGTTCGGGGCGCTGTTGTTGACCGCGCCCAGGTTGTGGCCGAGTTCGTGCGCGGCGGTGTGCCCGCCCCAGCAGCCCGAGTCCGTGCGCCCGTAGGACGGGCCGAAGTTGCTCTGGTTCGCCTGGCCGGGACGCTCGTCGCCCGCGAAGGTGCCGATGCCGCAGTAGACCTGGCTGTCGGCGAAGATCATGTACTTGCGGTCGCGGCGGTCGAGGCCCTTGGCGGCCAGCGCCTTGTTGGTCGCGCTGAACTCGGCCAGGGCGTTGGCCGGGAGCTCGATGTTGAGCACGGTGGGGGTGCAGTCCGCGGCGGTGACGTAGCGGATGTGCCGGACGCCGCCGGTCTCCTTGGCACTCGCCGAGTAGATGAGGTCGGCGTCGGCCGCCCACTTGCGGAACGAGGCGACGTACTCGGAGTAGCGGTCCTTGCCGGGGGCGTGGACGTACACGACCTGCACGCGGTTGCCGGTGCTGCCGTCGCCGTCGCACTGGACCGTCTGGCCCGCGGGGCCCGCGGCGACGGCCTGGCCGCCCTCCGCCGCGGCAGGCTGGGGCGCGGCGTCCTTGGTGCCCGCGGCGTCGGCCGCAGGCGCGTCCTGAGGACGCCCGCCGCCTTCCTTGCTGGCGGGGTCGTCGGTGGAGGGCTTGGCCGGATCGGCCGCCGGGGCCGTCTCCTTGACGGCCGGCGGGACGTCCTTGGTGATGTCGACGCCCTTGGGCGGTGCGTCGGGACCGTGGGTGCAGTGCCCGTCGCCGGTGCGGTAGACGCCTACGCAGCGGTCGCCCTTGGGGGCGGGCTGCAGACCGTCGTAGATCAGGCCGCGGGTGTTCTCGTTGGCCGGCGCGGCGGACAGGGGTTCCGGCTCCTGGTCGCGGGCGGGGGCGGCGGCCGGAGCGGAGGCCGCGGCCTCGACGGATCCGGCGGCCTGGGCACCGTCGCCGAGCCCGGAGTAGGCGATGCCCGCGGCGATCACCGCTCCCGCGGCCACGGCGGCGGTGGCGAGTATCAACCGCCGGGGTTTACGGCGGTGGGGGGTGGCAGCGCGTCTGCGACGTCCTGTCATGGGCACCTCAAATCGTTGTCGTACTGGTGGGGTGCGCGGAAGCCTGCCAGACGAATGCCGCGGAGAATTCGGACAAACGGGGGCGCGGTTCGAGAAATCATTCCGTTACCTGTCGGCATGATTTGACGAACCCTCAACTGTCAATAAAAGCAAGGGTGTTACGCGCGTTGCGAGGTAAAGGTCCAGTCCTTTCCGGGCGGGTTGTTATCAAATCGAGATATGAAGCGGAAGCTTGTTGACGGGAATTCAGTCAGGAATTCACCTAATTACTACCTGGTGAATTCCCTTCGTCACGAGGGGTGAGGGACCGTTGCCCTCGAAGCCGCCCCACTGTCCGCCGGCTCCCCCACGGGGCCCGCCGGCTGCCGATACCCGCCGGTTTGCACCGCCTCAAGTGCCGTGGCCGCCCGAGGGGGTGACTGTGTGCCGGACCGGGCCGGAACCGCCCCGTGCGTCGGAGCGGCGGGGCGGTGCGACGGGGCCGGGTGGCCGCTCAGGCCTCGACGGCGCTGAGATCGATGCGCGCGAGACGCTCGGGGTCGGTGAGGATGTCGAGCGCGACGATCCTGCCGTCCCTGACGGTGAAGGCCATGACCGACAGCGCCCGGCCCTCCGCCAGCGCGACCACCCCGGGCAGCCCGTTGACCAGCGCGGGACGCGCCGCCTCGGCGAGGCGGGCGAAGGTGATCGCCTGCGAGGCGACCCCGGCCGCGCCGCGACGGACCAGGGAGGGGCGCAGCGCACCGCCGTCCGAGCGGGCCACGACCTCCGGGTCGAGGACCGCGACGAGGGCGTCGAAGTCCCCGCCGCGCGCGGCGGCGAGGAACGCGTCGGCGACGGCGCGCAGCCTGGCCCGGTCCGGATCGGGAGAGGGAACGGCGCCCTGCACCCGGCGGCGGCCACGGCTGGCGAGCTGTCGCGTCGCGGCCGTGCTGCGCCCGAGGACCGGGGCGATCTCGTCGAAGGGGACGGCGAACAGGTCGTGCAGGACGAAAGCCAGGCGCTCGGCGGGTGCGAGCGTCTCCAGGACCACCATCAGGGCGATCCCGACCGAGTCGGCCAGGAGGGCCTCCTGCTCCGGGTCGAGGCCGTCCGCCCCGCTGACGATCGGGTCGGGCAGCCGGACCCGCCCGTCCTGGTCTTCCAGCGGATCCTCCCGCCGGGCCGTGCGCGAACGCAGCATGTCCAGACACACCCGCCCCACCACGGTGGTCAGCCAACCGCCCAGGTTCTCCACCGCGCCGGCATCGGAACGGCTCAGCCGGAGCCACGCCTCCTGTACCGCGTCCTCCGCCTCGCTGAGCGAACCCAGCATCCGGTAGGCCACCGCCCGCAGATGCGGCCGGTGCTCCTCGAACCGTCGCGCCGGCGACTCCGTCCCGCTCACCCGTCACATCCCCGTGTCAGAAGTCCGGTCCGGAGCCGGACGACAGCCGACCCCGACGGACAGTGTGCGCAGCGTGGTCGGCGTGACGCACTACGCCGTGGCGGCAGCCTTCCGCAGGCGGCGGTAGAGGCGGTCGCGGTCGTCATAGAGGCCGCGGCTGTCCGTACCGACCAGAGATCCGTTGATCGCCATGGTCGGGGTGCCCTCGACCTCGGACTTGTCGAGCGCCTCGTCGGAGGCCTCCACGAACTCCCGGTGCTTCGTCTCCAGCACGGCCGCGTCGAACTCCGGGCCGCGCAGCCCCGGGACCTTCCCGGCCAGGGTCAGCAGCCGGTCCCGCGTGAAGCCGCCCGACCTTCGCACCTTCGCCTGGTGGCGGTAGAGCAGTTCGTGGTATTCGGCGAACTTGCCGTGGTCCACGGCGGCGCGCAGCGCGTTCGCGGCGAACTTCGACCCCGGGCCGAGGAAGGAGCCCAGGGTGAACTGGAGCTGCAGCGCGTCGTTGCGGGCCGCCTGTTTCAGGTAGGGCCCGTTGCCGTCCAGCTCGAACTCGGCGCAGGCAGGACAGCTCAGGTCCTCGTAGACCCGGACCGAGAGGGGAGCGGACGGGTTGCCGATCACGATGGTGGTGCCGTCCGGGGCCAGCGACTCCGGGGCGGCGGGCAGGTCCGCGTCCGACGGGACGTCGAGCGGGTGGTCGCCCTGCGGGCCCCGCCCGGTGCAGGCACCGACGGACGACGCCACGACGATGGCCGCGGCCGCACCCAGGAACACGCGTCTACTTCTGACCTGCATGAATACCCTTTCCCCCTGATCAACAGGGAGACCTTACGCGCTCCCGCGCCCCACTGCGCACCGGGTTTTCCCGGAGCGCGCACGCCGCACGCCCCGCCACAACCGCTCCGCCCACCCCTCGCTCGCACCCGGCCCGCCTCCCGGAGCCGGGAGGCGGGCCGGGGTGGCGCACCGGTCACCGGGCCGGCAGGCCACCCGCCACCGAGGCCGGGACCGGCGCCAGACCGGCCGGCCTGGTGGTGAAAACGCCCCGGCCCTGGGTCCGGCCCCGCAGCCGGGACGCGTACCCGAACAGCTCGGCCAGCGGCACGATCGCCGTGATCACCGCACTGCCCGCCTCGGAGGCCTGGCCCGAGACCCGGCCGCGGCGGGCGGCCAGGTCACCCAGTACGCCCCCGACGCCGTCCTCCGGGACGCTCACCGTGACCTCCACGACCGGCTCCAGCAGCTCCACCGTGCTGAGCCGCAGCGCTTCGCGCAGCCCGAACCGGCCCGCCGCCCGGAACGCCATCTCCGAGGAGTCCTTGGAGTGGGTCGCCCCGTCGGTGAGCGTGACGCGCAGCCCCGTCACCGGGTACCCGCCCAGCGGGCCCGCGACGAGCGCGTCCCGGCAGCCGGCCTCCACGGCACGCGCGTACTCCTGCGGCACCCGGCCGCCGACGACCGTCGAGCGGAACTCGAAGACCGGCTCCTCCAGCGGCTCGACGTCCAGCACGACGTGCGCGAACTGGCCCGCGCCACCGTCCTGTTTGACGTGCCGGTGGACCAGGCCGGTCACCCCGCGCACGACGGTCTCCCGGTACGAGACCTGCGGGCGGCCCACGACGACCTCCACCCCGTGGCCGCGGCGGATCTTCTCCACCGCCACCTCCAGGTGCAGTTCGCCCAGCCCCGACAGCACGGTCTGCCCCGACTCCGGGTCGGACCGCACCACCAGTGAGGGGTCCTCCTCGGCCAGCCGCGCGAGTGCCGTCGCCAGCCGGCCGGTGTCGGCGTTGCCGCGCGCCTCCACCGCCACCGACACCACCGGCTCGGCCACGGTGGGCGGTTCGAGCAGGAGCGGCGCGCCGGGGGTGCACAGGGTCGTGCCCGCCCGGGCGGACCGGAGCCCGATCACGGCGACGATGTCACCGGCCACCGCCTCCTCCCTGTCCTCGTGCCGGTCGGCCTGCACCCGCAGGATCCGGCCCACCCGTTCCGTACGGCCCGTGGCCGCGTCCAGGACCGTCGCGCCCTTGCGCAGGGTGCCCGCGTAGACCCGCAGGTACGTGAGCCGCCCCGTCGCCGTGGCCGTCACCTTGAAGGCGAGGGCCGTGAACGGCTCCGCCGGGTCGGGGGCGCGCTCCTGCTCCGCGCCGTCCGCCGTACCGCGCACCGGCGGCATGTCGGCGGGCGCCGGCAGGTACGCGACGACCGCGTCCAGCAGCGGCTCGATCCCGCGGTTCCGGTACGCCGAGCCGCACAGCACCACGACGCCGTCCCCGCGCAGCGTCAGCTCGCGCAGGGCCCGCGACAGGGTCCCGTCGCTCAGGGCGGAATCCGCGCAGAACTCCTCCAGGGCCTCGGCGTGCAGCTCAGCCACCGTCTCCTCCAGCAGCCGGCGCCGCCGGCCGGTTTCCTCCCGCAGCGGTTCGGGGACCGGCCCCGACTCGAAGTCGGCGGAGCCGGTCCGCCAGCGCAGCGCACGCATGGTCACCAGGTCGACGACCCCGGTGAAGTCGTCCTCCTGACCGATGGGCAGCTGGACCACCAGGGGTACGACGTCCAGACGCCGGCGGATCGACGCGACGGCTGTGTCGAGGTCGGCACCCGCCCGGTCCAGCTTGTTGACGAACGCGATCCGCGGCACACCGTGCCGGTCCGCCTGCCGCCACACCGTCTCGCTCTGCGGTTCGACCCCGGCGACGGCGTCGAAGACGGCGACGGCTCCGTCGAGAACCCGCAGGGAGCGCTCCACCTCGTCGGAGAAGTCGACGTGGCCGGGGGTGTCGATCAGATTGACGTGGTGCCCGCCCCAGGCACAGCTGACGGCCGCGGCGAAGATGGTGATGCCGCGGTCGCGTTCCTGCGGGTCGTAGTCGGTGACGGTCGTGCCGTGGTGCACCTCGCCGCGCTTGTGGATGGCACCGGTCGCGAACAGGATCCGCTCGGTGATCGTGGTCTTGCCGGCGTCGACGTGGGCGAGGATGCCCAGGTTGCGGACCGCGGTGAGGGCAGGGGAAGTGGTGGCAGGGGGGCGTCCGTTGGCGCGCATGGCCCAAGGCCTTTCGAGTGAAGAGATGAAGAGGGCGGCGCGAATTGCCTGACGACAGCCCCGTGACCCACGACCGGCAGCCGTGGCCGGCCGTCCCGCCCGGAGCGGGTCCGGGCGGGCGGTGGCGTACGGAAGGCAGCGGAGGGGACGGGACCTAGACGTGCGTCACGGGCATGCGGTGACGGCCGCGCAGCCGGCACCGGGCGTCACGAGACACCGGCATCACGTCGTACCGGGACGGGGGAGCGAAGGCCGCGGTGCGGTACGTGCACATGGCGCTGCTCCCCTTCTCTTCTGACTCGGCTTGAGGCGCGCAGTGCCCTTTCGGCAGCGCGTACGGCGAGTTTAGGGAGGGGACGGGGCCGGAGCACCGCATTTTTCCGGGAACCGCGTGTTACCGTGAGTAGCGAGTGTCTACGGAAAGTGGCATCCTGTATCGCCTTCGGGGAGCCGTCGTGTCCATGCTGCTGATCAGAGGGTCCTTCCGGGTGGACGACGGTGCCGAGCCGGACGGCGACACCCTTCCCTTCATCCCCGACGACGTGGCGGACTGGAAGCTCGTCGGCGGTCGCGCCGAAGTCGTCCCCAAGGCGGACGGCAGGACCCGGACCGGGCTGCACAGCCTGATCGAGATCAGCGAGGACGGCAAGGTCCTGCGCATACCCCGCCCCTCCGACCAGATCCTGTTCCTCGACAAGTGACGGAGGCCAGTCATGTATGCGGTGATCCGGCGTTACGAAGGGGTGACCGACCCCGCCGAGGCGGGACGCCTGGTGGACGAGGGGTTCGTGCCCCTCCTCCGCCGGGTCCCGGGATTCGTGGCCTACTACTGGGTCGACGCCGGGGACGGCGTGATGGTGTCGACCAGCGTCTACGAGGACCGGGCCGGGACCGAGGAATCGGTCAGGAGGGCTGCGGACTTCGTACGGGAGCACCTCGCGTCGCTGCTCCCCAACCCTCCCCAGGTCACGGCCGGCCAGGTGGTGGCCGCCGGACGGTGGCCCACCGGGTAGCGGTCCGCCGTCCGATGGAAGGCCGGAACCGGGCGCCGGTCGGACCGGTCCCGTCGGCACGGCCCGATCGCAACGGCATCCCTACTACGGGGCGGTGACCGCCACGGCGGCCGGGAGCACGGCGGGGCGGTCCAGGAAGGCGAGGACGGCCCGCTTCTCGGGGAGGTGCACCTCGGGCAGGTCGATCTCCGGCAGGGTGATCTCGCCCTGACTGACAAAACCGAGCCGGTTCATCAGGGCGACGGCCTTGCCGTTGAGGGCGTCGGGCTCGGCCACCGCCCGCAGGACGGCCGGGTCGCGGAAGGTGAACCGGATGAGCGACCCGATCAGGGTCCGGCTGAACCCGGGCCGGGGCCGGCCGGCCGCCGGAGCCAGCATCAGATGCACGCCGATGTCGCCCTCCCGCACCGGGTAGCACTCGCTGATCCGGTCCTCGGACGGCTGGTACGTCTGGAAGAGCGCCACCGGCTCGTCGTCCAGCCGCACCATGAACGCGTGGTGGGTGTCGCGGCGGTCCACGTCCTCGTAGATCTCCTGGACCAGTTCCCGGCTGGCGCCGTTCATGCCCCAGAACTGTGCACGCTCCTCGATGACCCACGAGTGCAGCACGGCGGAGTCCGCGACGGGATCGACCGGGGTGAAGCGGACCGTGCCGAATCCTTCGACGGTCTCGGTCAGGACGTCGGCGCGCGAGGAGGCGAGGGCGGTGGACTCGGGTCTCATACGGATTCCGGTTTCTGCTCGGTGGGCCCGACGGCGCGAAGCACTCACGAGGCCCCGGTTAGGGTGACCTAACTATAGGGGTCCCTGTAAGGCGCTCCGCACCGGCCCCCGCTCAGGAACGGCCTGCGAAATCGGCCGGGATGCCTGCCACGCCGCCGATGCGGGTGGTCACCCGTGTCGGCGGCCGCAGGCCGGGCACAAGCGCCGCATGACCTTTCTCCTGCTGTTCCTGCTGCCCCTCGGCCTGGTCCTCGTACTGCTGACGACCGGTCACCCGCGCGAGCACGGCCGGCACCGCCAGACCCGCTGAACGGACACCGGGCGCCGCGCGGTCTGGCCCGCGCGGTCCTGCCCACGGGGCCGGGCCCGTCAGGCCCGGGCCCGTCAGGCCCGGGCCCGTCAGGCCCGGGGCGTCAACGGCAGTCTGAGCACCAGCCGGGCGCCGCTCGGGCAGTCCTCCGCCGTCAGCGTTCCCCCGTGGTGCGTACTCAGGTCGCGCGCGATGGCCAGACCCAGGCCGGCCCCGCCGTGGTCGCGGCTGCGCGAGTCGTCGAGCCGTGCGAACCGTTCGAAGACCCGCTCCCGGTCGGCCGCGGGGATCCCCGGCCCGTCGTCGACCACCTCCAGTACGGCCGTACCCGGCACGGCGTTGCCACCGGTGGTCCGCAGCGTGACCTCCACGCCGCCGCGGGCGAACCGCTGCGCGTTGTCGACCAGGTTGGTGACGATACGGCCGAGCCACAGCGCGCCGGCGGTGACCTCGACAGCGGCGGCCAGGTCCGTCCGTACGGGCACCCGGTCGCCGAGCCGCGCCTCCAGCACCTCGCGCACCAGGGCGCCCAGGTCCAGCGGCACGGCCGCCACGGGCTGGGCCGCGTCGATCCGGGCGAGCAGCAGCAGATCCCCCGCGAGGTGCTGGAGCCGCTCGATGTCCTCCAGGGCCCCACCGATCAGTTCGGGCCACAGCTCCGGGTCCCGGACGGCCAGCGCCACCTCCAACTGCGTGCGCAGAACGGTGATGGGGCTGCGCAGTTCGTGCGAGGCGTCGGCGATGAACTGCCGCTGACGGATGCCGGACGCCTCCAGCCGGTCCAGCGTGGCGTTCATGGTCTCGGCGAGCCGGGCGACCTCGTCACGGGTCGCGGGAACCGGCACCCGGCGGTGCAGGTCCCGGTCGGAGATCCCGGCGACCTCGGCGCGGATCGCCTCCACCGGACGGAGCGCGTGCCCGGTCACCCGCCAGGTCACCAGGACGACGGTGGCCAGGAGCAGCGGCATGCCGATCACCAGCGCGGCGGTGGTGGTGTCGTCGGCCGCGTCCGCGTCCCGCAGCGAGGCCCCGGCGTAGACGGTGGCCGGGCCGTCCGGAGTCTGCGTGACGACCTGCACGACCCGCTGACGGTGATCGCCGTCGACCGGACGGACCCGCCAGGTGTGCAGCCGGGTCCCCGGCGTCCCGGGCGGGGCCGGCGGGAAGGCGGGCATCCCGACGAGGTTCGGACTGGAGTACAGCACCCGCCCGTCCGCGCTCACCACCTGTACGAACTCGACGGCGCGGCCCGGCGGGCGGGCCCGGCCGAGCCGGCCGGTGGCGGCGAGCTGCGCCACGGTCTCGGCCTGTCGGCGGGCGTCGTTCTCCGCGTTGCGCAGCAGGTTGGCCTCCAGGAGCCCGAGCAGGGCGAACGAGGCGAGCGCCAGCGCCGCGGCCACCACCAGGCCCGCACCCACGGTGGCCCGGGCCCGGACCGTGGTGGGCCGGAGCCGGCGCAGGAGCGGCCACCGGTCGAGGACGGCACCGGGGAGCCGGCGCAGGAACTCGCCCACGTGCCCGGGGCGGCGGGAGGGCCCGGCGGATTCAGCCACCGTCGGCCGCCAGCCGGTATCCGGCGCCGCGTACGGTCTCCAACGCGGCCCGGCCGAACGGGGCGTCGACCTTGCGACGGACCGCGCTGACGTGGACCTCGACCACGTTGGGGTCACCGTCGAAGGCGGTGTCCCACACCTGATCCAGGATGTCCCGCTTGGAAACCACCTCGCCGGAGCGGCGGCCCAGGTACTCGAGTATCGCGAACTCCCTGGCGGTGAGCCGGATCTCGGTACCGCCGCGGGAGCAGGTGTGCCGGGCCGGATCGATCAGCAGGTCGCCGAACCGCATCACTTGCGGGCGCCGGCCACCACCCGTACGCCGGCCGAGCGCACGCAGCCGGGCGACGAGCACCAGATAGGAGAACGGCTTGGACAGGAAGTCGTCGGCCCCCGTGTCCAGGGCCTCCGCTTCGTCGTATTCGCCGTCCTTGGCCGTGAGCATCAGGATCCCCGACTCGTTGCCGGCCGCGCGCAGCTTCGCGCAGACCCGGTAGCCGTTCAGCCCGGGCAGCATGATGTCGAGGACGATGAGGTCGTAGTCGTGCTCGGTGGCCATCCACAGGCCCTGGGACCCGTCGTGGGCCACGTCCACCGAGAACCCCTCCGACTGCAGACCCCGTTGCAGGGCCACGGCGAGCCGTCGTTCGTCCTCCACCACCAGTACGCGCATGCCGCACAGCATCGCAGGCTCCCCCGACGCCCGGCTGAAGAGGTCTTCAGGTGGCTTCAGCCGGGCTTCAGCATTCCCTCAGCATGCTCTGGGACGAGCCGGGCACCCGCGCCCGGCTGCCCGGAGGAGTAGCCGTATGTCTGAATCCGTTCCGCCGCCGCCCGAGCAGCTGTCCGAGAACGCCCCGGAGGCCGGTGCCCGCAAGCGCGAGCGCGTGGTCCTGTCCCGGCTGGTGCCCCGCAGCAGGCGCGCCCGATGGGGCGTGGCGGGCGCGGCCGTGGTGGTCGTGGGCGCCGGGGTCACCGCGGTCGCCGTGGCCGAGCACCACGACCACCACGTGCGCGCCGACCGGGGTGCGCACACCTTCCGCTGGGAGGGCGGGCCCGAGCGGGGGCCGCACGGTGGGGCGCCCGGTGGTGAGCGCGCACGGAAGGGTCACGGTGGCGAGGACGGCCCCGCGGTGCGGGAGCGGTTCGGCCGCCCCGAGGCCCCCGGCCTCCCGGGCCGGGCCGAGCGGCGTGACGGTCCCGGCAAGGGGGCCCAGGCGCCCGCGCCGCTGCCCTCCCTGTCCATCGGCGACGCGGCCGACAAGGCCGCCGCGGCCGTGCAGGGCGGGAAGGTGGAGAGCCTGCGCGCGGTGGCCCAGGAGGGCGGCGGGGGCGCCTGGCGGGCCGTGGTCCTCGGCCCCGACGGTGTCCGGCACGCCGTCACGGTGTCCGGCACGGACGGCACGATCACCGGCAACACCACCCTCGGCGGATAACCCCGGCACCACCGCCGCCTACGGGGCCATCGCACGGCCCCCGATCCCGGGGGCCCCGTCGAGCTGGCCCCGCCACCAGGCGGCCATCCCGTCGCCGTCCATGGCCGCCCAGGCCGGGGTCCGCTCCACCTGGGCCCGGCCCAGGCGGCGGGCCAGCGCGACCAGCTCCCGGCCGGCGGCCCCGCGGGCCCGGTGGTAGCCGTCCAGCAGTTCCTCGAAGGAGTCCGAGCGGCGCCAGCCGTCCGCGAGGGCGGTCGCGTCCTGGAGGGCCTTGGCGGCTCCGCTCGTGTTGTGCGGGCGCACGACGCCGGCGGCGTCACCGGCGAGCAGCAGGCGCCCCCCGGCGGTGTGGGTCGCCTCCAGGTCGTAGATGGGCTGGACGAAGGTGTCCGCCGGGTCGGTCAGCGCGAGTACCCGCCGCCAGTACGGCGGGAACTCCCGCTCCAGCAACGCGTCGAGGTGTTCCGCGAGCCCCGGCGTCAGTGCACCCGGGGGGAAGCTCGTGGGGTCGTCGAGGCGCAGTCGCCCGTCCTGCGGGGGAGCGGCGTACAGCACCCAGTTCACCCGGGGGCCGCCGGGGCCGGGGATGCGGTAGACGACGCAGGTGCCGCCCCGGAAGCACACCGTGGTCACCGCATCGGGGAACGGGTCGGCGAGGCCGCCGAGTTCGCCGAGGCGAGCCGCGTCGACGTTCCCGCGCCAGCACACGTACCCCGCGTAGTGCGGGCGGGAGTCGGCGCACAGCGCCGCACGCACCACCGAGCGGTAGCCGTCCGCGCCCACCACCAGGTCGTACCGCTCCACGGAACCGCCCGCGAGCCGCACCCGGGCGCGGTCACCCTTCCCCTCTGCGGCACCGGCACCGGCACCCGTCCCGGCGGGCTCGACGGCGGTCACCGCCTCGCCCTGCCGGTAGACCACCGCGGCGGGCACGGACTCCCTCAGCCCGCGCCAGAGCAGTCCCCAGTGGTAGGAGTGGAAGGGGAACGGCTGCTGCCAGATCAGCCGGCCGCCCGGCCCCTCGGCGGCGTCGCGGACCACCCAACGGCGCCGCCGGAGCGGATGTGCGGCGATGCCCTCGGGCAGGGCGCCGCTCGCCCGGAGTTCGACGGCCCGCTCGTCGTGCACGCACAGCCCGACGCCACGGTCCTCCAGTCGGCCGCTCGTCCGCTCCAGGACCACGACCTGCCCGGCGCCCGCCCGCGCGAGTGCCGCGGCGACCGCGCAGCCTGCGATGCTCCCGCCGATCACCGCTACCGTTCCGCCCCGCACAACCGCCTCCTGACCGCCCGCTGTCGAACGACCGCCCGCGCCCCGCGCCGAGCCGTCCCGGGCCGACCACGTTACCGACCGTCCGCAGTGCCGTGACCGGTGTGATGAGCGGCCCGCCGGCCGGGGGCGTGCGCGGGGGGCCAGGGGCGCGCGGGGAAGCGAATGCGCTTCGTTCCCGGGATTTCCGAAGACCGCCTTGCACGATCGGGCCCGGTTTCCGATGGGGTGATGAGTGGGAGCGCCGTCGCTCCACGGCTGCTGGTGCGGGGGCAGGCAGCCGGCCGCATCCGATCCACCGGGAAGGTTCACTCCGACGTGAATGCCGTCGATACGGTCGCCCTTGCGCTGTTGGTCACCACCGCGGTCAGCGTTGTCGCCATCGATGTGTTCCGGGCGCGAGTGCGCCTGCCGGGCCCCGGGTCGGAGAGAGAGAACGGCGAGCCATCCGCCGGCCGCCGCCCCGCAGTCACCGGATCCCGCCATCGCCGGTACACCGCCACCCCGACGGGCGGCGGCGGACAGCTGTGGGGGAGCGTATGAACGAAGGGGAGGACCCATCGGGAGACCGGGCGGTCTCCAGTGCACTCGCCGGCGTCCTGCCGGTGGAGTTCACCGCTTTCCATTCCCAGCAGCACCGAGCCTATCTGCGCTATGCCCACCTGCAGTTGGGAAACCCCAAGGACGCCGAAGAAGTCGTCGACGACGTGTTCACCTTCCTGCTCAAGGTGTGGCGGCAGGCGCTGAAGGAGGCGAGCCTGCACGGCTTCGCCTGGGCGGTGCTGCGCGAACACGTGGAGCGGAGGCTGGCCGTGCTGGGCAGGCAGGTGGCCATGGTGGAGACGGCCTGGTTCGCGGCGCTGCGCCGCTCCTCACGCGAACGGCTGGAACTGCTGGAGTCGAAACTCGGGCTGTACGCGGCGATCGCGGGCCTGTCGGAGCGGCAGTACGACGTGGTGCTGCTCGCCTTTCTGCTGGGAAACGACTGCGACACGGTCGCCCGGATGATGGGGATCTCCCCCGCCACCGTCCGGTCGCACATCCGCGGCGCACGCCGAACCCTGTCCCGCAAGCTCGGGGTGGACTGGATCCCCGGAGAGGAGAAGGACCAGTGAGCGACGTGCCACGCCACCGCGACATGCCGCTGTGCGAACTGGACGCGTCCCTGGCGGACGCGACGGTCCTCGCGGAGGAGTACGCCGGATACGACGAGGGCGCGGCCCGGCGCCGCATCGCCCGCCGGATCGCCGACGACCGCGCCCGCTCGGCGCCGCCCGGCGATCCGTCCGGGGCGCCCACCGCCCCCGCGTGCGGACCGGCCGACCCGGCCGCCGACGACGACCTCGTCCTCGACGCGGCCTGCCACGTGCGGGCCGCCCGCGGCCTGGACGACCTGACCTGGTGCCTCGTGGAGAGCCGGGACTTCGCCGAACGCGCCCTGGCCGTCGATTCCTGGCCGCACGGCGTGGACTCGGCACTGCTCTTCGGCTGCCTGCTCCACCTCGCCGACCGGACGGAGGGCGCGCAGTTCTGGTTCCAGTACGCCGCCGGGGCGGGCTCGCAGACCGCCGCCCGCTGCCTCTACCTCCACCACCTCTCCCGCGCCGAGGTCGCGACCGCCCAGTACTGGAAACGCCAGGGCAACGCCCTGCCACCCGATGACCATCTGCCGTCCCTGCCGCAGATCCCGCACGACCTCGAAGAGGCCCTCGGAGCCTCGGTGATCTGGACGTCCCCGCCCATCACCACCCAGGACCTCACCTCGCTGACCGGCGGACCGGGCCGGGCCAGGCCGCCACTGCGGCTCCCGGCACGCCTGCGGCGGGCCCTCATGGCGCGCCCCCGCAAGGAGCACCCCGACCTCGGGGAGGTTTTCACCCCCGGCCCGCAGGTCGCCGTGGCCGTCGCGCAGAACGCCCGGCTCAACCCCCTGCACCTCACGGAGCAGGCGAACGGTTGGTCACTGGAAGCGCTGAAACAGCCGCAGCCGACCCCTGCGGCCCGTACGTCCCCCGAGGGACGCCCGGCCCCGGCGGCGCTGGAATCCGTCCACCAGGCGCTGCGCGTCCTGGAGGTCGTCAACCGCTGTTCGAGCGGTGTGAACCTGACACAGATCGCCCGTGAGACGAAGCTGCCGCAACTGGTCCTGGCCCGGGCCGTGGAGCAACTGGTCCGCGCGAGCCTGGCCACGCCGGTGGGAGGGGACGTCTACGTCGCCGGTCACGCGCTGCTGCGGGGCGAGACGGACGGCGTGGAAGGCCGCGGGCATCTGCGCGAGACACTGGCCTGGCTGCGGGACGCGGTCGGAGCCGCCGTCTACGTCGCCCGCTACATCGACGGCGAGGTCGCCATCACCCAGTACGCGGACGGTCCGGCCACGCCCGTGGTCGAGGAGTGGGTCGACTTCCGGGTCGCCGCCCACGCCTCCGCGGTGGGCAAGGCTCTGCTGGCCCAGCTCGACCACGACGACCGGCGGGACCACCTGTCCCGCCACCGGCTCGTGCCCTTCACCCCCCACACCCTCACCAGTCGGCAGGTGCTCTTCCGGCAACTCGACGAGCGCCCGCCCGGCACGCCCCTGCTCGACCTCCAGGAGTACGCACTCGGCACGGTGTGCGCGGCGGTGCCGATCACCGCCGGTCCCAGTCCGGAATGCGTGGCCCTGTCCATCCCGGTCCCCGATCCGGGCCGGCTGAAGCAGGCGGCACGGATCCTGCAGAGCGAGGCGGCCGCGGTCTTACTCGCGCTGATCGTCGCCGGCAGCACCCGGCCCACGGCCCGCAGGCCGGAGGACACCATCCTGTCCACCTCCGCCTGAGTGCCCCGTGCGGGGCCGCCGGGGCCGGCCCCCCCCCGGGGGGGGGCCCCCCCGGGGGCCCCGGGGGGGGGGGGGGGGGGGGGGGGGGA
>NZ_JBIVFO010000077.1:0-17795 GCF_044748225.1 Streptomyces sp. NPDC090021 | reverse complement strand
AGACCCGCACCCTCACCCCAACCGGTACCGTCCGCGTCGTCGGAGAACGCCTTGCAACGCCCGTCCTCCGACAGCCCGCGCTGCCGACTGAACTCCACGAACGTGCCCGGGGTCGACATCACGGTCACACCGCCGGCCAGCGCCAGCGAACACTCACCCTGACGCAGGGCCTGGGCAGCCAGGTGCATGGCCACCAGCGAGGAGGAACACGCCGTGTCCACACTGACCGCCGGCCCCTCCAGCCCCAACGTGTACGCGACCCGGCCCGAGGCAACACTGTTGGAACTGCCGGTCAGCAGATAGCCGTCGGTGTCCTCCACGGCCTCGTGCAGCCGCGGCCCGTAGTCAGGGGACATCAGGCCGGTGAACACGCCGGTTCGGCTGCCGCGCAGGCTCGCCGGGTCGATACCCGCCCGCTCGAACGCCTCCCACGCAGTCTCCAGCAACAACCGCTGCTGCGGATCCGTGGCCAGCGCCTCACGCGGACTGATCCCGAAGAACTCCGCGTCGAACCGGTCCGCGTCGTACAGGAACCCACCACGACGCGTGTACGAGGTCCCGCGATGCTCCGGATCAGGATCGTAAAGGGACTCCAGATCCCAACCCCGGTTCTCCGGGAAACCGGAAATCGCATCCCGCCCCTCGGCCACCAGCCGCCACAGCTCCTCCGGGCCGGTGACCCCACCCGGGAAACGACACCCGATACCGACGATCGCGATCGGCTCGTCGGCAGCGACGGCGGAAGCGACGGCAGCGCCGGCACCTGTGCCCTGCGTCCGCTCCCGCTGCTCCGGCCCGCCCTGGACGTCGTACGACGCCGCCAGCTCGGTCCGCAGGTGGGCAGCGAGCGAGGCGGGGGTCGGGAAGTCGAACAGCAGTGAGGCGGGCAGCCGCAGTCCGGTGGCCGTCTCGAGGTGATTGCGCAGCTCGACGGCGCGCAGCGAGGTGAACCCGAGGTCGGAGAACGCGGCCTGCGGATCGAGACCTTCACCGCCGGGCTGCTGGAGCACCACCTCGGCGGCCGCGTCGACGACCGCCTGGAGGGAGCGTTCCTGCTCGGCCTCGGACAGGGCGGCCAGCCGCCGCCGCAGCTCGGCCGCCGGCCCGCCGTCCTCATCGGTGCCGGGGGTGCCGGGGGTGCCGAGCGCGCGCAGCCCGCCGGAGCCGGGCCCGTTCGCCCGCGTGCGGCCGGCCGGGTCGGGCCAGTAGCGCTTGCGCTGGAAGGCGTACGGCGGGAGCGGGCTCAGCGGTGTCCCCGCCGGGAACACGGTGTGCCAGTTGCAGACCACCCCGGCGGTGTGCAGCTGGGCGAGTGCGGCCATCGCGGACTGCTGCTCGTCGCGGTCGCGTACCAGTGCGGCGAAGGCGGCCGGGCGCGGCTCGTCGCCTTCGAGCGTGGCGGTGACGGCCTGGGTGAGCACGGGAGTCGGGGACAGCTCGAGGAAGGTGCTGACCCCGGCGTCCCGCAGCGCGCGCACCCCGTCGGCGAAGCGTACGGTGGCGCGGATGTGCCGGACCCAGTAACCGGGATCGGTGAGCTGCTCGTCGGTGGCGATCGTGCCGGTGACGTTCGAGACGACCGGTATCCGGGCCGGGGAGTAGCTGAGGCTCTCGGCGGTCAGCCGGAACTCCTCCAGGATCGCGTCCATGTGCGGGGAGTGCCCGGCGACGTTGACGGCGAGCCGCTTGGTCTTGCGGCCCCGCTCCCTCCAGTACGCACACACGGCGAGTACGGCGTCCTCGTCACCCGAGACGACGGTCCCGTCCGGGGAGTTGAGGCCGGCGATGCCGACCGCGCCGGCGTGGTCAGCGAGTTCGCCGAAGGAGGCCAGGACCTCCTCTTCGCCCGCCTGCACCGCGGCCATCGCGCCGCCCGCCCGGGACTGGATCAGCCGGGCCCGTACGGTGGCCAGGGTGCACACGTCGGGCAGCGACAGCACTCCGGCGACGTGCGCGGCGGCGAGCTCGCCCATCGAGTGGCCGGTGACGTAGTCGGGGGTCACGCCCCAGCTCTCGTAGAGCCGGTAGAGGGCGACCTCGACCGCGAGCAGAGCGGGCAGCGCGTAGTCGGTGCGGTCCAGCAGCTCGGCCTCGGGGCTGCCGGGCGCGGCGAAGATCAGCTCGCGGACGGGCCGGTCGAGTCGCCGGTCGAGTTCGTCGCAGACCGCGTCGAAGGCGGAGGCGTAGACGGGGTGGGCGGCGTACAGGCCCCGGCCCATGCCCACGCTCTGGCTGCCGCCCCCGCCGAACAGCACGGCGGTGCGGCCCGGCCGGGCGGTTCCCGCGACGGTGTACGGGGAAGGCAACCCGCCGGCCAGGGCGCGCAGCCCGGCCAACAGCTCGGCCCGGGAACCGGCCACGACCGCGGCCCGGTGCTCGAAGGCGGTGCGGGAGGTGGCGAGGGAGAGACCGGCAGAGGCGGCCCCGATGGCGGGGTGGGCGTCCAGGTGGTCGGCGAGCCGGCCGGCCTGGGCGCGTACGGCGGCCTCGGTGCGGCCGGACAGCACCCAGGGCAGCGCGGTGCCCGGCTCCTGCCCGGCGTCGGCCCCGGGGGTCGTAACGGCCTCGGCTCCGGACCCGGTCGGGGCCTCGGCCAGCACCATGTGACAGTTGGTGCCGCCCACGCCGAGGGAGCCGACGACGGCCAGCAGCGGGGCGTCCTCGTGCGGCCAGTCCGCCAACTCGTCCTGGACCCGCAGGCGCAGCTCGTCCATCGGGATCGCCGGGTTGGGGGTCTCGTAGTTGAGGCTGGGCGGCAGCGCCCGGTGATGGATGCTCAGCGCCACCTTCAGCAGGCCGACGATGCCCGCGGCGGCCTCCAGGTGGCCGACGTTGGTCTTGGCGGAGCCGACCCGCAGCGGGCGGTCGTCCGCCCGGCCGGGGGCCGTGACGGCGCCGACCGCACGCGCTTCGACCGGGTCGCCGACCGTCGTGCCGGTGCCGTGCAGCTCCAGGTACTGGAGGTCGGCCGGATCGATGCCGGCCCGGCGGCAGGCGGCCCGCAGCGCGGCGCTCTGGGTGTCCTCGCCCGGGGTGGTCAGCCCGGGCGTGGCACCGTCGTTGTTGACGGCGCTGCCCCGGATCACGCAGTACACGGGGTCGCCGTCGGCCAGCGCCGAGGACAGCGGCTTCAGGACGACGAGGGCGCCGCCCTCGCCGCGCACGATCCCGTTGGCGCGGGCGTCGAACACGTGGCAGCGCGCATCGGGGGAGAGCGCGCCGAGGCGTGCCAGGGCGAGGGTGCTCTCCGGAATCAGGTTCAGGTTGACGCCGCCGGCCAGCGCGGTGGTCGACTCGCCGTTGCGCAGGCTGGTGCAGGCCGCGTGCACCGCCACCAGCGAGGAGGACTGGGCGGTGTCGAGGGTCATGCTCGGCCCGCGCAGGCCGAGGGCGTAGCTCACCCGGTTGGCGATGATGCCCCGGTGGGTGCCGGTCACGCTGTACTGGCTGATGGCGGGGGCGCCGTACTCGTGCAGCAGCTTGGCGTAGTCGTCCCAGATGGCGCCGACGAAGATGCCGGTGCTGCTGCCGTCGAGGCTGCCCGGCAGGATCCGGGCGTCCTCCAGGGCCTCCCAGGCCAGTTCGAGGACCAGCCGCTGCTGCGGGTCCATCGCCAGGGCCTCCTGCGGCGAGATGCCGAAGAAGGCCGCGTCGAAGGATTCGGCGTCCGCGATGAATCCGCCTCGCCGCTCCACCGGGCCGCCGTCCCCCGTCTCCCACCGGCCCTGCGGAACCTCACCGATCGCGTCACGCCCCGAGGAGAGCAGCTCCCAGAACGCCGCGGGCCCGTCGGCCCCGGGCAACCTGCAGGACAGGCCGATCACCGCGATCGGCTCGTCCGGAGCCCGGTCCGTGTCCGACGCCGCGGTGCTGCCGATGCCGTGCTGGTCGCTCATGTGGAGCCTGTCTCCTGTCGGGTACGAAAGGGGGTGTTGCGGGCGAAAGGGCCGGAAGCCGGTGGGCGGGTGCCGGAGCCTGCCGCAGGGTCAGGAGGCGGCGGTGTCCGTCGCCCCGCCGGCGAGCGCCTGGAGTGCCTGCTTCCAGGGGAGTTCGCCGCCCGCGGCCTCCATGACCAGCCACGGGTTCCAGAAGTCGCGGTAGAGCTTGATCTTGCCGTCCTCGAAGCGGACCACCGACAGGTACGTCTGGGTGTACTGGCCGCCGGTGGCCAGCAGGGTGGCCTCACCGGTGAACGCGGCGATCACCAGGCCGTCCTCGGCCGTGGCGTAGAACTCCGGCTCGGAGAACTCCACCTTCAGCTGCTGGCCGAACATGGTCATCTGGCCGAGCAGCTGCTCACGGCCCTGCATCTGACTGGCGAAACCCCATGCGGGGTAGGGGAATTCGAGGATGCCGTCCTCGGCGAACAGGCCGACCCACTCCTCGATGCGCCCGCTGGAGAGCAGCTCCAGGCTGTGGCGGAAGAGGTCCTTGAGGTCCTGCGGGGTAGTGGTCATGAAGGGGCTCTTTTCTCTGTGAGGGGTTGCGTACGGGACAGCGGGGATCCGGGCGGAGCGGCCGCCCGGCCCGGGCGAGCGGACGTTCAGGAAGCGGTGGCGGTGACGATGCCGCCGAAGACCTTGTCGATTGCGCGGTCCGGCAGCATCCGGGCCAGCAGCCGGCCGCCCGTGGCGTCCTTGCCGACGCCGTACCGGGTCCGCGGCCGCTTGCTCACCAGCGCCCGCATCACCGTGCGGGCCACGTCGTCGGCGGTGGTGCCGCTGGTGCGCGCCGAATGCTCGTTGGTCTCCAGGAAGCGCAGGAACGTGTCGCGGTACAGCTCCGACACCGCCTCCGGGGCCTCGCCGAGGGTGCGGGCGGCCTCGAGCGACATCTTGTCCCAGATCGGCGTCATGATCGCGCCCGGCTGGACGACCGACACCGGGATGCCGAACGGCGCCAGCTCGCGCCGGAGCGCGTCGCTGAGGGCCTCCTTGGCGAACTGGGCCGCCGCGTACGCCCCCATGTAGGGGATGGCCACATTGCCCAATCCCGAGGTGATGTTGACGATCCGTCCGGCTCCGGTTCGCAGCAGCGGGAGGAGGCTCTGGATCACCGCCAGTTGCCCGACCACGTTGGTTTCGAGCTGGCGGCGCAGCAGCTCGGGGGTGACGCACTCCAGCGGCGCGGTCACCGCGATACCCGCATTGTTGACCAGACCGAACAGGCCCGCGTCGGCGGTCTCCTCGGCGATCCGGTCCGCGGCGTCGCGGATACCGGCCTCGTCGGTGACGTCCAGGATGACAGGGGTGAGCCGGACGGCCCCGGAGGCGGCGAGCCGCTCGGCGTCCTCGGTGCGCCGGACCCCGGCGTAGACCTGGAAGCCGACCCGGGCGAGGTGGCGGGCGCATGCCTCGCCCAGGCCGGAGGAGGCTCCGGTGATGACGACGGCCTTCCCCTGAGGGGACAGCAGAGGCGTCCTGTTGGACACAGTGGTTCTCCGGTTCGAGAAGGGTGCGAGAAGTGATGGGCCGTCAGGATTTGGCGGCGGCAAGGACCGCCTCCAGCGAGGCGGCGGCCAGGCGCTCGGCCCGCTCCGCGGACACGGCACCCTCGACATGGGTGAAGTTCCAGGCCAGGCGCCCGTGGCTGGTGTTGATCGCGGCGCAGTAGTACGCGTTCACGGACAGGCCCGCGATGAACTCGGCGGAGGAGACCTGCCAGGGGCCGACGGCGTCCGGGAACTCGTACCGGCCGACGTTCGAAACGCAGAGCGTGATCGGGCCCTTCTCCTCCATGAAGCGGAGGAACCGCTGGCTCTTGGCAACCGACTTGGGGGCTACCGGACCCAGCGTGGCGACCGCCGTGAGGTGCTCGCCGCGTCGCCGTCGGCGGGCCAGGTCCCGGCTGATCGCTCGGGCCATCGGCCACAGCGGGGCGCCGGGCCGGTAGTCGACCACCGTGGGCACGGTGGCGACGTAGGTGCCGATCTCGTCCTCGCCGACCCGCGGCTCCAGCGCGTCGCGGAAGGTGATGGGCGAACCGATCACCAGCGGGCCGGGCCGGTCACCGGCGTCCTGCGCGGCGGCGGTCGCCAGCGCGGCCGCCAGCGCGCCGTGCACCGTGGTCTGCTCGCGCTTGCAAGCCGCGGCCAGCTCGGCCAGCTGGTCGCCGGGGAGCGAGCGGGGCAGCAGCTGGGTCACGCGCTCCTCGAACGGGACGCGGGTGGTGGGTTCGAACCGGCGCGGCTGGATCCGCTTGGCCGCGCCCTGGTCGGCGATCTGCTGGGCGACGACCTTGCGTGCACCGCCCAGCCCGCGGTGGCCGGCCGGCAGCAGCTTCTCGGGGGCGGGCAGCAGGCGTAGCGAGCGGACGCCCGGCGTGCTCCGACCGACGCCGGATCCCTCCTCGTACGAGGCGATCTCGGCGGCGAGTTCGATCCACTGGCGGATCAGCGTGAGTACGGTGGTGCCGTCGGCGATGCAGTGCGGCAGGGTCAGCACCAGGTCGTGGACGTCCGGGGCGCCGCCGCTGCCGGGCCGGGTGACGACCAGGGCGCGGGCGAGCGGTCCGGTACGCCAGTTGACGGCGGTGACCAGCTCGTACGCGTTCACCTCCCGCTCCCAGTGCTCGCCGGCGCCGCCGCTCTCGGCGGACACGGCGACCGTCCGCAGCGGGATCTCCCGGCCCGGCGCCGGCCGGAACCGGGGCTTTCGGCCCTGCGCGTCGGCGGTGATCGAGGCCCGCAGCAGCGGGTGGCGGCGCTGCAGGGCGGTGAGCGCCCGCGCGGCCAGTTCCGCGTCGAACGGCCCGTGCAACCGGGCGTGCGAGATGACGTTCAGCGGGGAGAGCTGGTCACAGATCCAGTACCACCGCTCGAGCGGGCTGAGCGAGCGGTCCGCCTCCTCGGCTCCGGTAGCTGCGTTCCACTGGCTCACGGCCGCGCCTCCAGGGTGAAGTCCAGGTACTCGGAATTGGTCTTGTCCAGCACGGACGCCGGGGCGAACCGGAAGAAGAGGTCTCGGCCGAGGATGCGCAGCGGCTGCTCGGTCTGCTCCAGGAAACTGAGCGTGTGGGCGCCCTCGACGATCTTCCGGGTGCGGGGCCGGCGGGCGGCCTCGTAGGCGCGCAGCCCGCGGCGCGGATCGGCGCCGGCGGCAACGGCGTCGCGCAGGTGGTGGGCGAGGACCACCGCGTCCTCGACGGCCATGCACGCGCCCTGCCCCAAGCTGGTCATCATCGGGTGGGCGGCGTCCCCCAGCAGGGTCACCGGACCGTCGCCCCACTCTTCCAGGAACGGCCTGTCGCGGGCCGGGAAGGCGGAGATCGCCTCGATCGGGGTGGCCTCGACGGCCGCCACCACCTCCGGCGCCCAGCCCGTGTAAGTGGCGAGGATCTCGTCCTTGCCGCCGCGCCAGTCCCGGGCCTGCTCGACCGGCATGTTCTTGGTGCCCCACCAGTAGACCTGGCCTGCGCCGATGTTGGCGATGCCGAAGCGCTTGCCGCGGCCCCAGTAGTGGGCGCCGTACTGCTTGGGCACCCGCGGGTGGCTGAAGTCCGGGGTGGCCACCCAGCACACGTAGCCGGTCTCCCGGGACTCCTCCGGCCCGGCCACCTGGGCGCGGATCGCCGAGTTGAAGCCGTCGGCGCCGATCAGTACGTCGCCCCGTGCCTCCCGGCCGTCCCGGAACCGCACGGTGACCCCGTCCGCGTCCTGCTCGTAGCCGGTGGCGACGGCACCGAGGGTGAGCGGGCAGTCGTCGATCTCCTTCAGCAGCAGCTGCTGGAGCAGGGTGCGGGAGACACCGAAGCTGGGCGCGCCCAGCCGGTCGCAGAGTTCCTTGAAGTGCAGGGTCCGGATGACCTTGCCCTCGGTGGTGAGGAAGTGCAGCTCCTCCAGGATCTCCGCGTGGTCCTCCATGCGCAGATCGATGCCTAGGGTGCGCAGCGCCAGCACGGCGTTGGTCATGAAGGACAGGGCGCCGCCCGCCGGCTTCAGTTCCCGGGCCCGCTCATAGACCTCGACGTCCAGTCCGACCTTGCGCAGGGTGGCGGCGGCGGTGAGTCCGCCGATACCCGCCCCGACGACGATCGCCTTGATGTTCTTGCCGGCCATCAGTGTGCGGTTCCTTCCTGGGGGGTGTGCTCGGTCTCGGTGGTGTCGTGCGGGGTGATGGCCTGGCCGACGGACTGCACGTACGGCTCGTCCAGGAGCAGCAGGTGGTCGCCGGGCACCTCCACGACGTCGACCCGGCCGCCGGTGAGGGTGGCCCAGCCGTTGGCGGGCGCGTCGTGCAGGGTGCGGGCGGCGCCGTGCATGGGCTTCAGCACGTCCGGCAGCGGAGCGGTCGCCTTGACCAGGGTGAGGTTGATCGGCTCCGGCGCGGGCTTGTAGTCGCGCAGGGAGTTCCAGTTCGCCTTGTAGACCTCGAACAGTCGGCGGATCGCGGTCTGGGCGGTGGCCACCGGGACGATGCCCACGGCCGCCGCGCGTTCGGCGATGTAGTCCAGCCGCCCGTCATCCGTGGTGAGTTCGGCCGGGATCCGGTCCACGGGGGCGCTGCCGCCCCGGTCCACCCAGATCAGCTCCCAGAAGAACCACTCCATCATGGCCTGTTCGGCGACCTCGGGCCGCTCGCCCGGGTCCGGTGCGATGGAGTCCAGCAGGATCAGCTGCGACAGCTCCGCCTCCCCGGTCCGGCGCAGCTCCCGCGCCATCTCGAAGGCCACGAACCCGCCGAAGGACCAGCCGCCGATCCGGTACGGGCCCTCCGGTTGCACCCGCTTGATCGCGTCCAGATAGCTGCGGGCCAGCCCGGCCATGGTGGTGACCGGCTCCGTGCCCGGCTCGCCGCCCGCCGCCTGGAGCGCGTACAGCGGCTGGTCGTCCGGCAGGTGCCGGGCCAGACGCACGTAGCAGAGCACGTTGCCGCCCAGCGGGTGGACCAGGAACACCGGGGTACGGCCGGAGCCGTCCGCCGGTCCGGTCTTGATGGGCACCACCGGGTCGAAGGCGGCCACCGCCTCGCCGGACCGAAGCTTGTCGGCCAGCATCGCGATCGTCGGCGCGGCCACGAACGCGGTCAGCGGCATCCGGATCCCGAACCGCTTCTCGATGGTGACGATCAGCCGCATCGCGGTGAGCGACGTACCGCCGACGGCGAAGAAGTCGTCGTGCACCCCGATCCCCGGCCGGTTCAGCATGTCACCGAAGATCGCGGCGAGGGACTGCTCCAAGGCGTCGCGCGGCGGGGTGGGTGCCACCGCGGTACCGGTGTCCAGCTCGGTGCGGCGCAGCGCCGCGTCGTCGCGCTTGCCGCTCGGTGTCATCGGCAGCTTGTCCAGCCACACCAGGTGCGCGGGCACCATGTAGTCGGGGAGTACGGCCCGCAGCCGGCCCAGGATCTCGTCCAGGTCGGCCGAGCCCTCCTCGCCGAGCAGGAACCCGACCAGGAAGGAGTCCCCTCCCTCACCCCGGTGACGGGCCACCACGGCCGCGCTCCGGATACCCGGGAACTCCTCCGAAAGGGCGGTGATGGCGATCTCCACCTCGGCGGGCTCCACCCGGAACCCGCGCACCTTCACCTGGTTGTCGGCCCGGCCCAGCCACACGGTGTCGCCGTCGGGCAGCACCCGGCCCACGTCACCGGTGCGGTAGAGGCGGGCCCCGGCCCGGGTCGGGTGCGGCACGAACCGCTCCTCGGTCAGGTCCGGCCGGTCCTTGTAGCCCAGCGCCAGGCAGGCGCCGCCCAGGTAGATCTCCCCGTGCACACCGGTCGGCACCGGCCTCAGCCGGTCGTCCAGCACATGGATCTCGGCGCCGTCGATGGCCGTGCCGATCGGCGGCAGCGCGGGCCAGCCGGCCGGGTCGCCGGACAGCAGATAGGCGCTGGCGATGTTGGTCTCGGTCGGGCCGTACTGGTTCTCGAGCAGCGTGGGCCTCACGGCGCAGAACCGGCGCAGCTCCTCGGTGACGCGCAGCTGCTCCCCGGAGGAGATCAGGATGCGCAGCGCGCGCGGCCGGATCCCCAGCAGGTCGGATGCCTCGGCGACGGCCTGCAGCGCGACGAACGGCATGAACCAGCGCTCGATCGCCTGCTCGTCCAGTAGCCGCAGCAGAACGGCCGGGTCGCGGCGGTCGGTGTCGGAGACCAGGTGGAGGGTGCCGCCGCACGCCATCGTGGAGAAGATCTCCTGGAAGGAGACGTCGAAGCTGAGCGGGGCGAACTGCAGGGTACGGGCGCCGGGCGCGTTGGTCTCGGCACGCAGCTGCCACTGCGTGTAGTTGGCCCAGAGACGGTGCGGGAGTTCCACGCCCTTCGGCTCGCCGGAGGAGCCCGAGGTGAACAGGATCAGGCACAGGCTGTCCAGCGGCAGCGCCTGAGGTCCGGCCGCCGTGCCGGCTTCGCCCGGGGCGGCCGCCGCCTCGTCGAATCCGTCCGTGCCCGGCATCGGGATCGTCTCGACCGGCAGCACCAGCTCCGGGTCCGGCACCAGGGCCGCGTGCGCGGCGTGCGTGATCACCCGGAACGGCTGCGCCCGCTGGATCATCCGGGCGATCCGCTCGGCCGGATAGCTCACGTCGAGCGGCACGCAGGCCGCACCGGCCCGCAGCACACCGATGACGGTGGCGATCATCTCCGGGGAGCGGTCCAGCGCGATGCCCACGCCGGCCCCGGCCGGTGCGCCCAGTTCCCGCAGCCGGGCCGTGACCTGGGCGGCGGCCCGGTCCAGGTCCCGGTAGGTCCAACGGACGCCGCC
Source organism: Streptomyces sp. NPDC090021 (assembly GCF_044748225.1). NCBI lineage: Bacteria > Bacillati > Actinomycetota > Actinomycetes > Kitasatosporales > Streptomycetaceae > Streptomyces > Streptomyces sp. NPDC090021. The sequence goes on along the minus strand of NZ_JBIVFO010000077.1, from coordinate 7,094 downwards.
GAAGACCACGGCCTCCGCATCGGGCTGCCGGGCCGCCATCGCGGTGAACCGGCTCATCACGTCCGCCGGTTCGGGGGCGGGGTTCGCCGGCAGTTCGCCGTCGGCCGTCAGGAAGCCGAAGCCCGGCGCCTCGTCGGGACGTTCCACGATCCGGCGCAGCACGGCGGTGAAACCGTCGGCGAGCAGCGCGGCCTGCACGGCGGTGAAGGAGCGGCCCGCGCAGTTCAGCCGGAGCCGGACCCGGCCGTCGCGCGGGTCCACGATCGCGTTGGTGAGCAGACCGAAGTTGGTCTCCTCGTACGTGGTCAGGTCCAGCAGCTCCAGCTGGTCGGCGCCCAGCACCGTCTCCAGGTTGTGCAGCCGGACGAAGGTGAACGCGGTGTCCAGCAGCGGGGCGCCGCCCCGGTCGCTCTGCACTGCGCTGAGCGGGTACGCGCGGTACGGGTGTGAGTCCCGCTCCTGGCGGACCACGTCCCGCACCACCTCCAGCCAACTGGCCTGCCCGCCGCCCAGCCGGAACGGCATGGTGTTGAGGAAGAGTCCTGTCAGCCGGTCGGAATCGGCGACCTCCGGGCGGCCGTGCGTGACCAGGCCGGTGGTGATGTCCTCGGCGCCGGACAGCAGCCGCAGGGTCAGGCAGTGCGCGGCGAACAGCACCAGCCGCACCGGCACCGCGTGTTCCCGGGCGAACTCCTGTACCCCCCGCTCGAGATCCGCGGGCAGCTCGATGTGGTGGACGATGCCCTCGCCCGAGTTCGGTGCCTCGTACGGCCCGAACGGGTCGAGCTGCACGAGCTCCGCCCCGTCGAGCAGGGTGCCCCAGTATTCCTTGGCCTGCGCGGACTCCAGCAGCGCCCGCTCCTGGCGGACGTGCTCGGCGGTGGACGGCAGCGTGCGGTCCGGGACCGGTTCGACGGGCGCGCCCAGGCCGTGCAGGTAGTCCTGGAGCAGCTCGCTCATCAGGTTGGCGACGCTCCAGCCGTCCAGGATCGCGTGGTGGAAGCTGAGCACCAGGTCCACCAGGCCCGGGCGGGCGTGCACCCGGGTGTGGTGCAGTCCGGGGCGCTCGTAGTCGTAGGGGTGGTGGCGGCGCTCCTCAATGTGCGCGAGGACCTCTGCCTCGGCCGCCTCCTCGGTCATCCCGCGCAGGTCGGTGACGTCGAGGGTGCCGGTGACTTGGGGGTGCACGATCTGCAGCGGCTCGGTGTACCCGCCGAGGGAGAACGAGGACCGCAGCACCGGGTGACGCTCCGACAGCCGGCCGTACGCGGTGCGGAATGCCTGCTCGTCCCAGTCGACGCGCAGCCGGTAGCGGAAGACGTCCCGGTAGACGGTGGTGCTTCCCTCTTCGCTGCCGTGGTACAGCATACCCAGGTGCAGCCGGGTGGCCGGGTACGCGTCGACCGCGCCCAGGCCCAGCAGTCGGGCCTTGTCCATGCCGGTGACGAGCGCGAACGGCTCGGGCGCCGGGGCCTGGGCCGCGGCCTGCGCATCGACGGGGCGGACCTGGGGGGCGAGCGTGGCGACGGTGGTGTACCGGGCCATGTCGGCCAGGGTGACGGCCAGGTGGCGCTTCTCGGCGGCCGCCCGGATCCGCAGCATGGTGATGGAGTCGCCGCCGAGCACGAAGTAGTCGTCGTGGACGGACACGCGCGGGACGCCGAGCACCTCGGACCAGATCTCCGCCAGGGCCTGCTCGGTCGCGTCGCGCGGGGCGGCGTACTGACCCGCGGCGCCGCCGGTGGTCTGGTCGGGCACCGTCCGGAGCAGGGACCGCCGGTCGGCCTTGCCGTTGGGGGTCAGCGGGATCGAGTCGATCCGCACGAACCGGGCCGGGATCATGAAATCAGGCAGGTCGCGGGCGAGTTCGGAACGCAGACCGGCCGGGTCCAGCTCGGTGTCGGCGACGTACGCGCCGATCAGGGAGCCGCCGCGGTCCTGCGTGACCCGGTGCAGCACCACCGCGCCGCGTACGTCGGGCACGAGCGACAACCGGTGCTCGACCTCGCCCAGCTCGATGCGGTTGCCGCGGATCTTGACCTGGCCGTCGATCCGGCCCAGGTACTCCAGGGTCCCGTCGGCGAGCCGGCGGGCCAGGTCCCCGGTGCGGTACAGCCGCGCGCCGGGAGTGAACGGGTGCTCGATGAATGCCTGGTGGGTCAGCTCGGGCCGGCCCAGGTAGCCGCGGGCCAGGCCGACACCGGCGATGCACAGCTCGCCTGGAGCACCCACCGGCTGCGGGTTTCCGTACGGGTCGAGCACGTGCAGCTCGGTGTTGTCGATGGGTCGGCCGATCGGCACCCGGTCCACGGTGGCGTCCGGGTCGGCAGGGCAGTCCCAGTACGACACGTCCACGGTGGCCTCGGTGGGCCCGTACAGGTTCACCAGCGACGGCACCGGCCGGCCGGCCGCGGCGAAGATCCGGTTGAAGCGGTCGACCTGCTCCGGCGGCAGTGCCTCGCCGGAGCAGAAGACCCGGCGCAGCGAGGCCGCCCGCCCCGTCAGCTCCGGCCGGTCCTGGAGCAGCTGGAGGAACTGCCCGAACATCGACGGCACGAAGTGCATCACGGTCACGGCCCGGGCCTCGATCGTGCCCAGCATCTCCAGCGGGTCCTTCTCGGCACCCGGCGCGAGCAGGGTCAGCCCGGCCCCGGCCAGCTGCCACCAGAACAGCTCCCACACCGACACGTCGAAGGAAACGGGTGTCTTCTGGAGCAGCACGTCCCCTTCCCCGACCGGGTAGCGGCGCTGCATCCAGTTCAGCCGGTTGACCACCGACCGGTGCTCGACCATCACGCCCTTGGGGCGGCCGGTGGAGCCCGAGGTGTACAGGACGTACGCGAGGCTGCGCGGACCGGCGAGCTGTGGCAGCCCTCCGGCCGGCACCTCGGGCAGGGCCTCGTCCGCCCGCCGTACGACCGCACCGAGCTCCTCGGGCAGCGCGGGTGCTCCCGGGCCGGTCAGAACGGCGCGTGCCCCACTGTCCTCCAGCAGCAGCCGGATCCGGTCGGCCGGGTAGCCGGGGTCGACCGGCACGTACGCGGCGCCCGCCTTGAGTACACCGAGGATCGCGGGCAGCAGCGCGGGCGAGCGCTCCATCAGGACCGCGACCCGATCACCCGGTTCCACGCCGTCGCCGCGCAGCGCGTACGCCAGCCGGGCGGCCCGGTCCTCGAGCTCGCCGTAGCTGAGGGAGTCGTCGGGGCCCGGACCGGTCACCGCGGTCCGGGCCGGGGTGCGGGCCGCCTGCTCGGCGAACAGGCCGTGCAGGGTGGTGTCCTCGGGGAACTCGGCGGCCGTGCGGTTGTGGCCTTCGACCAGCTCGGCCCACTCCTTGGGGTCGAGCGCGGTCAGCGTGGAGACCGGGCGGTCGGGAGCGTCCAGCGCGGCCAGTACCAGGTTCCGCACGTGCCGGCCGAACGCCTCCACCGGGAAGTCGGTGTCGAAGACATCGGTGGCGTAGTCGAGTTCGACCAGGACGTCCTCGCCGTCCGCGATCTCGTTCACGACCACCGCGAGCACGTCGTGGTCGTGGGCGCGGGTGCCGCCGGTGGTCTGCGCGGTCGTGCCGGGCAGTTCGCGGGCGGCGGGCCACTGCACGTACGACAGGGTCACATCGAACAGGGCGCGCTGCGCTCCGCCGCTGACCGCGGGGACCTCGCGCAGCACCTCACCCAGCGGGAACCGCTCGTGGCGCTGCAGTTCGCGCGAGGCCCGCAGCACGGCGGCGACCAGCTCGGTGAAGGTGCCGGTGCCGACGGCCCGCACGGGCAGCGGCAGGGTGTTGGCGAACTGGCCGACGGTACGGCGCTGCGCCTGGCCCCGCCGGTTGAACAGCGGAACGCCGAGCACCACGTCCTCGCTCAGATGGGTCCGCGACAGGTGCACGGCGAACGCCGCCGCAATGAAGGCGAACGGCGACTCGCCGCGCTCCCGGATCCGGGCGACGGCGGCATGCGGCAGGGCGAAGGAGTGCCGGGCCGAGGTGCGCTGCCCGCTGGGCACGCGGCGCGTGAACAGCGGCGGCTCGACGCCCGCCAGCGTGGTGCGGAAGTGCTCCCGGTCCTTGGCGTACTGGGCCGAGCCGCGGTAGCGTCCCTCGTCCTCCAGCACGGCGAGGGCCGACTGCTCCGGCTCCTGGTCCGGCTCCTCGCCCGCGGCCACCGCGACGGTCTGCGCGAGCAGCAGGTTCAGCGCCCAGGCGTCCGCCAGGATGTGGTGCGCCTTGACGAAGACGTGGACGGCGTCCGGGCTCTCCTTGAGCACCGCCAGCTCACAGGCCGGGCCCTCGCCGAGGGTGAACGGCCGGTCGTACGCGGCCTCGATCCACTCGGCGATCCGGGTCCCGGCATCCGCCCCGGCGTCGGTGAAGTCCAGCACTTCGACCCGCGGCGCGGTCGCGCCGGCCCGCTGCTGCGGGACCCCGTCCACCTCACGGAACTCCAGCCGCAGCGCGTCGTGCCGTGTGGCGGCGGACTCCAGCGCGGCGGCCAGTGCCGCCGGGTCCACCTGCCCGGCGAATCGGCGTGAAATGTACAGATTGAACTGCGGGAGCCGCGGGAACAGCGAATTCGCCACCCAGATGTCTCGCTGGTAGGCCGTCAACGGTGACCACACGGATGAATTCACGGTTCCCCTGCTCGGTCGATCTCAGGACACGGACTTGCAGGTCACACCCTGCACAGAAGCGATCTCGGCCATCCAGAAATTCCAATGCCTGGTACTCCCAGTACCAGGCATGCGGTTCATCGGAAGCAGAGCACCAGGATGCTTTATTCCTGGACGATCCAGAAAAATGCGAACACTCCGTAAACCCCACTGGCGGAGATCGCTTTCCCGTGTGAAGAATCCAGAGGTCGCATCCCAGACCCATCGTCCGGAAAGGAACCCAGTGAGCACGGAAGTACCGCTGGTCGTCGGCCACCCTTTTCTCGGGTCGCTCAAGGAGCTGAGGGAGGACGTCCTCGCGGCCTATCTCCGGGCCCAGCGCACCGTGGGTGACGTGGTCAGATTCCAGGCCGGCCCGCCCGGCATGCGCACCGAGGTCCACGGCGTCTTCTCGGCCGACGGGGTCCGGCAGGTGCTCGCCTCCCAGGCCGTGAATTTCCGCAAGGACAATCCGACGTACACTGAGATCCGGGAATCCGTAGGAAACGGATTGCTGACAAGCCAGGACGAGGACTACGTCTTCCAGCGGCGCATGGTCCAGCCGCTGTTCACCCGGCGCCGAGTGAACGAGTACGCCGGCGCCGTACACACCGAAACGATTCGGACAGTAGCTGGCTGGAAATCGGCGCCCGATGGCGTCGTGGACGTCTCGGCGGATATGGCCGAATTCGCCCTTCGGGCCGTGACGCGCATCCTCTTCGGCGCCGACATCGATACCGCGATCGATGTCGTACGACGGCGATTTCCGGTCATCGGCGAAAGCGTGCTGCGTCGCGGCGTCTCCCCGGTCCGGCTGCCCCGGACCTGGCCGACCCCCGCCAACCGTCGCACCCTCTCCGCCCAGCGGGAGCTCTACGACGTCTGCGACCGGATCATCGCCCAGCGGACCGCCGCCGGCGAGCAGGACGAACGGGACGACATGGTCTCCCTGCTGGTCCGGGTCCGTGACGAGGACGGCTCCGGGCTCACCGCCGACGCGGTCCGCGACCAGATCCTGATCTTCCTGCTGGCCGGGCACGAGACCACCGCGACCTCCCTCGGATTCGCCCTCCACCTGCTCGCCGGCCACCCCGAGGTACGGGCCCGCGCCCGTGCCGAGGTGGACACCGTCCTGACCGGCCGGCCCGCGACGGCCGACGACATGGACGCGCTTCCCTACCTCACCCAGGTGCTCAAGGAGACGATGCGGCTGTACCCGGCCGTCGCCATCATGGGCCGCCGGGCCGTCGCCGACGCCGACGTGGCCGGATTCCGCATCCCTGCCGGGGCCGACGTCTACCTCACCCCCTGGGTCACGCACCGTCACCCGGACTACTGGAAGCGGCCCGAGACCTTCGACCCGGAGCACTTCGCCCCGGACCAGGAGGCGACCCGCCCGCGCTACGCCTGGTTCCCCTTCGGCGGCGGCCCGCGCGCCTGCATCGGCCAGCACTTCTCGATGCTCGAGGCGTGCGTGGCGCTGGCCACCATCCTGCAGCGCTTCGACATCGACGCCTACGACCCGCCCGGCCATACGGTCCCCCTCGACCTGGGCATGGCCCTGCGCCCCGCCGGGCCGCTCCGCGTCCGAGTGACCGCCCGCACTGCGGAGGCAGCCGCGTGAAACACCTACGTGAGGCGCTCCTGGCCTCGGACCGTACCCCCGCGGACATCGCCGCCCTGCCGCTGCCCGAGTCGTACGGGGCCATGGTGCTGCGGGCCGAGGACGCCGCCATGTTCGAGGGCATCCCCAGTCACGAGAAGGACCCGCGCAAGACGCTGAACCTGGCCCAAGTTCCGGTGCCCGAACTGGGCCCGGGCGAGGCCCTGGTGGCCGTCATGGCCTCCTCCGTGAACTACAACACGGTGTGGAGTTCGATCTTCGAGCCACTGCCGACGTTCGCCTTCCTGGAGCGGTACGGGCGCACCTGCGACCTGGCTCGCCGGCACGACCTGCCGTACCACGTCATCGGCTCCGACCTCGCGGGCGTCGTCCTGCGCACCGGACCGGGTGTGAACGCCTGGAAGCCGGGCGACGAGGTCGTCGCGCACTGCCTCTCGGTCGAGCTGGAGTCCTCCGACGGCCACAACGACACGATGCTCGACCCCGAGCAGCGCATCTGGGGCTTCGAGACCAACTTCGGCGGCCTGGCCGAGATCGCCCTGGTCAAGTCCAACCAGCTGATGCCCAAGCCCGGCCACCTCAGCTGGGAGGAGGCGGCGGCCCCGGGTCTGGTCAACTCCACCGCGTACCGTCAGCTGGTCTCCAGCAACGGCGCCGGCATGAAGCAGGGCGACAACGTCCTGATCTGGGGCGCCAGCGGCGGCCTCGGCTCCTACGCCACCCAGCTTGCGCTGGCCGGCGGCGCCAACCCGATCTGCGTCGTCTCCTCCCCCGAGAAGGCCGACATCTGCCGGTCCATGGGCGCCACCGCGGTCATCGACCG
>NZ_JBIVFO010000076.1:0-17862 GCF_044748225.1 Streptomyces sp. NPDC090021 | reverse complement strand
TACAAGGGCGCCCCTCCGCCTTGCGATGCACGGCACCAGACGCCGTGAGCCACGCCCTTCGGGCGCCCGGCGCTACTTTCAAAACACGCCCTAGGCGTGCGTGCCGGTCCTGCGGCGGAAGGCCAGGACCAGGCCGCCGCCCGCGGCCACGAGCACCGCGCCGCCGAGCGCGAGCGGGCCGACGGAGCTGCCCGTGGCGGCGAGGCCGCCGTTCGCCGTGATGCCGGTGGTGCTGGTGGTGCCGGTGGTGCCGGTGGTGCCCGCGGACGTCGCCGAGGAGCTCGCCGTGGCGGTCGGCGAGGCGGTGGCCGTGACGGTCGCCGTCGGGCTCGGCGTGGCACCGCCGTCCTTGGCGCTGATCACGACGGACGCCTTGTCGTTGGCGTGGTTCGGGTCCCACGGCTGGCCCTCGGTGCCCTGGGGCGTCCACCGGCCGACCGAGACGGAGCCCGCCGCGTTCGCCACGACCTGCTCGATCTTCAGCTCGAACGGGTAGCTGAACCTCTCCCGCTCGCCCACGACATGGCCGGTGGAGCAGAAGTAGCGCGGCGCGCCCAGCGCCTGCTCGCGGGCGGTGCCGTCGGCGTTGACGCCCTGGCAGCCGGCCGGGACCGCGGTGGCCCTCGTACCGGCCGGCAGCACGATGTCCGTACGGGCGACGCTCTCACCGGAACGCAGCTCCGCCACCCAGGCGGGCCCGTTGTTGCGGAAGCCGAAGTCCGCCCTGACCGTCTCGCCGGTCGCTCCGGCCAGGGCGACGGGCCAGGCCACGAGGTCGGCGTTGTTCTTCGTCCTGAAGTCGAACTCCTGGAGGTTGTTCCAGGGGTCGAGGTCCACCGACCGCGCGGAGGCCCCGGCGGTGGCGCGCTGCTGCGCGGCCAGCTTCTTCCCGCCGGCCGGCTTCTTCGACGTCGCGCCGGCCTTCGGCTGATGGCCGTCCGCGTACACGGCGTAGGTGACCGTGTCGGCGAAGGCGTGCGGGGCGGCCTTGAGCGTCAGGGGGCCGTCGACCCCGTAGACGCTGCCCGGCTCGTACTCGCCCTCCAGCAGGCACTGCACGGTGCTCCAGTCCGTGTTCAGGGGCCGGCCCTCACCGGTGTCCTCGGAGTAGGAGCAGTTGTCGTATCGCTCCAGCAGGTCGATGCCGTGCGTGGTGCGCATCTCCAGGACGACGCCCCGGACGGGCTCCGTGCCCTCGTTCGCGAAGACGATGGACAGGTTCTGCTTGTCTCCCGGCCTCTGCTGCTCCTTGAGCGGGGCCCGCTCCAGCACGAGGTCGGGGCCACCGACCCGGACCTTGGTGGTGGCGGCCTGGAAGGTGGCGCCGTCGGCCTTGCCGGTCACGGTGAGGTTCGCGGTGGCGCCCGCCTTGCTGCCCTCGGCGGCGCGCAGGTCCAGGTCGACGACGGTGCTCTCGCCCTTCCCCAGCGCGGGACGCTTGCAGGTGACGGCCGCCTCGGTGAGCGCGCAGTCCGAGCCCTGCTGCTTGGCGAGCGCGACGTCGGCGATCCCCTTGAGGCCGCCCAGGTCGATCGTGAAGGTGCTCTGGCGGCCGAACGTCGAGGCGGTGTCGTTGACGAGCCGGAATGCGACCGAGGTCTTCTGCGGTCCGCCGCCGTTCTGCCCGGGGTGCGGGCGCAGGCCGACCTCGGCCGGTCCGGCCAGGGTGAAGGCGGGGTCCGCGGCGTGAGCGGGAGTGGCCGCGAGCCCCAGGGCGGCGATGCCGCAGGCAGCCAGCAAGGAGATGCGCTTTCTCATGCTGCCGTTGACGGCCGAACGCGAGCCGCAGTTGCCTCCTTGGTGGTGTGATCGACACCACAGTCCGGCTTGGCGGATTCCGGTACAACCATCAAGGCTGAACATCTGTCACGTATGTACCGCGGTGGGTACCGCGCTCGGAGGGGGAGCGCGGTACCCACCGCCGTCATCCCGCGGGTTCCGGATCCCGCGGGGGAACCGCCGGGACCGCCAGGAACGGCAGCCGCAGCGCCCCGAACGCGTCGTGGGGGACGGCCGGCCGGACCGGTTCCACCGCATCCAGGCGGACGTACGCCGCGCCCTGTTCGGGCCGCGGGTCCCGCTCGCCCCTGTTCGGCCAGAACGACATCGCCCGCTCCGCCTGCGCGGTGATCGTCAGCGACGGGTTGACCCCCAGGTTCGCGGAGACCGCCGAGCCGTCCACCACCGAGATGCCCGGGTGCCCGTGGAGCCGGTGGTACGGGTCCACCACGCCGTCCTGCGCCGACGCCCCGATCGGGCAGCCGCCCAGGAAGTGCGCGGTCAGCGGTGTCCCCATCAGCTCGCCGATGTTGGAGCCCGGGAAGCCGTTGATCTCCTCGGCCAGCAGGGTCGCGGCCCGCGTGGCCTCCTCGATCTGCACCGGGTTCGGGGCTCCGTGCCCCTGACGGGCCGTGAGCAGCCCCTTTCCGATGCCGCCCGGCTTGCGGTACGTCGTCAGCGAGTTGTCCAGGGACTGCATGACCAGGCCGATGATGGTCCGCTCCGACCAGCGCCGGTTGGACAGCGACCGGGCCAGCTGGAGGGGGTGCTTCGCGGTCCTGGCCAGCCAGCCGCGGACCCGGTGGGCGCTGTGGGGGACCTGGAGGACGGTCATGAGCCCCATCGCGTTGGAGCCCTTGCCGTAGCGGACCGGCTCGATGTGGGTGTCGGCGTTCGGATGCACGGAGGAGGTGATCGCCACGCCCCGGGTGAAGTCGGCCCGCCGCTCCTTGCCGGGGCCCGCGCCGCGGCGCCTGCGGTAGCGGCGGTCGTCGGTCTGCGCGCCGACGATGCCCTCGGAGTTGGTACGGGTCAGCTCGCCGAGCCGCTCCGACAGCCGAGGCAGCTCGCCGCGGTCCTTCATGGTGTGCAGCAGGGTCTGCGTGCCGTACGTACCGGCCGCGACGACCACGTACCGGCAGCGCAGCACCTTCGCCTTCCCGCGGCGGCGGCCGTCGGTGGGCACGGTGCGGACGCGGTGGCCGCCGTCCGGGTGCTCGGACAGCGCGGTGACGGTCGTCATGGGGTGGATGACGGCGCCGGCACGCTCGGCGAGGTGCAGGTAGTTCTCGTTCAGGGTGTTCTTCGCGCCGTGCCGGCACCCGGTCATGCACTCGCCGCACTCGGTGCAGGCCCTGCGGGCGGGTCCGACGCCGCCGAAGTACGGGTCGGCACTCTCCTCGCCGGGCCGGACCCGGGGCCCGTCCGCGGCGTCCTCGCCGTCGCCGAAGAAGACGCCGACCGGGGCCATGTGGAAGGTGTCCGCCACGCCCATCTTCTCGGCGGCCGCCCTGAGGTGGACGTCGGAGGGGGTCATGGTCGGGTTGAGGCGCACCCCGAGCATCCGCTGGGCCTGGTCGTAGTACGGGGCGAGTTCCGCGCGCCAGTCGGTGATGGACGCCCACTGCCGGTCCTCGAAGAAGGCCCGCGGCGGCACGTACAGGGTGTTGGCGTAGTTGAGCGAGCCGCCGCCGACACCGGCGCCCGCGAGCACCATGACATTGCCGAGCAGGTGGATCCGCTGGATCCCGTACAGCCCGAGGGCCGGGGCCCACAGGTAGTTGCGCAGGTCCCAGCTGTTCTTCGGCAGGCTCTCGCGGGTGAAGCGGCGCCCGGCCTCCAGGACGCCGACCCGGTACCCCTTCTCGGTGAGGCGCAGGGCCGAGACCGACCCTCCGAAGCCCGATCCGATGACGATGACGTCGTAGTCGTAGGCGTCGTCGGATGCGTTGTCGGATGCGTTGTCGTGCGACACGGATACCCCCTCAGCGCAGTCGGAGAGCCTTCATGACCTTGAGGCTGCGGGTCATGAACTCCGCGTACTTCTCGTCGTCCATGCCCAGTGAGGGCGCCATCGGGACCAGCCGCTGGTGGGCGACGGTCTGGGCCTCGGTGTACTTGAGGATGCCCTCGGAGCCGTGGCGGCGGCCGAGGCCGGAGTCCTTCATGCCGCCCATGGGCGCCTGGGCGCTGCCGTAGGCGGGGGCGTAGCCCTCGTTGATGTTGACGGTGCCGGTGCGCAGGCGGGCGGCGACCCGGTGGCCGCGGCGGGCATCCTTGGTCCAGACGCTGGAGTTGAGGCCGTAGGCGGTGGCGTTGGCCTCCGCGATCGCCTGCTCCTCGTCGGTGAAGCGGTAGACCGAGACGACCGGGCCGAAGGTCTCCTCGCCGCAGACCGCCATGGGGGCCTCGACGCCGTCGAGGATGGTGGGCTCGTAGAAGAGCGGGCCGATGTCGGGGCGGGCGGTGCCGCCCGTGACGAGCGTGGCGCCCTTGGCGACGGCCTCGTCCACGTGCCGCCGTACGGTCTCCAGCTGGCGCTCGCCGACCAGCGAGCCCATGTCGGCGCCGTAGGCGAGGGACGCCCCGAGCCGCATGGCCCGGGTGCGGGCGGCGAAGCGTTCGACGAAGGCGTCGGCGATGGAGGCGTGGACGTAGAGCCGCTCGATGGATATGCACAGTTGGCCGGCGGAGGAGAAGCAGGCGCGGACGGCGCCCGCGGCGGCCTTCTCGACGTCGGCGTCGTGCAGGACGAGCATGGCGTTCTTGCCGCCGAGTTCGAGGGAGACCCCGACGAGCCGGTCGGCCGCACCCCGGGCGACCTCGCGGCCGGTGCGCGTGGAGCCGGTGAAGGAGACGTAGTCGGCATGGCGGACCACCTCGGGGCCGACGACGGGGCCCTCGCCGAGGACGATCTGGAAGACCTCGGCGGGCAGCCCGGCCTCGATCAGCAGGTCACGGGCCCACAGGGCGGTCAGCGCGGTCTCGGTGTCGGGCTTCATCACCAGGGCGTTGCCCGCGACGAAGGCCGGGAGGGCGTCACCCACCGACAGTTCGAGGGGGTAGTTCCAGGGGGCGATCTGGCCGACGACCCCGCGCGGCTGGCGCAGCTCGGTGACCTTGGTGAGGGTGGGCATCGCGCCCGTGTGGCCCTTGGGGCGCAGGTAGGCGGGCGCCTTGCGGCCGTAGTGGCGGGCCGAGACGGCGACGGCCTGGACCTCCTCGTGGGCGTGCAGGCGGGCCTTGCCGGTCTCCAGCTGGATCAGGTCGAGGATCTCGGCCTGCCGGACGAGGACCAGGTCGTGGAAGCGCAGCAGGACCGCCGCCCGCTTGCGCACGGGGACCGCGGCCCAGGCGGGCTGGGCGGCGCGGGCGCGGTCGAAGGCCTCGGCCACGTCCTCGGGGGTGGCCTCGGGGAGCTCCGCCAGCCGGTCCCCGGTGAAGGGGGTGTGGTTGGCGGTGCGGCCGGAGCCGATCACTCCGCGGGTCAGCCGTGCGACCAGGGCGGGCGTCACCACGTCGGCCGCGGTGCGGGCGTCGGCCGGGGCCGGGGCGACCGGGTTGGTGGGCCGCGGTGCGGTCCGGAGGGGGGCGGCGGGGGCCTGCGAGTCCGTCATGCCGGTGAGCGTATTGCGCCCGGCACCCTTTGGGTACCCGCCGGTAACCGGATTTTGCCTTTTCCGCCAGCGATCGCTGGCAGGATGCCGGGATCCGAGCCGATCAGGACTTCTTCGCGGGCGGCTCCCAGCCACTGAGCACGACGTCGAACTGCTGCTCGGTCGTGGCCCAGCTCGCCACCGGACTCGACATGTAGATGGCGTACTCCGTGCCGTCCGGGGCCACGTACATCTGCTCCTTGGCCCTGCGCGGACCGGGGTGGTTCTGCTTCTCCGTCCAGGTGAAGTCCCAGAGCGCCGCCCGTGTGCTGTCCCGGAAGGTGTTCTGGTTCAGCCGCACCTTCTTGTAGTCGGTCCGCTTCGCCACCTGCTTCTCCAGATCGAGCAGGTGCGCGTACGGGTCCTGGTAGTCCGGGGTGGAGTCGGAGGCGATCCGGATGAAGTGCTTCCCGTCGTCCGGGGTGTAGTCGATCTGGTCGCCGTTCGCCTGGCGCGTCCAGCCCTCCGGCACGAACAGGGTGAAGCCGGCGAGGGGGTCGACGACCTTCGTGTAGCCGGCCGGCGGGGCCGCCGCCTGCGGCTTGCCGTCGTCGCCCGACCGGCCGTCCGTCGCGCTCGCGACGCGGTCCGCGCCGCCGTCCGACCCGGAGCCCCCGGTGTACTTGAGCACCCCGAAGACACCGCCACCGCCGAGCAGCGCGGCCACCAGGGCCACCACCGCGGCACGCTTGAGCCAGCCGCCGTCCCCGTCGGCCGGGGCGGGCGCGGCCACCGCCCCGGAGACCGCGGGCTCCGGCAGCGGGGCCGTCGGCTCGACCTCGCCCTGCGGGGCGGGCTCCTCGGGCCGTTCCTGCGCCGCCGGGGCGAGCTCCTCGGAAGTGACCGCGCGCGTCGGCACGTACGCCTGCGCCGCCTTCGGCTCGCGGCCCTCCATGGCCTCCAGCAGCATCCGCTCGGCCTCTTCCGCCGAGGGCCGCTCCGTGGGGTCCTTGCGCAGCAGCGACGTGATCACCGGACCCAGCACCCCGGCCTGGCGCAGCGCGGGCGGCTCGTCGTTCACCACGGCCTGCAGGCTGGAGATGGGAGACGTACGGCGGAAGGGGGACCGGGCCTCCACCGCCGTGTACAGGGTGGCACCCAGCGACCACAGGTCCGAGGACGGGTCGGGGATCCCACCGGTCACCCGCTCGGGCGCCAGGTAGTCGATCGAGCCCACGATCTCGCCGGTCCGCGTGATGGACGAGTCGCCCTCGATCGCCGCGATCCCGAAGTCCGTGAGCAGCACCCGGCCGTCCTTGGCGAGCAGCACGTTGCCCGGCTTCACGTCCCGGTGCAGCACCCCGACCGCGTGCGCGGCGCGCAGCGCGGCCAGCACGTGCAGCCCGATCCGGGCCGCCTCGCGCGGCTCGATCCGCCCGGCCGCCTTGGCCGCGTCGGCGAGGGAGGGGCCGTCGATGTACTCCATGACGATCCACGGCCGGTCGTCGTGCTCCAGCACGTCGTGGACGGTGACCACCGCCGGGTGCTGGATCCGGGCCGCGGCCCGCGCCTCCTTCTGCGTCCGGGCGTGCATGACGTCCCGGTCCGCCTGGGCCACGTACAGGCCCGCCGTCAGTTCCTTGACCGCGACGGTCCTGTGGAGCAGCTCGTCATGCGCGCGCCACACCTTTCCCATACCGCCCCGGCCGATCGGCTCGACGAGCCTGTACCGGCCCGCCAGCACGGCGCCCCCACCTGTCTGCTGTTCCACGAATTCCCGCCGCTCTCTGCACCTCAGGCCAGATTACGGAGCCCACGGGGGCTGTCGGAACCGCCCGGGCGCCGAAAGGCGGCACTGTGACGCAATCGCCGTACTGATCAGTCGTCAATATCCGCTCATCCGCCCGCCTTGTAACTCGCCGTGGCCTTTTCGAAGACCTCGGTCACCTTGGTCTGTTCGTCCTCCGGACCGGTGACGAGGACGACGTGGTAGCTGCCCGCCAGCGCGACGACGAAATTGCGCGCGAACACGCTGCGGCCGGTCCCGTCGATCCACGTGTAGCGGCCCGTCGCCCGCAGTTGCCGGCCGACCCTGGTGGTCCTCACGTCCCCGACGGTCGACCAGGTGGAGGTCCGGTACGGCGTCAGCTCCGGCTCCTTGTCCTTCTGGTACGTCGCCGGGTCCGGATTGCCCTCGACCCTGTCCCGGCCGGGGACCACCGTCAGCACGAACGACCCGTTGGTGTAGCGCACCTGGCCAGCCTCATTGATCCCGCGGCGCTCCCAGCCCTCGGGGACGGCGATCTCGAAGTGCTCCGGATCCTGTTGGGTGGTGTAGCCGGGCGGGGCCGGCGCGGGCGGAGCCTGCGAGGCGGCGGGCCCCGTGGTCTGGGGCGCCGGCTTGGACTCGGGCGTTCCGGTGGGCACTTGGGAGGGGCCGGGCCCGGGCGACGCATGCGCGGTGGTCTCCCCGGGGCCGTCCTGCTCCTGCGGCACTCCGGCCCGCGGCATGAACAGCATCGCGTACGCGACGGCCCCGGAGAGCAGGACCAGGATGCCGACGAGCAGGGTCCGGCCGAGCGCCCGCGGCTTGCGCGGGGCCGCGGGATTGCGGTGCCGCCCGTGGACCTCGCCGCGGCGGCGTACGACGGGCAGCCGCGCGGGATCCGGCTCCGGCATCGGGAGCACGCCGAGCCCCGCGTCCGGCTCGGGCGCGGAGCGTACGAGCGAGCGCAGCCAGCCGCGCAGCTCCTCGAAGTCCGGCCGCTCGGTGGGGTCCTGGCGCAGCAGGGACTCCACGACCGGGCGGAGCGCGCCGCATTCCTCGGCGAAGGCGGGGGGCTCGGCGCAGACCATCTCGACGAGTTCGGCGACGCTGTCCTCCGGGTAGGGGGCATGGCCCTGCACGGCGCGGTAGAGCAGCGCGCCGAGCGCCCAGAGGTCGGTGGCGGGCCCGACGGGCGCCGCCAGTTGCCAGTGCCCGTGCACGGGGCCGGCCTGTTCGGGGGCCCACCGCTCGGTGATCGCACCGACCACGGCCATGCGTGTGTGCCGTGCCCGCTCGGCGTCGAGCCCGGTCCACGGGGCGGCCCGCGGGGCCCGTTCCGGCGGGGGCGCCGGGATCCCGGGGGGCTCGGCCTGGTGGTAGCCCTGTGGCAGGGCGAGTTGTGCGGGCAGGGCGGGCACGGCCGGCGGCTCGGTCCGGCTCCACTCGGGCCGGGCCGGGACGGGGCCCTCCCCGGGCCTCGGCCGGGGTGCGAGGTCGGCCTCGAAGCCGGCTTCTAGGCCGGCTTCTAGGCCGGCTTCTAGGCCGGCTTCTAGGCCGGCTTCCGGTGCGGCTTCCGGTGCGGCTCCGGCTCCGGCTCCGGGCCCTTCGGGTTCGGCCTGCGGCAGGGCCGGGCGGCGCGGGGTCGCGCCGTGCCAGGCGCCGGCCTCGGTCCCGGCTGCGGCGCCGGCCTCGGTTCCGGCTGCGGCGCCGGCCTCCGCTCCTCGGCCGTAGGGGTACGAGTATCCCTGCGGGAGGGTCGATCCCTCGGGCCTGCGCTCGGGCACCGTTCCCGGACCGGTGGCGGCCTCAGGGGCCGCTTCGGCCCTGCGCTGCTCGGTGACCCGGGCGGCGGCCCGCGCGCCCGCGCGGTAGGCGGCGACGACCCCGGCGCGCGCGGCGGCCTGCGGGTCGGCCCGGTCCCGCGGACGGCCGGGGGTGATGTGGTCGTTGTACCGCGGACCGGTGTCGTACCCGGGGGCCACGAGCGGCGCGTACCCGGGTGCTTCGGACGGGGGCGGAGATGCCGGGGCCGGGGCCGGAGGGGTCGGTGCGGGAACCGGTGACGGGGCGGGGGCCGGGCCCGGCCCCCAGCGTTCGTCGGGAGCGGAGTCGGCGGTGCGGGGGACCGGGTCGTAGCCGCACAGGGCCTCCTCCGCGGCGCCGGCCGCCAGGCCGGTCAGCACGACCCTGCCGTCCTCGCACACCAACACCGTGCGGACGGTGATGTTCCGGTGGGTCCAGCCGTGTGCGTGCAGCACCCGCAGCGCGGTGAGCACGTCCGACGCCACCTCGGCCGCCCGGTAGGGGCTGAGGGGTTCGTCGGCGAGCAGCGCGGCCAACGGCCTGGCCGGGACGAGTTCGCTCACTATCCACAGCGACTCGCCCTCGGCGAACACGTCGAAGACCTGGTCCAGCCGCGGATGGTCGGGAATCGCGGCCGCGGCCTGCGCCGCCTCGATCGCGCGGCGGACGGCCGGCAGGTCGGCGGGAGCGCGGCGGGCCGCCGGAACGGCCGACGGCCCGTCCACCAGCTCGGCGTCCACGACCTCCGGCAACGGCACCTGACGCACCAGGACTTCCTGTCCGCTGCGCGTGTCGAACGCCCGGGTCTCGACGAGCTCGTACGCGTCGGACGGCGGCAGCGGCAGGCGGTAGCGGCCAGCCAGGATCCGGCCCGCGTACTCCTCCACATCGCCTCCCCCGAGTGCGGTGGGCTCTCAGGGCCCCGCTGACACGATACGTCGACAGGGGCGCCTGCGTCCCGGGGTCAGCCGAGAGGCTGGAAGGTCTGGAAGGCGACCTCGCGCATCCGGGTGCACTCCGGGCCGTCCCACTGGTCCGCGGGGCAGCTGATCATGATGGCGTAGCCGTGCGTGGCATCGGTCTTGAAGCCGCGGTTGAGGACGCGCGTCTTCACCCCGCCGTGCTCCCGCTCGAACTCCCAATCCGCGACGGTCGGATAGCCCCGGTACTCCGTCTTGTCTATGCGGATCTCCCGGTAGCCCTTGCTGCTGCCGCCCACCGCGGGGGCCAGCTTGGCCCAGGCGAGGGCCGCGTCGTCGCCCGGTTTGCCGGTGAAGTCGACCTGGATCCGCGGGAATCCGCCATCGCGGCTGAAGATCCCGCCGGAGTTGTCGCCCGCGGTGCCCGTCCGCTTGAACCCCTCGGGCATCGCCATCGAGAAGTGGAAGCCGGGCTCCGTCACCATCACGAACCCGGCGGGGAGCGCGCCGCCCGCTCCCCCGGTCGTGGCGCCCTGGCCCTGGCCCTGGTCCTGTCCTTGGCCGGCGGTCTGCTGGCCCTGGTCCTGGCCCTGGCCGGCGGCGCCCGCGTCGGTACCGGCGCCGGCGGTGCCGCCCGCGCCGGACTCACCGGTGTTCCCCGACGGCTTCGGGGAACCCTGCTCGGCGCCGCCCGAGGTCTGCGGGGCGGACGCGGCCGGGGTGACCTGACCGCCCTTGCTCTGGTCCTTCCTGTCCTTGTCGTCGCCGCCGAGGGCGTAGACGATCAGCGAGCCGACCACCACGAGGACGGCGATCACGGCGGCCGCCGCGAGCGCGATGGTGCGCCGCGGCATGACGTCCGTGAGCGGCGCGACGACGGCGGCGGGGCGGCCCTTCGGCGCCTCCGCGGCCGAGACCGCGACGGCCGGGGCGGCCGGAGCGGCCGTTGGCGCCTTGCGGGCGGCCTTCAGCGCGGCGCGGGCGCGTTCGCGCTGCTCCCGCTCCCGGCGCTCCCGTTCCTTCTTCGCGGCCTTGGCGGCGGCCTTCTCCGCGGTGGCCTTCTCGGCGGCCTGCCGAGCGTCCGCCAGCGATATCTGCCGGGTCTGCTCGGCGACCGCGGGCGCCACGGGGGCGGGCACCGGCTCGGGCGCGGCGAGGACGGCGGTGAGCATCTCCCGGGCGCGCTCCTCGTTCAGGCGGCGGGCCGGGTCCTTGGCGAGCAGACCGTAGATGACATCGGTGAGCGGACCGGCGTTCTTCGGCGGGTCGACCGGCTCGGTCATGACGGCGGTGAGCGTGGCGAGCGCGGACCCCTTGTCGTACGGGGGCACGCCCTCGACGGAGGCGTACAGCAGGCCGCCGAGCGACCACATGTCGGCGGGCGGGCCGGGCTTCTGGCCGCGGGCGCGCTCGGGCGAGATGTAGGAGGGCGCGCCCACGAGCATGCCGGTGGAGGTGACGGAGGGGTCCCCCTCGACCTGGGCGATGCCGAAGTCGGTCAGGACGACACGGCCGTTGCCGGCGATGAGCACGTTGGAGGGCTTGACGTCCCGGTGCAGGATGCCCTGGCCGTGGGCGGCGCGCAGGACTTCGAGCACGGCGAGGCCGACCTCGGCGGCGCGGTGCGGGGTGAGGGGGCCGTTCTCACGGATGAACTCGGCGAGCGAGGGCCCCTCGATGAGCTCCATGACGATCCACGGCCGGGCGTCCTCGTCGACGACGTCGTAGACGGTGACGGCGCCGCCGCTGCGGATCCGGGCGATGGCCTTGGCCTCGCGGAGGGTGCGGGTGATGAGGCGGCGCTTCTCGTCGTCGTCGACCCCGCTGCTGAAGCGGAGTTCCTTGACGGCGACGGTGCGGCCCAGGGTCTCGTCCTGGGCCCGCCAGACGGTGCCCATGCCGCCCTTGCCGAGCACGGCCCCCAGCCGGTACCGGCCGGCCAGCAGCCGCCCTTCGTGCCGGCCGTCCCCGGCCGCCTCGGCCGCGGCGGCCTTGACGGCGGCCGCCATCGCGTCGGCCTTCTCGACGACAGGGTTCCCCCCGGTCGCCCCGACCGCCGCCTTGCCGGCACCCGCAGGCGCCACCGCGGGTGCGGACTTGGCCGGCCCCGGCCCGGCGGCCGCGGGCTTCGCGTCCTCCGCCGGCTCCGCCGCAGGAGCGGACTTCGTCCCGCCGGGCTCGGCGGGCGCGGCCTTACTCAGGCTCGGCGCGGCGGCGGGCTCCGCCTCGCCGTCCGGCTCCGCCGCGGGCGAGGACGCGGCCTTCGGCCCGTCGGACTCCGCGTCACCGCCGGTCCGCGCCGCAGGCACGGCCCTGCCCGGGCCAGGCTCCGCAGCCTCGGGCGGCGCGCCGGTGCCCGGCTTCGCGGCACGCGCCGGCTTCGCGTCAACGGCCTCGTCCGCCGCAGTTGCGGGCTTCGCGACCGCCGACCTCGCGTCACCGACCGGCTCCGCGGCCGGGGCCGCAGCGGCCTCGGCCGGATCCGGCTTCGCGCCACCATCCGGCTCCGCCGCGGTGGGCGACGCCGCGTCAGCGGCGGTCCGCGCCGCAGCCACGGCCTTGCCCTTCCTCGGCTCGGCAGCCGCAGCGGAACGCTCGGGCTTCGCCGCAGGCGACCCCGCAGAGGCGCCGTCGTCAAGCTCCGCCGCAGGCGCCCCGGCAGGTGACTCGGTGTGCTCCGGCTTCGACATGCGTCCCCTCTGCGATCGTGCCGCTGCTCCGCCCGCCCCAGCGGCTGAGCGACCCGGCGGCCGGGGCCCACGGTAACCCGCCCCGGCAGAGCCATCATTGTTCCTCACTCCGCAACGGACGGACCCCCCGGGTCTGCGGTTCCGCCTTCCGTATCCCGGAGTTACAACGGAACGATGTCGGGGGCCCCCAGCCGGGCCGCGTCCGCCGTCTGGTCGTCCGGCTGCCGCTGCGATTCCCGTTCCGCCTGGACCCTCTTCTCGTAGTGCTCCACTTCCTTCTCGATCTGCTGCTTGTCCCACCCCAGCACCGGAGCCATCAACTCCGCGCACTCCCGCGCCGACCGCGTCCCCCGGTCGAAGGTCTCGATCGAGATCCGCGTCCGCCGCGTCAGCACGTCGTCCAGGTGCCGCGCCCCCTCGTGCGAGGCCGCGTACACGATCTCCGCGCGCAGGTAGTCGTCCGCCCCGGTCACCGCCCTGCCCAGTTCCGGGTCGTCGGCGACCAGGCCGAGCAGTTCCTCCGTCAGCGTCCCGTACCGGTTCAACAGGTGTTCCACCCGCACCACATGAAGGCCCGTCCGGGCCGCGAGCCGGGCCCGCCCGTTCCACAGGGCCTTGTACCCCTCGGCCCCCACCAGCGGCACGTCCTCCGTCACGCACGGCGCCACCCGCTGGTCCAGCCCGTGCACCGCCTCGTCGACGGCGTCCTTCGCCATGACCCGGTACGTCGTGTACTTGCCGCCCGCGACCACCACCAGCCCAGGCACCGGATGCGCCACCGTGTGCTCGCGCGACAGCTTGCTCGTCGCGTCCGACTCACCGGCCAGCAGCGGCCGCAGGCCCGCGTACACACCCTGGACGTCGTCGCGCGTCAGCGGCACCGCCAGCACCGAGTTGACGTGTCCCAGCAGGTAGTCGATGTCCGCGCTGGACGCCGCCGGGTGCGCCTTGTCCAGGTCCCAGTCGGTGTCCGTGGTCCCCACGATCCAGTGCCGCCCCCACGGGATGACGAACAGCACCGACTTCTCGGTCCGCAGGATCAGCCCGGTGGTCGAATGGATGCGGTCCTTCGGCACGACCAGGTGGATGCCCTTCGAGGCCCGTACGTGGAACTGCCCGCGCTCCCCGATCAGCGCCTGGGTGTCGTCCGTCCACACCCCCGTGGCGTTGACGACCTGCTTCGCGCGGATCTCGTACTCGACGCCACCCTCCACGTCCCGCACGCGGGCACCGACGACCCGTTCACCCTCACGCAGGAAGCCGACGACCCTCGCCCGGTTGGCGCAGTGCGCCCCGTACGCCGCGGCCGTGCGTACGAGCGTGGTGACGTACCGCGCGTCGTCCATCTGGGCGTCGTAGTACTGCAGGGCGCCCACCAGGGCGTCCTTGCGCAGCGCGGGTGCCACCCGCAGGGCGCGGGTGCGCGACAGGTGCCGGTGCACCGGCAGGCCGCGGCCGTGACCGCTGGAGACCGACATGGCGTCGTACATCGCGACGCCCGCGCCGGCATAGAGCCGCTCCCAGCCCTTGTGCTGCAGGGGGTACAGGAAGGGCACGGGCTTCACCAGGTGCGGGGCGAGGCGCTGCAGGAGCAGACCGCGCTCCTTCAGCGCCTCCCGCACCAGGGCGAAGTCGAGCATCTCCAGGTACCGCAGACCGCCGTGGACCAGCTTGCTCGACCGGCTGGAGGTGCCCGAGGCCCAGTCCCGCGCCTCCACCAGACCGGTGGACAGGCCTCTCGTGACGGCGTCGAGCGCGGTACCCGCACCTACCACGCCCGCACCCACGACCAGCACGTCCAGTTCCCGCTCGGCCATCCGGGTGAAGGCCACGGCTCGCTGCGCCGGCCCCAGTGTCGCTGTCCTCACGGCTGCCTCCCGTCGGTGCGGGTGAGATCCCGCTCACATGCCCCCGTTTCACGATTCTGACGTCCCGCACTCGCATCAGCCACCGCCTGTGGACAACACAACGGTGGCGTTCACCCCGGAATGCGACATATCTGTCATATATAAGCCTAGTCTGACATTGCGCCAGCTCCCCTGCCCTCGGGAGGACTTGCGCGGCACCCCCTCACGCCAGGGAAGGGACGGCATCCCCATGCCCGCAGACCTCGCCGTCATCGGACTCGGCCACCTCGGCCTTCCGCTCGCCCAGGCGGCCGTCTCCGCCGGGATCGAGACGGTCGGCTACGAAAGCGGCCCGGTCACCGACTCCACTCTCTCCGCTGCCGAGATCCGCCGCATGTCGGCGGCCGGCTTCCGGGTCACCACCGACCCCGCCGAGCTCGGCCGGGTCCGCACGGCCGTCATCTGCGCACCCACCCGGCTGGGCGCCGACCGCGCGCTGGACCTCTCCGCCGTGGGCGGCGCGGGCCGCGCGCTCGCCGCACGGCTGCGCCCCCACACCACGGTGATCCTCGAATCCGCCGCCCACCCCGGCGTCACCGAGGACTACCTGCGGCCGATCCTGGAAGAGGGATCCGGACTCCGCGCGGGCCGGGACTTCCACCTGGCCTACTCCCCCAGCCGCCTCGACCCCGGCAACCGGACGCACGGCATCGCCAACACGCCCAAGGTGATCGGCGGCCTCACCCCCGCCTGCACCGAGTCCGCGCACGCCTTCTACGCCCGCCTCACCGAGAAGGTCGTCCGCGCCCGCGGCCTGCGCGAGGCCGAGACCGTGCAGCTCCTCGAAACCAACTACCGCCACGTCAACATCGCCCTGATGAACGAGATGGCCGTGCTCTGCCACGACCTCGGCGTCGACCTGTGGGACGTCATCCGCTGCGCCGAGACCAAGCCGTACGGCTTCCAGGCCTTCCGCCCCGGCCCCGGGGTCGGCGGCCACGGGGTCCCCATCGACCCGAACTACCTCCCCCACACCACCCGCACCCCCGGCCACCCGCTGCGGATGGTCGGCCTGGCGCAGGAGATCAACGACCGGATGCCGCAGTACGTCATCCAGCGCTCCGCGACCCTGCTGAACGAGCACGGCAAGTCCGCCCGCGGGGCCCGCGTCCTGCTGCTCGGGGTCACGTACAAGCCCGACCTCGCGGACCAGGAGGGCTCCCCGGCCGGCGAGATCGCCAGCCGCCTCATCGACCTCGGGGCGCTGATCAGCTACCACGACCCGTACATCACGGGCTGGCGGGTCAGGGACCGGCCGGTCCCCCGCGCCGAGTCCCTCTACGAGGCCGCGGCCGACGCCGACCTGACGATCCTGCTCCAGCACCACCGCACCTACGACATGCAGGCCCTGGCAGTGAAGGCCCAGCTCCTCCTCGACACCCGCGGCGCCGGCCCGGCGGGCGCCGCCCACCGCCTCTGAGCACCGGGACCCAGTCGACCCACCGGGTGTGCAACATTCGTTGCACAGATGTTGCACCCGGAGTATTCTGACCGTATGGCGACGACCATAGGGTTCAGGCCCACCGAAGAGGACGAGCGGATCATCGCGGCGGCCATGCGCGACGGCGAGCGCACCAGCGACGTGATCAGACGGGCACTGCGACTGCTGGAGCGGGAGGCATGGCTCGAACAGGCCCGCGCGGCAGCCGAGCGGCTGGCGGACGAGGACCTGAACACCGAACCGGACGCCTGGTGATCCGGGGCGCCGTCTACCGCGTGGACCTGGGCGACGCCAAGCGCGGGCACGAGCAGCGGGGCAAGCGCTTCGGGCTCGTTCTGAGCCCGAGCGGTATGGCCTGGAGCGTGGTGACCATCGTCCCCACGTCGACCAGCGCCCAGGATTCTCCCTTCCGTCCCGAGCTGGAGATCGGCGGAAGGCTCACCCGGTTGCTGGTCGACCAGATCCGCACGGTCGACGTGTCGTTCGTGCACGGCGACCCTGTGCACTATCTGGACCGCTACGAGCTCGCCCAGGTCGAACACGCCGTCACGCTGTACCTCGGCCTGTGACAAGCGCCGGAGGGCCGGCACCCCCGGTCGGGGTGCCGGCCCTCCGGCGGACGTACGGGGGTCAGCGGCGGTGCTGGGAGTCCGCGACCGTGACCTCGACCCGCTGGAACTCCTTGAGCTCGCTGTAGCCGGTGGTGGCCATCGAGCGGCGCAGCGCGCCGAAGATGTTCATCGAGCCGTCCGGGCTGTGCGAGGGACCGGTGAGGATCTCCTCGGTGGTGCCGACGGTGCCGAGGTCGACCTTCTTGCCGCGCGGGACGTCCTCGTGGACGGCCTCCATGCCCCAGTGGTTGCCCTTGCCCGGCGCGTCGGTGGCGCGGGCCAGCGGGGAGCCCATCATCACGGCGTCGGCGCCGCAGGCCACGGCCTTGGGGATGTCGCCCGACCAGCCCACGCCGCCGTCGGCGATGACGTGCACGTAGCGGCCGCCGGACTCGTCCATGTAGTCGCGGCGGGCCGCGGCCACGTCCGCGACGGCGGTCGCCATCGGGACCTGGATGCCGAGCACGTTGCGCGTGGTGTGCGCGGCGCCGCCGCCGAAGCCGACCAGTACGCCCGCGGCGCCGGTGCGCATCAGGTGCAGGGCCGCGGTGTAGGTGGCGCAGCCGCCGACGATGACCGGGACGTCGAGCTCGTAGATGAACTGCTTGAGGTTCAGCGGCTCGGCGGCGCCGGAGACGTGCTCGGCGGAGACGGTGGTGCCGCGGATGACGAAGATGTCCACGCCCGCGTCGACGACGGCCTTCGAGAACTGCGCGGTGCGCTGCGGGGAGAGGGCGGCGGCGGTGACGACGCCGGAGTCGCGCACCTCCTTGATGCGCCGGCCGATCAGGTCGGCCTGGATCGGCGCGGAGTAGATCTCCTGGAGGCGGCGGGTGGCGGCCTCCTCGTCCAGCTCCGCGATCTCGTCGAGCAGCGGCTGCGGGTCCTCGTAGCGGGTCCACAGGCCTTCGAGGTTCAGCACGCCGAGGCCGCCGAGCTCACCGATGCGGATGGCGGTCTGCGGGGAGACGACCGAGTCCATGGGGGCGGCCAGGAAGGGGAGCTCGAAGCGGTACGCGTCGATCTGCCAGGCGATCGAGACCTCCTTCGGGTCCCGGGTACGCCGGCTCGGGACGATGGCGATGTCGTCGAACGCGTACGCCCTGCGGCCGCGCTTGCCGCGCCCGATCTCGATCTCAGTCACGTGTGGTGGCCTTTCCTCTGGGTCTGCCCGTCCAGTATCCCCGAACCCCGGCGGGCCGCGTTCCGGTGACCGCTGTACGGACGCCATGCGAGAGGGGCGGGGGGCGGGCGGGGGGGGGGGGCCCCCCCCCCCACGCCGCGCCGCCCACCCCCCGGCGGGCGGTAGGGGTGAGGGTACGCAGCGGGGGGGGGGGATAAGTTTTT
>NZ_JBIVFO010000075.1:0-19079 GCF_044748225.1 Streptomyces sp. NPDC090021 | reverse complement strand
CGGACCGTCTCCATCTCCTCAGGTGTCACACCTGAAAGGACATCACAACCTACCTGCAGATGATCAATCGGGGTACCTAACAAAGCCCTACTAGGAGCGGCGGTCGCGGGCACGGACGCAGCGTCGGGCCGCGTCGCGGCGGGCGGTGCGCAGGCGGTGCAGGGTGGTGTGGCCGCGGCGCTTCCACTCGCCGCGGGGCAGGGCGGCCCGCTGGCCACCGCCCGCGATGAGGGCGTTGACCGGGGTCATCGGGTCGGCGGCCATGGCCTTGGCGAACAGGACCCCGAACACGAGCGGGACCAGGGCCACGGCGAGGGCCGAGCCGGCGGTGGTCACGTGTTGCATGCGCGGGCGGGCGGGCGCGCTGCGCGGGGTGTCGTCGGTCATGGCCCCATTCGACCAGTGGCGGCCGTCCGGGGAATCGGGGCGGATACTCAGGCTGTCGGGCGTGAGGTACTCAGACGGGCGGGCGGACGGACGGGCGGGCGGGCGGGCGGGCGGTGGGGTGGTGACGGATCCGGGGCGGGTCTTCGAACCGGCGACCGGGGACGGTGCGGAGGTGCCGGCCGGGCGGCGGGAGTCCGAGCTGCGTACGGCGTACGAGGGGCTGTTGCAGATCCGGCGCCTGGTCAACGGCCCGGCGGGCGCGGCGGTTCCCGCGCCCTGGGAGGTGGCGCGGCCGGCGCGCGCGGTGGCCCTCGTACTGGAGGCGGCGGGGATCACACCGTCGGCGGTGGACGGGGAGGGGCGCCGGACGCGGACGGGATACCGGGTGGCCGCCGCCGCTTCCGGGGCGGCAAGGGTGGAGGTGACCTGGGTCGGACCGCCGGGCGCCGGCGCGGCCGGGGAGGAGCGGGAGCGCCTGACGGCCTGCGCGGCCGCGCTGGAGGGACTGGGCTGGGTGTGCTTGCTGTACCGCGGGCCCCGCGGGCGCCGCTTCCTGGAGGTGGAACCCCCGCGCTGACCGTGGCGGCCGGGGCGTAATCCGGTGCCGGGAACCCCCGGAGGCGGCGAGACCGGCTCGATGGGCATGCTCGATGCGCAGGCGGACCGTGTCGGCCGGGGTGAGACCGTGGACTTCCGGCCGACCGGTGGGTCGATGGTGCCGCTGGTGCACAGCCGGCAGAAGCTCCGGGTCGCTCCGGCGGAACCCGGGCGTGCCAAGGGGTACGGGCGCGCCAAGGGGCGCGGACCGGTGCGGTCCGCGCCCCTCCGGTCCGGCCGGCCGTCAGGTCACGGCGCGCCGAAGGTGAGCGTCAGCTGCGGAGTGCCCTCGCGTGCCTGTGCCTCGGAGGACCACAGCCACAGGGCGTCCGTGCCCGGGCTGGTCAGCGCCAGGCCGAGGCTTCCGCCGAGCGCCGCCGCGACGGATCCCGTGGTCAGCGTGGTGGTGTGCACCGCCGAGCCGTCGGGGATCCCCGGGTAGGCGCCGAGGGCCCCAGCGCCCAGGGAGGGGCGGTTGTTGTACGTGGTCCCGCCCTCGCTCCACGCTCCGGTGACCGGGACGACCGAGACGGTGTCCGTCGTACCGGCGCCGCTCATCGTGCTCGTCTTCACCGCGAGCGCGGCCGACTTCAGCACCGTGCCCGCGGGCGCCGCCGGCAGGTCGAAGCGCAGGTAGCTCGCGTAGAACGAGGTGCCGCGGACGGCGAGCGAGGACGAGGTGCCGTAGTTGGTCCCGGGGGCTCCGGCGTTGGCATAGGTGTCCTCCGCGGCGGTGACCTGGACCACCGAGTCGGCCGGGGCGGTGGCGAGGGCGTAGTGGTTCTGCACCTGCGCGGCGCTCAGGACGGTCGGGTAGACGGCGCTCTCGTCGAGCTGCCCCGCCCAGTACTCGCTCGTCGGGCGGTTGGGCCAGCCGCCGAGGCTGTCGCCGCCGGCGCGCCAGTAGCCGGAGAAGTTCTCGTGTGTGGTGACGGCGAGGGTGCCCTTCTGGACGCCGTCCACGTAGAGGGTGATGCCGCCGGGGCCCTGGGTCGCGACGACGTGGTGCCACAGGTTGTCGTTGTACGCGGTGGCGGTGGTGACCGTGCGGGTGGCTCCGGTGTAGACGCCGTAGACCAGCCGCCCGTCGTTGGTCATGTAGATGTGCTTGTCGTACTGATTGCTGCCGCGGGTCTGGTTGTTCCCGAAGCCGAAGAGCTTGCCGCCACGGGTGGTGTTCGTCCTGAACCAGGTCTCGATGCTGTAGGTGCTGCCCACGCTCTGCCGGTGGTCCCCGTACACCCGGGTGTCCGTGCCGTTGAAGCCGATGGCCGTGCTCGCACCGGAGACCGCGCCGGGAGTCTGCCGCAGGGCGGGGGCGTTCAGGTGCACGCCTGCGCGGTTGCCGCCCACGGAGGAGTCGGCGACGAACGGCAGGGCCGACTCGTCGTAGCGCCAGTACTGCGTGGCTCCGTCGGAGCGGACCTGGTTCGGGTATCCCTCCACCGTGGTCGGGACGGTCACGCTCGCCGTGCCGGACAGGGCGCTGGTGTTGCCGGCCGCGTCGGTGGCCGTCACCCGGTAGGTGTAGGTCCGGCCCGCCGCGACGGTGGTGTCCGTCCAGGATGCCTGCGGGCGCTTGAAGAAGAGCGAGTCGGCCGTGACCGTGGCGATCGGCGTGGCCGCGCCGTTGCGGTAGACCCTGTAGGTCAGCGCGCTGTCGTCGAGGTCGAGGCTGGTGCGCCAGCGCACCTGCACCTCGCCCGGCTTGAAGCCGGCCGCGCTCGCCACGGGCACGGTGGGTGCGCCGGTGTCCCCGGTGGAGGCGAACCGCGTGAGGCTCTGCTGCGCGGCGCCGTTGACGGTGGTGAACTCACCGCCGACCCACAGGTACTCCACCCCGTTCTTCGATCCGACGGTCATCACGCGCGGGCCGATGCCCTCGCCGATGCCGTCGTTGGTGTCGGGCGCCCAGCCCAGCTTGCCGGTACCCGTGGTGGGCTGGGCGAGCAGGTGGTGGCGCTGGCCGTCGGGGAACTCCCCCACGCTGGAGCAGTCGTGGGCGTGCGAGGCGCTGTAGAGGACGTTCCGGTACGGCAGCACGGCCTGGGTGGCGCCGAGGCAGGTGTCGCGCCAGCGCTGGCCGAAGCCGGGGAGGTCGAGCGCGATCCGGCCGTCGAAGACGCCGCCGCCGGTGCCCTCGTTGGCGGTGTAGAAGCCGGTGTCGTCGGTGGCGATGTCCTTGACGACGGAGTTGGTCTCGATGAAGCCGGGGTAGGACCGGGTGAGCGCGCCGCTCGCCGCGTCGACGACGGCCAGCGCGTGGGTGTTCGTACCGTTGACGGTGAAGAAGTCCCCGCCGAGGACCACGTTCTTCCCGTCGGGGGTGACCTCGACGGCGCGTCCGGGCTCGTCGGCATCGGCGGTGAAGGGTCTGAGCGCCCCGTCGGCGGCGCCGACGGCCGCGAAGCGCCGGCGCGGCTGGCCGGTGACGGTGAGGAAGTCGCCGCCCGCGTAGACCGTGTCGTCGGTGACGGCGAGGGCGCGGACAGTGGCCGCGAAGGCCGGACGGAAGGCGGTTTTCACCGTGCAGCTCGCCACGTCGACGGCGACGAGGCTGGAGACGGCCGTGCCGTTCACCGCGCCGAAGTACCCGCCGGCGTAGAGGGTCGACTTGTCCGGTGACAGGGCGAGCGCCCGGACCGTCGCGGTGCCGGAGGCCACGGTGAAGGACAGTTTGCAGGAGGTGGGAATACCCGTCGCGGCGTCCAGGGCCACGAAGTTCACGGACTGCTGCTCGCTGCCGGCACCTCCCGCGGGCGGGCGCACCGTGGAGAAGGTGCCGCCGGCGAAGACCTGACCGCCGGCCTCGGCGAGGGCCCATACGACGCCGTTGGGCTGCCACGTGGACAGCGCGTCGGCGGTGAAGGCCACCGGCGGGGTGACGGCCGCCGCCTGCGGGGCGAGGGCGAGACCCAGCCCTGCTCCGGTTGCGGTCAGGGACAGGGCGAGCAGGGCCGCCGCCCCTCGGGATCTGCGCATGAACCCCCCAGTCGAGTGTGCGGTGCGGCCGGAGGACGCCACTGGCGAGGCATGGCCGGAAACCGCCTAACAGATGTCCGCGACGCGGCTTACGGGCGCACCTTAGATCGGTTCGGCGCTCGGTTCACCCCACTTGGCGCATTTCGACGACGAAATCGCGCCGGGGCCGGGTCGGCCGGCACGGCGCCGGGCCTCAGCCCCGGGGCTTGGCACGGAGGTGCGTGCGCTCCCCCTGGCGCCCGAACAGGCTGAGGATCTCCACGGGGCGCCCCGCGTCCGCGCCGGTGAACCAGTGCGGCAGCCAGGTGGCGAACTCGGCCGCCTCGCCGGGCCCGAGGACCAGATCGTGCTCCGCGAGGACGAGACGCAGCCGCCCGTCCAGCACGTACGGCCACTCGTAGCCCTCGTGGGTCCGCGGATCCGGCTCGGCGCCGCGGTCGGGGATGAGCAGCCCGCTGGTGGCGGCCGTGACCGGGGTGCCCGCCGGGCGGCTCGCCGACCGCTTCGGCGCACACCGCAGGACCGTCCTCGGCCCCGCGGCCATGGCGACCCGGCCGGGCCCGGTCCGCCGCGGCCGGCGGGACGGGGATCAGCTCCCCTCGGGGCCCGGCAGGGGACGGCACAGCAGCGCGGCCGGGGACGGACGCGAGGCGAACCGGGTCGTGAAGGCGATGCCCGCGGCGTACTCCGTGGGCAGGCACTGGCCCTTGTAGTGCCCGAGGGCGAACTCGCCGCCGGGCCCGCCGGGCGGCCGGTTGTCCCCGCGGTCGAACCAGAGCGTCCGGCCGCCCGTCGGGAGGGCGGTGCGGGCCGGGGCGCACAGTGCGGCCGAGACCCGCTCGCCCCGCAGGCTGTGGCCGATCAGGAACTGGCCGGCCGGGCACTGGAACTTCGTGTACCCGGTGGCCCAGTCGCCGCCGGCCGGCACGTACCTCTCGTCGCGGACCACCGTGTGCCCGCCGGCCGGGGCGCGCAGGCCCGAGCCGGTGCACAGGCCGCGGCCGCCGGTGTGGGAGAGGCCGCTGAGGAGGGAGCCGTCGGGGCAGACCGCCTTGCGGGCCCCGCTGTCCCAGTCCCCGCCGGCCCGGGTGAGCAGCGAGGCGTTGTGGTCGCGGTGGTCGGTGGTCAGCTGGTACCGGGCGGTGGTGGCGGGGACCGGCCCGGTGCGGGCGGGTGCGGCGAGGAGCCCGGACCAGCGTGCGGTGCGCCAGTCCCCCGTGTCCAGGACGCCGGTACGGCGGCCGGCCGCGTCGTAGCGGAGCATCGCCCAGGTGTCGCCGCCGGGGGCTCCCTGGGCGTCCGTGCTCCAGCCGACGAGCGGCCAGTACGCGAAGTCGGCGTCCTTGGCGGCCAGTTGTCCGGTGAGCCGGTCGAACCAGGTGCGCGGGGCGGCGCCGGTCTCGTCGGCCCCAATGCCGAACTCGCTGATCCAGACGGGTGCGGTGAAGTGCGCGCCCGTCTCCGCGGAGACGAAGAAGGCCTGGTCGTGGAGGGTCCGTTCAAGCTGCGCGGCGGTCATGTCCTGGTAGCGCAGGTCGCTGGTCTCGCCGATGCCGGTGGCTCCGCTGTGGTGGGGGCCGGTGTACCCGTAGAAGTGGGCGGAGTAGACGAGCTTGTTCGAGACGACCAGGGTGTGCGAGAGGGTCCGTACGGGGGTGAGGGTGGGGCGGCCGTGCGGGAAGCCGTCCACGGGCAGGCCGAACCAGTTGATGCCCTCGACCACGATCAACAGGTTGGGGTTGGCCTCGGTGAGGATCCGGTCGGCGGCCTCCTGGGCGGCGGCGTGCCAGTCGTGGTTGTCGCCGAGTCCCCAGTTGGGGTCGTCGAAGACGTCGCGGCGGACCTCGTTGTAGAGATCGGCGCCGACCACGCGCGGGTTGCCCCGGTAGCGGCGGGCGAGGAACACCCAGTCGTCGGCCCACTGGGCCGTGGAACGCCCGCTGTTCCAGCGTTCGTTGCCGTCGAGACCGCAGCACCAGCGGGTGGTGACGGTGTGGTTGTTGAGGATGACGGCGAAGCCGCCGTCGGTGAGGGCGGCGACCACGGCGTCGAACACCTGCAACGGGGTGCGCCCACGCAGGGCCGGGTTGGCGGCGACGGCCGCGTCCGGGACCGGGGTGGTGGTGCGCAGCATCTCGTTGGAGAAGGGCAGCCGGATGCTGTTGAGGCCGAGCTCGCGGAAGTCGGCGAGGAGGGTGGGCAGCGGGACCCGGTCCAGTCCGAGGGGGATGCCGTTGGCGTTCTGGCCGCTGTGGTGCCTGGCGGGGTCGTTGCGGTCGCCCGAGCCGTTCCAGGAGCCCTGGGCCCCGTCCCAGTTGCCGGAGCGCAGGCGGAACCGGTTGCCCTGCGCGTCGACGATGTACCGGCCGCGTGTGGAGAGGGGCGGGGCCCAGGCCTCGGCGGCGTGCGCGACGGGCGCCGGGGCCGCCGCAGGGGTCCGGGCGGCTTGCGCGGCCTGCGCGGGGACGGCACCGGCCGTCAGCAGCAGGGCGCCCAGGAGGGCGCGTAACAGGCTCTTCATCGTGCTCCTGCCGGGGGATCGGCCGCCCGGTCGGGCGGTTGCCGCGGGTCAAGTTACCGGCGGGTCGCCGCCGGGGGAAGTCGAACGCCCGCACGCCTTCCGGGGGCTCCACCGCTGCCGCGGACCGGGCCGGACCCCACCGGTTCCGGCCTCCCGCACCCGCTTACGCAGGGTCACCCTGCGGAAACGCCCCCGCGTGCGGCCGCGCCCCTCTACGGTGCCCTGAGGGACGGGGCTCGGCGGCGGAGGGCGGGGCGGATGAACGAGGAAGAGGACATGCGGCTGGCGGGGATGACGCCGGAGATATCCCGCCGCACCCTCGTCATGCTGCGCGGCCTCGCCGGCCTGGAACCGCCCGAGCAGGTGCCCGAGGAGGCCATGGTCGTGGCCGACGCGGTCCTGGCAGAGTTCGGCAGCGACGGGCTCCGGGTCCTGGTGATGACGCTGGCTGCCTGGGCCACGGCCCAGATCGAGAACGTGGCCGAGCTGAGCGGGCGCGGTCACGAGGCGGTGCTGGACGCGATGGAACTGGCGTGCATGGAGGCGAACGCGGAGGACACTCCCTAGCCAGGACTTCGCCCAGGACTTCGCGCAGCACTTCGCACAGGACTTCACGCAGGACCTCTCGGGGACTTTCCGTAGGACTTCCGGCGGAAGAAAGGCGCGGCACGGCCCGGTCCCGTTCGGGCCGTGTCGGCGACACTGGGAGCAGCAGGAGCGTCGCGGGGGGTCCGATCGGAGGCCGTCGTGAGCACACCTTCCCCCATCCGAATCGCCGCCGTACTGTCCACGGAGCACCGTGGGCGGCTGATGGCGCAGGCCCGGGAGGTCAATTTCCCGGAGAACGCGCGGATCTTCGACGAGGGCCACCGGGCGGAGTCCTTCTGGATCGTGCGCTCCGGCACCGTGACCCTGGAGATTCCGGTGGCCGGCCGCCGGCCCGCGCAGGTGGAGAACCTCGGCCCCGGCGAGCTGGTCGGCTGGTCCTGGCTGTTCCCTCCGTACGTGTGGCAGCTGGGCGCGGAGGCGATGACTCCGGTGCGGGCGTACGAGTTCGACGCGGCGGCCGTGCGGATGCTGATGGACGCCGATCCCGCCTTCGGGTCCGCGGTCGGGCACTGGGTCGGTCGCGTGCTCGCGATGCGGCTCCAGCAGACGCGCACCCGCCTGCTGGACCTGTACGCCCCGCGCCTGGGCGCGACCGGCTAGCTCGGTCTTCAACCTGCGCGGCGTGGCTGTGTCCGCGGATCGCTCCCGCGCACCGGCCAGGTCGCCCGGCGGGCGCCGCGGGCACGGCGCGGCGGCGCCGACGGGGACGGCTTGTCGGGGACTCCCCGGCCACCGGCTGTAGGACCTGCCACCGGGTGGCATCCGTCAGTCGCAGGACCGCGAGGTCGCGGGGCCGGTCCGCGGTGGCCGTCATGGGGGTGTTGACGCGCGATGCCGGTGTGGAGCCGGGTGACGCCGAGGACCGGCAGGAAGCCCATCCGCGTGACGGGCTTGGTTCCCGGGTGGCCGCGCCCGGCGCGAGGCGTACGCCGAACACCCGGGCCGCGCGGAGCGCCGGGGGCGTTGGCCGGGGTGACGCAGGCACCGTTGCCCCCGGTTCCGATGCTCGTCACGGCGGCGATCCGCAGGCTCCTGGGCGTGCCGCAGCCCGGAGGGACCCGCCGGAGCCGGGGGCGCTCCCAGGTGTCCCACCGGGCCCACCAGGCCCTGTTTCGAGCGGATGACGGGGGGCTTCCGGGTGTTTCGGGGCGGTCTCCCGGTCGGTGTTCGGCCGATTCCCCTTCCCGCTCCTCCACAGGTCAACCCCTCGACATGGCTGCGGTCTGCAGTCATTCGTACACGATCGGTGACGAAAAATGGGGGTGCGAACGGGCGTTCGCGGCTCGCTTCGGCAAGACTGCGTCCGCTATCCGAAACACCAACCCAAGGGAGTGTTCGCAATGCGGTCCATCGCAAGGGGTCTCGGACTCGGTTCCGCCGCCATGGCGCTCACCGCGCTCACCGCGCTGGCCTGGCCCGGCACGGCCGGCGCCGCGCCGGCCGGCGCGCAGAGTCTGTACGCGCCGTCCGCGCTGGTGCTCAGCGTGACGGCCGGCCCGGACGCCGACACCGGTACGGTGCTGCGGGCGGTGACGCTCGTCTGCGCGCCCGGGCCCGGCGGGACCCACCCGAACCCGGTCGCCGCATGCCGTGAGTTACGTGCGGTTGGCCCTCAGCTCGACCCGCTCGCCGCGCCGGTCGCCGACGCCGTCTGCACCCGGGAGTGGGACCCGATGACGGTGACGGCCGACGGGGTCTGGGAGGGCCGTCGGCTCAACTACACGTACACCTTCGCCAATCCGTGCGGTCTGCGGAACACCGCGGGCACTCTCTTCGGCTTCTGATCCCGCGTGACGGAACCGGCCGGGCGGCGACGTGCGACCGCCGCCCGGCCCACCGCGCGAGTCCGCAGCGGCTCAGCCCAGTTCGAGGCTGGTCACGCCGAACAGCTCGGTCATGGGGAGCTCCGGGGCCGGGCCGGTGTACATCCGGGCCGCCTCGAAGGTCGGGACCAGGCCGAGGCCCTTGAAGAGGGCGGTCGCCTCGGGGTTCGCGTCGGGGACGTCCACGGCCACCGGTCCGCCCGACGCGTGCCGCGCCAGCCGCCGCATCAGGACCTCCGCCACTGCGGGAGTGGCCGCGTACAGGGGGCCGATCCGGTGGGCGGCGCTGCACGGGCGGATCACGCCCAGGCCCTCGATCCGGCCGTCGCGTACGGCGGCCAGCGCGGTCCGTCCGGGCAGGGCGGTCCAGGCGGACAGGAAGGCGTCCCGCGGCCCGGGGAAGAACCGCCGGTCGTAGGCGGCGAGCCGGCCGAAGGGCAGCGTGGCTGCGTCCACGATCTCGACGCCCGCCCCGTCACCGCCTGCTTCATCACCCCGGGGCACTCCTTCGAAGCGGACGTTGTTCCAGGCCGAACGGAAGCCGGACTTGCGGTAGTTGTCCTGCTGCTCGACCACACCGTCCAGTCCGACGAGCCGACCGTCGAGCCGTTCCATCCCGGCCCGCCAGAGCCGGATGCCGTAGCCGCGGCCCCGGTGGGCGGGGCGGACGATGTAGAAGCCGACGAAGCCGAAGCCGGCTCCGTAACGGACGGCGGAGATGCACGCCACCGGCTCCCCGTCGAGCCGGCCGACGAGGAACCCCTCGGGATCGGCCACGGCGAAGGCGAAACGGTCCGAGTCCCCCGGGTTCCAGCCCTCCTCATCGGCCCAGCCCCGGATCATCTCCATGTCGGCGGCACTCGCCCCGGTGATCTCGAATCCCGTCATAGCGGTGTTGTACCAGATACGGACGCTGTGCGCGGTGGCCCTGTCAGCCGTCTCAGGTCAGGGCCTGCGCCTGTCCGAGGACGGCTTCGGGAACGTGACACGGTACATGACCGGCTCTTCCCTGAGGCCGGTGAGGACCTTGCGGCGCCGTGTCGGTCGGCTGCCCATGCGTCGCAGAGAAACCTGCTTCCCCGTATTCGATCGGCGCGGAGATCTCCCCGGCCTCCACGCCACGCCACAAGCCAGCCCAGGCGAGCTACGGCAATCGAACACAGATCGCCTCCGGCGGACAGCGGCCCGGCCCCTCGGCCGGGAAACGGCGCGGCGGCCGATGCGGCGGCTCAGCCCGCGCAGATCACGTCGTCGACCCGGATCGGCTTGGAGTCGAGGCGGACGTACGCGGTGAAGGTGTCGGTCCTGTCCGAGCCCCAGTGGGTGGTGACGGTGGCCCAGCCGATCCCGGCCGCCTGGGCCACGGTGACCGGGCCGACGCCGATGTCCTCGGGCTCGCTCCGGGCGCAGAGCAGGACGTCCGATTCCGTGTTCGCCAGCTGTCTGTCCTGGAGCACCTCCGAGATGTGGTGTCTCCGGTCGTGGTCGGACGGGCCGTGCGCCCCGTAGAAGCGGACGAGGAAGCGGCCGATCTGCTCGGCGGTGTGCCCCTCCGGGGCGGCTGCCGCCGCGACCGCGGGCGCGGCGGCAGCGGCGGGGGCGGGGGCGGGGGCGGGCGGCATGACCGGCAGCACCGGCAAGGCCGGCAGGGCCAGTAGCAGGGCACCAAGGCCGTAGGACTTCAGCGTCATGTCCGGTTTGTACCCGCCCGGCCGGTGCGCCGGGAGGGCCTGGAGCGGATCTCACCCCTGTGGGGGTCGGGATTCACCGCAGAAACGCCCCTGCCTCCCCCGTGCGGTGGGCGCGCGGTAATGGGGTCGCGGGCGGGTGGCGGTCGTACGTAGGGTCGGCGCATGGGGAAGCCGCTCGTCGCAGTGTTCAGTGGGGCCGGGATGTCCACCGACTCCG
The DNA here is from genome assembly GCF_044748225.1 of Streptomyces sp. NPDC090021. NCBI lineage: Bacteria > Bacillati > Actinomycetota > Actinomycetes > Kitasatosporales > Streptomycetaceae > Streptomyces > Streptomyces sp. NPDC090021. Next base: position 8,252 of record NZ_JBIVFO010000075.1, on the reverse strand, counting down.
GAATTCCGGACTACCGGGGGCCACAGGGCCTGTGGCGCCGGGAGCCCGATGCCGAGAAGCTCGTGACCTACGAGTACTACATGGCCGATCCGGAGATCCGGCGGCGGTCCTGGCTGATGCGGGCCGAGATCGGCGCACTCGGAGCGCGGCCCAACGGCGCGCACCTGGCCGTCACGGAGCTGGAGCGAGGCGGTACCCCGGTCCGGGTCGTCACCCAGAACGTCGACGGGCTGCACCAGCTCGCCGGGATGCCCGAGCGGAAGGTGTTCGAGCTGCACGGCACCGCCCGGGCGGTGGTGTGCACGGCGTGTCACGTGCGGTCGGGGATGGACGAGGCGCTGGCCCGGGTGGCCGCCGGGGAACCGGATCCCGCCTGCCTGGCATGCGGTGGGATCCTCAAGGCGGCCACCGTGATGTTCGGTCAGCGGCTCGACCCCGTGGTGCTGGGGCAGGCGATGGCCGTGGCCAAGGGCTGCCAGGTGTTCATCGCCGTCGGCTCGACGCTGCAGGTGCAGCCGGCCGCCTCGCTGGCGGGGATGGCCGCGGAGGCGGGCGCCCGGCTGATCATCGTGAACGCGGAGGAGACCCCGTACGACGCCCTCGCCGACGAGGTCGTCCGCGAGCCGATCGCGACCGCCCTGCCGGCCCTGCTCACCCGGATCGCCGCAGGCGGCACCGCCTAGGCCGGTCTAGCCCGCGTCGGCTGCCCGGCGCATTTCCGCCACGTCGAGCTTCTTCATCGTCATCATCGCCGCGGTGGCCCGGGAGGCACGGCCCGGGTCCGGGTCGCTGATCAGCTCGACGGCACCGGGCGGGATGACCTGCCAGGACACCCCGAACCTGTCCTTGACCCAGCCGCAGGCCGACTCCCGGCCGCCGTCCCGGGTCAGCGCGTCGTAGTAGTAGTCCGCCTCGGCCTCGTCGGCGCAGTGGACCTGGAAGGAGATCGCCTCGGTGAAGGGGAACTGGGGCCCGCCGTTGAGACCGATGAACTTCTGCCCGTTGATCTCGAACTCGACGACCATCACCGAGCCCGCCTCGCCGGGGCCCGCGTCCGTGTAGCGGCCGATCCGGCCGAGCCTGCCGTCCTTGAAGACGGACAGGTAGTAGTCCGCCGCCGCTTCCGCGTCGCCGTCGAACCACAGACACGTGGTGAATCCGTTGCCGCTCATCTCTGCCTCCAGGCCGGTGCGTGGACGGTGGACACCGCCTCCGCACATACAGACCGGCCCCGGGCCCGAAATTCATCGGTGGGCCCGGGGCCGGTCCGCAGGAGGCCGGAAATCCGACCGTACGGCCTACTGCGCGGGCTCGGCGCCCATGGCGAGCATCCGGTCGACGACGCGCTCGGCGGCGTCGCCGTTGTCCAGGTCGCAGAACTCCTCGCGGAACGCCGCACGTGCCGCGGCGTACTCGGCTCCGACCGCGTCCGCGTTGCGCACGGCCTCGATCAGGCTCGCCGAGTCGGACAGCAGCGGTCCGGGCGCCTTCTCCTCCAGGTCGAAGTTGAAGCCGCGCAGCGTGCCGCGGTAGTGCTCCAGGTCGTACGTGAAGAGCAGGATCGGCCGGTCGGTGAGCGCGAAGTCGAAGATCGCGGAGGAGTAGTCCGAGATCAGCACGTCGGCGACCAGCAGCAGGTCGGCGGCGTCGGGCCAGCGGGACACGTCGATGACGAAGCCGTCGCGGACGCCCTCGCGGACCTGCTCGGTGACGTGGTGGTGGCCACGGATCAGCAGGACGTGGTCCTCGCCCAGCTCGCGACGGGCCTGCTCCAGGTCGATCCGCAGGTCGAGCTTGTAACCGCCGGTCCAGCCCTCGCAGTTCTCGCGCCAGGTGGGCATGTAGAGGACGACCTTCTTGCCCTCGGGCAGGCCGAGCCGGCGCCGGACCTCGGCGATCCGCTCCGCGTCGGGCTTCACCAGCGCATCGGTGCGCGGGCTGCCGGCCTCGATGACCTCGCCCTCGTAACCGAGGGCGCGCTTGAGCAGCGGCGTCGCGTAGGAGCTCGGGGAGGCGAGCAGGGTCCACTGCGCGCTGTCGTGCGCGAGGCCCTCCAGGATCTCCGGGCTCGTGTAGTAGTCGTGGACGAAGTCGTGGCCGATCTGCTTGATCGGCGTGCCGTGCCAGGTCTGGACGACGACCTGGCCGGCGCGGCGCTGGAAGAGGGCGGGCACGCTGTCGTTGGTCACGAAGTAGCGGGCTCGGGCCATGACCTCCCAGGACTCCACGCTGCCGTACTGCACGGCGCGGGCGGTCGCGGGGACCTCGGCGCGGCCGTCGCGGACGAGCCAGATGTGCTCCAGCTTCTCGCCGCGGCGCAGCAGTTCCTCGTGGATGGCGCGGGGCGCGTCACCGGCGCCCTGCCCCTGGAAGGTGTCGTAGACGACGATGTCCTTGACCGGCAGGGCGCGCTGCGCCGGGTAGGTCTCGAAGCGGGCGACGCGCTGGGCGTAGCGGGAACGGTCGTGCGGGCTCAGCAGCGGGTCGGCGACGAGCGCCATGCGGTCGTGGAAGCGGGTCTCGATGCGCATCCGGCGGCCCTGCACGGTGAGCGGGTGCGGGCCGCTGAAGAGCAGTCCGGGGGACATCTGCACGGGGGCGCCGCGGTCCACGCCGAGCAGGCCGGCGGTGGTCCCGCCCTGGGCGGCCGGGCGCAGTGTGGGCCACCAGCGGCCCTCGGGGAGCGTGGTGCGGCCCGCGAACTGCTCGGGGAGCACCGGCTGGAAGGTGGTCTCGAAGCCGTCGCCGTCGCGGGTGACGGGGTAGCTGAACTCCATGCCCTGCGCGTTGTGCAGGACGAGCTCGTAGGGCTCGTCGGTCGGCGCGACGAACCGGCCCCGCAGGGTCACGGTGCCGTCCGTGGCCTCGACCGCGTCGACGAGCGGCGGTGAGGGCTGCACGGAGAGGGTGACGTGGCCGGTGTTGCCGCGCTTGACGAAGAGGGCTCGGCCCGCGGTCCCGCCGGGCAGCGGCAGGACCAGGCCGTTGAAGCCGCCGCGCTCGTCGTGGGCCAGGCGGTGCTCGGTGCCGTCGGCGCCGAGCACGGAGAGGCTCCACGGCTCGGGGGTCCATTCGCCGGGCTCGCACTCGGCGTCCGGTACGGCGGCCAGGTCGGCCAGGGCGACCCGGGCGGTGAAGGGGGTGCGGCCGACGGTGGCGGCGCCCGTCTCCAGCGGGAATTCGAGGGTGGTGCCGGTGGTGACGTGGACGGCCTTCAGGACGGTGGCGTCGACCCCGGCGGAGAGCTCGCCGATGATCTCGACGGCGTCGTCGCCGGCGGGCCGGGCGTCCAGGCCGCGGGCACGGGTGACCTCGACCTGGATGGTGAGGGCGCCGGAGACGGCCGGCACGATCCGGACGTCGGGAGTGACCCAGAACGCGGGCGGGTTCTGGCCGGTGTCGTGTTCACCGCCGCGGAGGCGGGCGCGGTGCAGGCCGCCGGCACCGGTGACGGCGATGGAGGTGGTCCATATGCCGTCGTTCCACTTGCCGCCCGACTGGAAGATCGAGGGGTCGACCACGGCGGTGAAGCCGGCCCAGTCGGCGTGCCGCAGAGCGAGGTGCGGCGACTTCACGGTGGCCATCGGGGAGGCGACCGTACGGGTGCTGACGACGGAGCGGCGGCGCTTGCCGCCCTCGCGGAAGATCAGCATCTTGCGGGAGCCGAGGCGGCTCTCGGCACCGAGGTGGCCGGGCAGGGCGTAGCCGCGCAGCAGCAGCTTGCCGTCGGACCAGGTCGCCTGCTCCAGACGGCTGACGACGCGGCGCTCGCGCGTGCCGAGGGTGAGGATCCTGGCGGGGACCGGGGGCCGGCCCTGCAGGAAGGGGTAGTCGGCCTGCGGACGGGCGAGGCCCTTGACCGGGACGCTGTAGTGGTAGTCGCGCTGGTGGTTCAGGAGCGCGATGAAGTCCTCGACGCGGCCTTCGCCCGCGAGGTAGGCCTTGAGGCGGTCCGCGACGGTCAGGTCGGGCCAGGGGCCGGTCCCGATCTCGCGGACGAGGCCGCCGACCTCCTTGACGAACGCGGCGCGGAAGTCGGGGCCGCCCTCGGCGACGTACTTGTAGATGAGCGGGAGTTCCTCGCTCAGCACGTTGTAGTCGTAGTCGCGCAGGTAGCGGACGTACTTGGCGCCCTGCTTGGCCTTGAGGGACTCACGGACCAGGCGGACGGACTTCACGCGGTCGATGAGGGAGATCGGGTCGGTGGAGCGCTGGGTGATGGAGCGCTCTCCGGTCTCGCGTACGCGCCAGTGGTAGACGCAGTCGCTGAGGATGTCGACGCTGGAGGCGAAGTAGTGCGCGGGGATGCTGACCGGTGCGTCCTCGTAGAGGATGCCCTCCGGGTACTGGAAGCCGTGCTCGTCCCAGAAGGTGCGCCGGTAGACCTTGTTCCAGGCGGTGCGGTCGGTGACCAGCGCCGGGAACTTGGAGATGTGGGTTCCCAGCTGCGTCCTGGCGAAGGCGGCCCGGTGGCCCCACGACTGGTTCATGCCGACCGAGCGGAAGCGCTTGACGTTGCCGCCCGCGAAGTCCGAGCCCGTCTGGTCGAGGGCTTCGATCAGCCGCTGGTAGGCGTAGTCCGGCATCGTGTCGTCGCTGTCGACGAAGGCCAGGTACTCGCTGTCCGGGTGGATGTGGCGGGCGCCGGCGTTGCGGGCCGCGCCGAGGCCGGCGTTCTCCTGCATCACGACCCGGAAGCGCTTGTCACGCGCTGCGAAGGCCTTGGCTATGACGGCGCTGGTGTCCGTGGAGCCGTCGTCCACGAGGATGGCCTCGAAGTCGCCGAAGGTCTGAGCGGCGATGGATTCCAGGCACTCGTCGAGGTAGAGCTCGACGTTGTAGACGGGGACGACGATGCTCAGGCGCGGGGGCATGGGTGGCGGTTTCTCCAGCGTTTTTTGCTTTTTCGATGATCAGCTCACAGCATCTTACTCTGTAACAGAGCCATAAACTCCACCCAAATGGGGCATAGGAAACTGATCCCCGGGGCGGACGGCAAAGAATTCAGCCGTCCGCCACTTCGACGCCGTAGCGGGACGCGGCCCGTCCCGGACGATGATCCGTTCAGATCTCCAGCTCTGCCTCGATCTTCTTCAGCTGATGGCGTGCCATGGCGAGGTTGGCCCGCTTCTTGTCGAGGGCCAGGTAGAGGAAGAAGCCCACGGAACCCCTCCCCTTCATCAGCCGGATCAGGTGGTACTGACTACCGAGCGTGATCAGGATGTCCTCGATCTCGTCCTTGAGGCCGAGCAGTTCCATGGTGCGGACCTTGGCGCGCACCACGTCCGTGTTGCCGGCCGCGGCGACCGCCAGGTCCAGGTCCTTGCCGCCGCCGATGGTGCCGAGCGCCATACCGCTGCCGTAGTCCACCAGGGCCGCGCCGATCGCGCCCTCGATGAGGGTGGTGGCTTCCTTGAGCGCGGTCTCCACGTTGACCATGGGAGGTACCTCTTTCTCGTTGTGTCGTAGCTGGTTGTGAATCGATATAACTGGCTGTGTTCGTCCTGAACGCGGCGGGACAGGCTCGGGGGCGGCCCCGCCGGTGCGTCAGGCGTTCCCGCCGCCGGAGACCCGGCGCGCGAGCGTGTGCTCGATCAGTTCGGCGATCCGCAGGCTGGAACGCCGGGCCTCCAGATGGAGGCGCCCCACGTTGACGCGCGGCTCGGCGGTCAGGGTGAGGACCACCGCCACACCCGCCGCGTACGTGGCCACGTACCCGTCGGCCCCGCGCACGAGCAGTTCGCGGAACGCTCCCTGGCCGGTGCTGTCACTGAGCCGCTGGGCCACGCCGAGGGCGGCCGCGGTCAGTGCCGCGACGGCCTCGGCCTCGGCGGCGGCGCTGTCCTGGGCGAGGACGAAGCCGTCGGTGCTCGCGGCGAGGGCTCCGGTGAGCTGGGGTACGCGGGCACGCAGCCTGCGGAGCTCGGCGAGTATCTCGGCCTCCGCCTCGGGGGGCACCGTACTCATGTCGGCCTTTCTCCTTTCGGGCTGCCTACGCTCGGAGCGGTCGGCACGCAGGGCCGGTCGCAGCGGGAGCCTCACAGGCTTGCCTCCAGTGCGTCGCGTAACCGGCGGAGCAGCGCCACGTCCGGGGATTGGGCCTGGGTCATCCAGTCGGGCAGGGGCACCTCGACCGGCGGGGGGGCCGGGCTGTGCGGCGTCTCGACCAGTCCGGCGGCCGCGAGCCGGCGTACGTCGAGCAGGGTGTGGAAGGCGGGCCGGCCCAGGAGCCAGGCCAGGTCCGCGGGGGTGCGTAAGCCATCGGCCCGGTCCAGCAGCATCCGCTGCCGGGCGGTGACGGTCTGGCCGGGCGCGGCGGCCCGCGCCACCACCGGGGCGGTGTCGAGCAGCGGGTACGGCCAGACCGCGTCGAGCAGTTCCCGGCGGCGCCGGGTCTCCCGTTCCACGGCGGCCGCCGGGACGGAGTGGACGGAGCCGATCCAGTGGGTGGCCCCGCGGCGGAACCGGGAGGGACCGCTGCCCGGGGACAGTGCGAAGAAGGCGGCGTCGAAGATGGCGGCGAGGTGGCATATCTCGAACTCGCCGCCGGCGAGCCCGCCGCTGTCCACGAGGAAGCGGGCGACCTGGCGCCGGGCACCGGCCCGGTCCACCGCTTCACGCCAGCGTTCGGGGGCGAGGCCGCCGCCGGTGGTGAGGAGGACGTCGAGGCCGGGAGTGGCGGGGCTCTCCGCGTGGACTATGCGGCCGTCCTCCAGGAAGAGGGTGCCGCGGTCGCGGAGCAGGGCTCCGGTGGCCCGCTCCGCGGCGAGCCGGGCGAGGAGGGGGGAGACGGCCGCCAGGGCGTTCGGGGCCGTTGCCGGGGTGGTCATCTGAGCACCAGCCCCTCGGCCAGGGCCCTGAGTTTGATCCGCGCGAAGGCGAGGTTGCCCTCGGCCCGGTCGAGCCAGACGTGCAGGAAGACGCTGCTGTCGAAGCTCGTCTCGACGAAACGCAGCAGGTGGAAGCCGCTGCGGGTCGTGACGATCAGGTCCTCGACCGCCGGGTCGACGGGACCCGTCCCGCCGCCGTGGGCCGGGCCCGGCTCCGCGCGGGCGAAGGATTCGTACTCCGCGGCCGCACGGGCCAGCTCGGCGGTCTCGGCGGCGGTGGTCTCATGGTCCCCGACGGGTGATTCCCCGATGGTGCCGAGAGCCAGTCCGCTGCTCCAGTCGACCAGCGCGGCCCCGCGCGCGCCAGGCAGGGCCATGGCTTCGAGCAGGCATTCGTCGATCCCGGGCACGCGGGCTCCCCTCCCGGCCGGACGTGCGGTGTGCACGGTTGTGCGGCGCGACAGGAGGGAACTTACTCAAGTTCCGCAGGGCGAAAGGGCGTTCTGGCATTTTCCGCTGGAACATGCCATTCAGCGTGTAAGAGCTTGGCCGGAACGCGTCGGAATCCGATCACGAAGCCAGCGGTAGATCGTCCGCGAGACGGAACGAGCCGCCCTCCCGCTCCACGTAGCCCTCGTGGGTGAGGGTGCGCAGCAGGTGGTAGACGGTCGGCAGGGGGATCCCGGTGACCCGTGCGAGCCGTTTGGCGGTGACGCCGCCTTCCGCGGACATCGCTTCCAGGAGCCGCAGGGCCCGCTGCACGGAACCGATCAGGGTGGGTGTGCTGTCCTTCTGGATGCGGTCGGTTCCCATGAATGGTCCCCCTGCTCCGGTACGAGGCCTGGCAGACCCATCAAAGTCGCTCGTCGGCTCCAAAACCAGCGGACTCGCGTAAACCCGAGCATAAGATCACCGGACCCGGGGTCCCGGGCCGGACCGCCTAACGGGTGCACGTGACGTAGGCCGGGAGCGGGGTGTCCGCGATCAGGTGGCGCGGCAGGGCCAGTCCGAAGCGGTGCTCCAGGACGGCGAGCGTGCGGCGCTCGCGGGCCTCGTCCGGCTCGCCGTCCGGGCCCGCGTTCGAGCCGTCCGGGCCGAGGAGGCCCGCCGCGACCAGCTCGGGGAGCAGGAAGTCCGGCCGGTGACCGCCGCGCCAGCATTCCTCGCCGAGTCCGAAGCAGCACACCAGCTCGCCGTCCCGGGCGTACGCGAACTGCTTGGGCGGGTGGTCGGGCTGCGGGTCGAGGTGGACGGCCTCGACGCCGGCGGCGGACGTCTGCGGTCCGGCCTCCGCCGCCTCCCCCGCCCCGCCGGGCCGTCCAGCCGGCGTCTAGGGCCTGTATTGAGTTGCCCCGTGGAGCAAGGAGCGGCGTTCGGTGCGTGCCCTCGGCGTGCGGGACGAATATCCTCGTAGCGGAGCTA
>NZ_JBIVFO010000074.1:0-19972 GCF_044748225.1 Streptomyces sp. NPDC090021 | reverse complement strand
GGGCCGCCTGGCCGTGATGTGCAGTCCGCGCCGAGCCGAGGAGACCCTCCTGCGGGGCACCGCCCCACACCCACACACCCCCGCCCCGCGACACCCCGCTTCCCTCGGCCGCGGTCCGGTTGCCGGAGCCTTGCCGTGGGGCGGGGACACGCAGGAGGGTCCCCGCAGGACGAGGCGCGACCTGGGCCGCCTGGCCGTGACGTGCAGTCCGCGCCGAGCCGAGGAGACCCTCCTGCGGGGCACCGCCCCACACCTGCACACCCCCGTCCTGCGACACCTCGCAAGGGACACCGCCGAGCCCTGCGCAGCAACCCCGCAGGGAACACCACAGGGCACCGGGCCCGGGCGAAGCCGGAGCCGAACCGCCGAGCAACCCCGCAGGGGCACCGCCGAGGAGACCCTCCTGCGGGGCACCGCCCCACACCCACACACCCCCGCCCCGCGACACCCCCGCTCAGGACACCACCGAGTCCTGCGCAGCAACCCCGCAGGGGCACCGCCGAGCCCTGCGCAGCAACCCCGCAGGGGCACCGGTACCTACACCGCCCCGCGGAGCGGTACGCAGCGGCCTTCCTCCGTGCGGTACTGCCACTTCGCGCCGTCCGTGACGAGTTCCTTCACCGCCCGCACGAAACGCTCGACGTGCTCGTCCGGGGTGCCGGCGCCGAAGCTGACACGGATCGCGTTCAGCGACCGCTCGCCCGGGGCGGCGTCCGGGGCCCCGCACTCGCCCTGCGCCTGCGGCTCGCTGCCCAGCAGGGTCCGCACCAGCGGGTGGGCGCAGAACAGGCCGTCCCGTACGCCGATCCCGTACTCGGCGGAGAGCGCGGCGGCGAAGTGGGAACTGTTCCAGCCGTCCACGACGAAGGAGATGACGCCGACCCGCGGGGCGGCGTCCCCGAAGAGGGACAGGACCCGGACGGCCGGGACCTCCGCCAGGCCTGCGCGGACCCGCGCGACGAGCTGCTGCTCGCGCGCCACCAGGTTCTCGAAGCCCGCCTCGGTCAGGGCCCGGCAGGCGGAGGCGATGGAGTAGACGCCGATGACGTTCGGGGAGCCGGCCTCGTGGCGGGCGGCCGTGGTGTGCCACTCGACGTCCACGCCGCCGTCCTCGCGGCGGGAGACCTTGCGGGAGGCCCCGCCGCCGGCCAGGTAGGGCTCGGCCTGCCGCAGCCAGTCGGCGCGGCCGGCGAGGACGCCCGAGCCGAAGGGCGCGTAGAGCTTGTGGCCGGAGAAGGCGACCCAGTCGACGTCGAGGTCGCGTACGGAGACGGGGTGGTGCGGGGCCAGCTGGGCGGCGTCCAGGACGATCCGCGCGCCGTGGGCGTGCGCGGCGGCGGCGAGTTCCTTCACCGGCCACAGCTCGCCGGTGACGTTGGACGCGCCGGTGACGCACACGAGCGCCGGGCCGTAGCCCTCTTCGATTGATGCAGTGCGGTCGGCGAGCGCCCGCTCCAGCGTGGCGACGGCCTCGTCGGGGGTGCGCGGGGCGTTGAGGTAGTTGACCTGCGCGTTCGTCCACGGCAGGAGCGAGGCGTGGTGCTCGGTCTCGAAGACGAACACCTGGCAGTCGGCGGGAATCACGGCCGCGAGCAGGTTCAGGGAGTCGGTGGTGGAGCGGGTGAAGACGACCTGGTCGTCGGCGCGGCAGTCGAGGAACTCGGCGACCGTGGCCCGGCTCTGCTCGAAGAGGTCGGTGGACAGCTGCGAGAGGTAGCCGGCGCCGCGGTGGACGCTGCCGTAGTAGGGGGCGTAGGCGGCCACGTCGTCCCAGACCCGCTGGAGGGCGGGGGCGCTGGCCGCGTAGTCGAGGGCCGCGTAGGTGACCTCTCCCCCGGTGACGAGCGGGACGGTGACGTCGCGGCCGAGGACGGCGAGCGGCTCGGCACAGGCGGGGTCCGGGGCGACGGTGATGGCGGTGGCGGTGGCGGTGGCGTTCAGGGATGCGGACATGGCGGTATCTCCCGGCGGGCAGGGCTGAATGGCTTCGGTGTGCCCGTACGCGGGTACGGCGCTGCGGCCGTCCGGGGTACGGGAGGATCCTCGGACGGGACGGTCGGGGTACGCCGAAGTGACCCTGGTCCGAGGGTGAAGTGGGGGCGGCGGTCGCCCTATCGCATTCGCTTGCTCACGGAAAACGCTCCTCGAGAGACCAGGACCCCTGGTGTCGAGGGATCCGCGCTTGCCGTGGGCCTTGCTGCCCACGGCCTGGTCATCACCCGGGGCACCCCGCCACGGAAGGAGGGTTGCCGGACAGCAAGCCGGGGCCTGAACGCTGTCACTCGTGACCTGGTCCGCATCCTGCCACAAGATCCTCCGAGCACAGGACCCCGGTCCGCATGGTGGACCGGGGTTTGGCTCGATCCGGGTGCCGGATCAGGCGTTGCTGGCCGTCACCCAGCGCTCCAGTGCGGCCCGGGCGGAACCGGAGTCGATCGACTCGGCCGCGCGGGTGATGCCGGCCGCGATCTGCTCCTCCAGGGTGCCCGTGCCCGGGTCCAGGGCGACCAGGGCGGCGGCGGAGTTCAGCAGGACGGCGTCGCGTACCGGTCCGGTCTCGCCGGCCAGCACGCGGCGGGCCACGTCCGCGTTGTACGAGGGGTCCCCGCCGGCCAGGGCGGAGACGTCGACCAGCGGGATGCCGACGTCACGCGGGTCGAAGGACTGCTCGAAGACCTTGCCGTCGCGGACCCACCAGACCCGCGAGGTCGCGGTGGTGGTCAGTTCGTCGAGGCCGTCGTCGCCGCGGAAGACCAGGGCGGACGAGCCGCGCTCGGCGAGCACGCCGGCCACGATGGGGGCCATCCGGGGGTCGGCCACGCCCGTGGCCTGGGACCGGACGCGGGCGGGGTTGGTCAGCGGGCCGAGGATGTTGAAGGTGGTCCGGATGCCCAGTTCCCGGCGGGCTCCCGCGACGTGCCGCAGGGCGGGGTGGAACTTCACCGCGAAGCAGAAGGTGATGCCGGCCTCCTCGGCGACCTCGACGACCCGTGCGGTGCTCAGGTCCAGGTTGACGCCGAGCTTCTCCAGGACGTCCGAGGAGCCGCTGGCGGAGGACGCCGCCCGGTTCCCGTGCTTGACGACCTTGGCGCCGGTTCCGGCCACCACGACGGCGGACATCGTGGAGATGTTCACCGTCTTGGCCCCGTCGCCGCCGGTGCCGACGATGTCGACGGTCCGGCCGGGCACCTCGATGAGGTTGGCGTGCTCGTACATGGCCCGTACGAGGCCGTTGATCTCCGCGACCGTCTCCCCCTTGGCCCGCAGGGCCACCACGAAGCCGGCGATCTGGGCGTCGGTGGCCTCCCCGCGCATGATCCGGTCCATGGCCCAGGCGGTGTCGTCGGCGCTCAGGTCCTGGCCGGTCAGCAGGGCGTCGAGGACGCCCGGCCAGCCACGGGCCGCCACGCTGTCGCCGCCTGCCGGGGTCGCAACGTTCATGGTCCGCTCCTGCTGTTGATGGGGGTTCCACGTCGAATGGGTCGGAGATCAGCCTATCCAGCCCCGGTTACGGCAAAGAGCCCCGTCCAGACACTGGACGGGGCTCTCGCCGTGGCGACACCAGGACTGACCGAAATCAGTCCCTCATGCGGTGGTGCGGGGGATCAGTGGTGGCCGTGGCCGGACTGGATCTCCTTGTACTCCTCCACCGTGGGCTTGGGGATCTGGTTGCCCTCGGCGTAGAAGCCCTTGCTGAGCTTCGCGCGCAGCTTCTCGGTGGCCTTCACCTTGCGCTCGACACCGTTCTCGTCGACCGTCGGGCCGATCTCGATCGGCTTGTACTGCTCGTGCGCGGTGAGGGTGTGCAGCTTGCTCTGCGGGAGCGGCTCGTGGACCTCGACGAACTCACCGTGCGGCAGGCGCTTGATGATGCCGGTCTCGCGACCGTGCAGCACCTTGTCCCGGTCCCGGCGCTGGAGGCCGAGGCAGATCCGCTTGGTGACGATGAAGGCGAGGACCGGGCAGACGAAGAAGCCGATCCGGGCGAACCAGGTGATCGAGTTGATCGACAGGTGGAAGAACTGCGCGAACATGTCGTTTCCGCCGGCGATCAGCAGGACGACGTACCAGGTCAGCCAGGCCACACCGAAGGCGGTGCGGGTCGGGACGTTGCGCGGGCGGTCCAGGATGTGGTGCTCGCGTTTGTCCCCGGTGACCCAGGACTCGACGAAGGGGTACACCGCGATCGTCGCCAGGACCAGCGGGAAGATCATCAGCGGGATGAACACACCGAGGACGAGCGTGTGGCCCCAGAGGTTGATCTCCCAGCCCGGCATGGCACGGATGAGGCCCTCGGAGAAGCCCATGTACCAGTCCGGCTGCGCGCCCGTGGACACGTGGTCCGGGACGTACGGTCCGAGTGCCCAGATGGGGTTGATCGAGGCGATGCCCGCGATGGCCGCGATGATGCCGAAGACCAGGAAGAAGAAGCCTCCCGCCTTCGCCATGTACACCGGGAGCAGCGGCATGCCGACGACGTTCTTGTTCGTCTTGCCGGGGCCCGCGAACTGGGTGTGCTTGTGGTAGAAGACCAGGATCAGGTGGGCGACCAGCAGACCCATCATGATGCCCGGCAGCAGCAGGATGTGGATCGAGTAGAACCTGGCCACGAAGTCGTGGCCGGGGAACTCGCCGCCGAACAGGAACATCGACAGGTACGTGCCCACGACCGGCACGGACAGGATCGCGCCCTGCATGAAGCGGACACCGGTGCCCGAGAGCAGGTCGTCCGGCAGGGAGTAGCCGGTGAAGCCGGTGAACATGCCGAGCACCAGCAGCAGGAAACCGAACACCCAGTTGATCTCGCGCGGCTTGCGGAACGCGCCCGTGAAGAAGACGCGCATCATGTGCACCATCATGGCCGCGACGAAGATCAGGGCCGCCCAGTGGTGGATCTGCCGGATGAGCAGACCGCCGCGGACGTCGAAGCTGATGTCCAACGTCGAGGCGAACGCCTCGGACATCCGCACACCCTGCATCGGCACGTACGAACCGTGGTACACGACCTCGTTCATGCTCGGGTGGAAGAACAGCGTCAGGTACACACCCGTGAGGATGATGATGATGAAGCTGTACAGCGCGATCTCACCCAGCATGAAGGACCAGTGGTCCGGGAAGATCTTGCGCATGTTCGCCTTGGCGAGGCTGTAGATGCCCAGGCGGCCGTCCGCCCAGTCCGCCACGCGCTCGCCGGCGGGCGCTTTGCGCGCCTGTGCGTCAGTGGTCGCAGTGCTCATCCGCGCTCCCAGAATGCAGGACCGACGGGCTCTTCGAAGTCGCCGAGCGCTTCGAGGAAGCCTTCGTCATTGACGCCGATCCGCAGCTGCGGGAGCGCGTGACCGGCCGGGCCGAAGATGACACGGGCGCCGTCGGAGAGGTCGAAGGTGGACTGGTGGCACGGGCAGAGCACGTGGTGGGTCTGCTGCTCGTACAGGCTGATCGGGCAGCCGACGTGGGTGCAGATCTTCGAGTAGGCCACGATGCCCTCGTGGGACCACTCCAGTTCCTGCTTGTCCTTGATGTCCTCCGGCTTGAGCCGGACGATCATCAGGGCCGCCTTGGCGATCTGGGTCATGTAGTCGTGCGCTTCCTCCTCCAGGCCCTCGGGCTTGGCGAAGGTCAGCGAGCCGACCAGGATGTCCTCGGGACGCAGCGGCTCCATCGTGTTCTGGTTGATGAGCAGCTTGCCCTTGGCCCACATGGTGTGGCGCAGCTTGTCCTCGGGCAGCGGACCGAGGTCGCGCAGCAGCACCACGCCGGACAGCGGGACCAGGGCCAGCGCGCCCAGCATCGTGTTGCGGATCAGCGGCCGCCGGCCGATGCCGGACTCGTTGGCGCCGTCGGCGAAGTCCTGCATGACCTTGGCCCTGACCTCCGGCGGAGCGGAGATCTCGTGGCGGTCGTCGGCGACCTCCACGTCGGACATCAGCGTGCGGGCCCAGTGCACGGCGCCGGCGCCGATGCAGAACAGCGCGATGCCCAGGGTCACGCCCAGAGCGAAGTTGAGCGCGCTGACCTTCCCGATGGGGAAGATGTACACGATCTTGTCGACCGGGAGGATCACGTAGGAGGCGATGAAGGCGACCGTGGCCAGCATCGACACCGTGAACAGCATCGCGACCGTGCGCTCGGAGCGCTTCGCCGCCCGCTCGTCGATGTCCTGGATGCGCGGCTTGTGGACCGGCAGGCCCGGGTCGGCGAACGGGTCGTCCGCGACCGCTACGGCACCGTGGTGCGCGTCGCCCTGCTCGCTCGGCAGGTGCTTGTCTTCGGGAATCTCTTGGCTACTCATGACTTCTTGGCCTTAGCGGTGTGGGCCGCGACCCAGACGGCGACAGCGATCAGCGCACCCAGTCCGAAGACCCAGCCGAACAGGCCCTCGGAAACCGGGCCGAGCCCGCCGAGCTTGAGGCCGCCGGGGTTCGTCGACTTCTCACCGTTGACGTTCTGGAGGTACGCGATGATGTCCTTCTTCTGCTGCTCCGGCATGGTGCTGTCAGGGAAGGAGGGCATGTTCTGCGGGCCGGTCTGCATGGCCTCGTAGATGTGCTTGGGCGAGACGTCCTCAAGGTTGGGGGCGTACTTGCCGTTGGTCAGCGCGCCGCCCTCGCCGGTGAAGTTGTGGCACTGCGCGCAGTTGTTGCGGAACAGCTCACCGCCCCTGGCGATGTCGGCGTCCGCCGGGTCGTACTGCTTCTCGGTCGGCGTGATCGGGCCGGCGCCGAGGGAGGCGATGTACGCGGCCAGCTGGTCGATCTGCGCCTGGGTGTAGATGACCGGCTTCTTCGGCACCTGGGCGCCGGGCTGCTGGGCGGGCATGCGGCCCGTGCTCACCTGGAAGTCGACGGCCGCGGAGCCGACGCCGACCAGGCTCGGGCCGTCAGAGGAACCCTGACCGCCGGTTCCGTGGCAGCTTGCGCAACCCACGGCGTAGAGCTTCTTGCCCTCCTCGATGGCGAGGGACTGGGCGGTTTCATCGGCCTGCGCCTTGCCCGCGGGAGCAAAGGCGGCGTACAGCCCCCCAGTGGCCGCCAGCGCGAGGAGTAGAACGACGACCGCCGCCAGCGGATGGCGTCGTCGTGCGGAGAGCTTTTTCACGGATTACCCCGGTGTCAGGATCTTCTGCGTCGGTGTGTCTGGATGGTGTGCCGGGTCGGGCCCGGTGACGTGTTCGCTACTTGATCAGGTAGATCGTCGCGAAGAGGCCGATCCAGACGACGTCGACGAAGTGCCAGTAGTAGGACACGACGATGGCCGACGTGGCCTGTTCGTGGGTGAACCTCTTGGCCGCGTACGTCCGGCCGAGGACCAGCAGGAAGGCGATGAGTCCGCCCGTCACGTGCAGACCGTGGAAGCCGGTGGTCAGGTAGAAGACCGAGCCGTACGGACCGGACGAGAGGCTCATGCCCTCGTGCTTGACCAGCTCGGTGTACTCGAACACCTGGCCGCCAATGAAGATCGCACCCATGACGAACGTGATGATGAACCACGTCCGGAGCTTCTTCACGTCACCGCGCTCCGCGGCGAATACGCCGAGCTGGCAGGTGAGGGAGGAAAGCACCAGGATCGTCGTGTTCGTCGCCGAGAAGGGCAGGTTCAGGCTGTCCGCCTGCTCCGTCCAGTACTCGGGACCCATCACGGATCGCAGGGTGAAGTACATCGCGAAGAGGGCCGCGAAGAACATCAGCTCAGAACTCAACCAGATGATGGTTCCGACGCTGACGAGGTTCGGCCGATTGACCGTCGGGTGCGCGTGCCCGGTATCTACTGTCGTTGCTGTCGCCACGACCGACATTATGTCGGTCGCTTATCCCGCCCTCACCCCGGGGGGTGCCGTTCGGAGTGTCAGGGGTGTGTGCAAGGCCCGAACGGCCCATCAGATCACCTCTCCGCACGCCCTCGTGCACATGTCCGAACCGATGTCGAGGGGGCGGCGGGAGGAGTAGCATCCCGCGCAACATCAACGTGATTCATGGGACACGTGGAGGATCGAAATGCGGGCGACTGCGCGGGTTCTGGTCTACAGCGACGACGCGGGCACCCGGGAGCAGGTGAGACTGGCGGCGGGCCGTCGTCCCGCCGCGGATCTGCCGCCGGTGGAGTTCCTGGAGTGCGCGACCCTGCCGGCTGTCCTGTCGGAGCTGGACGCGGGCGGCGTCGACGTGTGCGTGCTGGACGGCGAGGCGGCTCCGGCCGGGGGCATGGGTGTGTGCCGGCAGATCAAGGACGAGATCTTCCGATGTCCCCCGGTGCTGCTGCTGATGGGGCGTCCTCAGGACGCCTGGCTGGCCACGTGGAGCCGGGCGGACGCCGCGGTGACCCTTCCGGTGGACCCGGTGGAGTTCGCGGACGCCCTGGCGGGCCTGCTGCGGGCGAGGTTGTCCTCCTCGGCGGCCTGACGCCCGCGCTGCGCCCGGCGGGCCCCCGGAGCGTGTCCGGGGGCCGGGCGGGTCAGACCGTCGGCCTGAGGCGTGCCTGGTCGATGCGGCTGCGGCCTTCCTGGGTGCCCTTGAGGAGGGCGCTGCCCTCGCGCCAGTCCTTCCAGTCCATGTTCCAGTCCCCGAACCCGTTGCCGAAGATGTCCATGTCGTCGCCGATGCTGTTGATCACCTGGACGATGTCGCCCTCGGTGATGTTCTCGTAGAACCAGGCGGCGTTGCCGGTGCTCATGCCGGTGCAGCCGTGGCTGACGTTGGCGTAGCCGTGGGAGCCGATGGACCACGGCGCGGCGTGGACGTATTCACCACTCCAGGTGACGCGGGTGGCGTAGTAGACGGGCAGGTTGTAGTACTCGCTGCCGCCGATGCCGACGGTGTCCCCGCGCATCCGTACGTAGTACTGCTTCCCCAGCACCACCTTGATGCCGTTGCGGGTGGAGAACCCGGGCTTGCCGGTGGTGACCGGGATGGAATTGATCACTTCTCCGTTGCGCTTGAAGGTCAGCCAGTGGGCGGAGGCGTCGGTGGTCACCTCGACGCGGTCGCCGATCTCCAGCTTCAGCGGCTTGGCGGCGGCCCCGTGGAGGTCGTCGGTGATCCTGATGCCCTCCAGGTTGCTCCGTACGGAGACGGTGGTGTTGGCGGGCCAGTACTCCTTCGGGCGGTAGTGCAGGTTCTTGTCGTCGACCCAGTGCCAGGCGCCCTCGACCCCGGCCGGGGCGTCGACGACCAGGCCCCGTTCGACGACGGCGCGGGCGGCCTTGTCCTTGACGGGCTCGTTGAGTTCGGCGGTGAGGGGCTGCCCGACGCCGTACTTGCCCTCCTCCGGGCCGAACTCGACCTTCAGGACGCCCTTGGACGGGGTGGTGTCGAAGGCCATCGTGCGCTGGCCCGGGGTGCCGCGCTGGTCCTCGGTGCTCACGGTGACGGTGTAGCGGACGCCTGCGGCCATGGGGACGGTGCTGTGCCACCGGTCTCCCTTGGCGCTGAGTTCGCCCGCCAGGCGGCGGCCGTGGGTGTCCACGACCGTGACGTCGGTGATCCGGCTGCTCTTGTTCCTGGCCGTGATCTCCAGGGGCCGGTTGGGGTCGACGGGGCGGCTGCCTGCGGTCTGGTTGAAGGCGACCTGCTCGCCCGCGTCGACCGGGCGGGCCGACAGCGGGTTGTCGCCGGACCCGCATGCGGTGGCGCCGGCCCCGAGGGACGCGACCAGCAGGGAGCAGCTGAGTACCGTCCAAAGACGCGGTGAGTGCTTCATAGGGCCAACGCTATGAAGATATGACAAATACGGCGCGCGGGGTGACTGCAAACGAGGGGCCCGGACTCCTCCGAAGAGGTGTCCGGGCCCCACGTGGTGCGCGGCCGGGCCGCGCGGTGCTGCTTCTTTCCTACTGGTTCGCGTTCTCACCGCGGTAGTACTCGTACACCCAGCCCCACAGGCCGATCAGGATGATCGGGGCCGAGAAGTACATGAGCCACCAGCCGAAGATGACGGCCATGAAGGCGAGCGCGCCACCGATGCCCAGCGAGAGCGGCTGCCAGCTGTGCGGGGAGAAGAACCCCAGCTCGCCGGCCTCGTCGGCGACGTCGGCCTCCAGGTTGTCCTGGGCCATCTCGTCGACGCGCTTGGCCGTGAAGGCCAGGTAGTAGCCGATCATGACGCTCAGGCCGAAGGCCAGGAAGAGC
Source organism: Streptomyces sp. NPDC090021 (assembly GCF_044748225.1). NCBI lineage: Bacteria > Bacillati > Actinomycetota > Actinomycetes > Kitasatosporales > Streptomycetaceae > Streptomyces > Streptomyces sp. NPDC090021. The sequence continues at coordinate 9,848 of NZ_JBIVFO010000074.1, read as the reverse complement.
GCGGTGGTTCCGACGGGCTCCTTCGACCACACGCCGTACACGACGGCCATGATCAGGATGAAGACGGAGAGCCAGAGGAACATCTTGCCCTGGATCTTCACTTGCCGGCCTCCTTGCCACCGGTGACGGCCGCCTTGGCGCCGTGGTCCTCAAGGTGGTCGAGCGCAGCGATCTCCGGGTGGTGGAGGTCGAACGCGGGCGACTCGCTACGGATGCGCGGCAGGGTGAGGAAGTTGTGCCGCGGCGGCGGGCAGGACGTCGCCCATTCGAGCGAACGGCCGTAGCCCCACGGGTCGTCGACCTCGATCTTCTTGCCGTACTTGGCCGTCTTCCACACGTTGTAGATGAACGGCAGCATCGACAGGCCCAGCACGAAGGAGCTGATCGTGGAGATCGTGTTCAGCGTGGTGAAGCCGTCGGCGGCGAGGTAGTCCGCGTAACGGCGCGGCATGCCCTCGGCGCCCAGCCAGTGCTGCACCAGGAAGGTGCCGTGGAAGCCGATGAACAGCGTCCAGAAGGTGATCTTGCCGAGGCGCTCGTCCAGCATCTTGCCCGTGAACTTCGGCCACCAGAAGTGGAAGCCGGCGAACATCGCGAACACCACGGTGCCGAAGACGACGTAGTGGAAGTGGGCGACGACGAAGTACGAGTCGGAGACGTGGAAGTCCATCGGGGGCGAGGCCAGGATGACGCCGGTCAGACCACCGAAGGTGAAGGTGACCAGGAAGCCGATCGTCCAGAGCATCGGGGTCTCGAAGGACAGTGAGCCCTTCCACATGGTGCCGATCCAGTTGAAGAACTTCACACCGGTCGGTACCGCGATCAGGAAGGTCATGAAGGAGAAGAACGGCAACAGCACACCGCCGGTGACGTACATGTGGTGGGCCCACACGGTCACCGAGAGGCCGGCGATCGCGATTGTCGCGGCGATCAGACCGATGTAACCGAACATCGGCTTGCGCGAGAAGACCGGGATGATCTCGGAGACGATGCCGAAGAACGGCAGCGCGATGATGTACACCTCTGGGTGTCCGAAGAACCAGAAGAGGTGCTGCCAGAGCAGTGCTCCACCGTTGGCGCTGTCGAACACGTGCGAGCCGAACTTGCGGTCGGACTCCAGCGCGAAGAGCGCGGCGGCCAGGACCGGGAAGGCCAGCAGGACCAGAACACCGGTCAGCAGCACGTTCCAGGTGAAGATCGGCATGCGGAACATCGTCATGCCGGGAGCGCGCATGCAGATGATCGTGGTGATGAAGTTGACCGAGCCGAGGATCGTACCGAAGCCGGAGAAGGCCAGACCCATGATCCACATGTCGGCGCCGATGCCCGGCGAGCGGACCGCGTCCGACAGCGGGGAGTAGGCGAACCAGCCGAAGTCGGCGGCGCCGTTCGGCGTCACGAAGCCCGCCACCGCGATGGTCGAGCCGAAGAGGTACAGCCAGTACGCGAACATGTTCAGCCGCGGGAACGCCACGTCGGGCGCGCCGATCTGCAGCGGCATGATCCAGTTGGCGAAGCCCGCGAACAGCGGGGTGGCGAACATCAGCAGCATGATCGTGCCATGCATGGTGAACGCCTGGTTGAACTGCTCGTTCGACATGATCTGCGTGCCCGGACGGGCCAGCTCGGCGCGCATGAAGAGCGCCAGCAGACCGCCGATGATGAAGAACACGAACGAGGTGACCAGGTACATCGTGCCGATGGTCTTGTGGTCGGTGGTGGTGAGCCACTTCACGACCACGTTGCCCGGCTGCTTGCGCCGCACCGGCAGCTCGTTCTCGTACGAGTCAGCTGCGGCGGCACCCTGGGATTCGTTGAGGATGCTCACAGTTTGTTCACTTCCGCATTCCGGGCCGGCTCGGTCTGCTTGATACCGGCGGGGAGGAAGCCGGTCTGACCCTTCTCCGCCAGCTCCTTCAGGTACGCCTTGTACTCCTCGGGGGAGACGACCTTGACGTTGAAGAGCATTCGGGAGTGGTCGACGCCGCAGAGCTCGGCGCACTTGCCCATGAAGGTGCCCTCCTGGCTGGGGACGACCTCGAAGACGTTGGTGTGGCCCGGAATGACGTCCTGCTTGAACAGGAAGGGGACCACCCAGAAGGAGTGGATGACGTCGTTGGACGACAGGATGAAGCGGACCTTCTCGCCCTTGGGGAGGACCAGGGTCGGACCCGGGTTGCCCGTCTGCGGGTTGCGGTCGCTCGGGACGCCCTTCTCGTAGACGCCCTCGGCGCCCGCCGGGAAGTCCTTGGTGAAGCGGTCCGGGATGGAGGCGAGCTCCTTGGGAACCTCACCCGCCTTCGGGGTGGCCGCGTCGCCGTCGACGTTCTCGATGTAGTTGAAGCCCCAGCTCCACTGGAAGCCGATCACGTTGATCGTGTGCGGCGGCTTCGGGGTGAGGGCGAGGAGCTTCGACTCGTCACGCGCGGTGAAGTAGAAGAGCACCGAGACGATGATGAGCGGGACCACCGTGTACAGCGCCTCGATGGGCATGTTGTACCGGGTCTGCGCCGGGACCTCGATCTTCGTCCGGCTGCGCCGGTGGAAGATGACGCTCCAGATGATCAGGCCCCACACCAGGATGCCCGTGACGAGCGCGGCCGCCCAGGATCCCTGCCACAGGGAGAGGATGCGCGGCGCCTCCTCGGTTACCGGAGTCGGCATTCCGAGGCGGGGGAAGTCTTTCCATGTATACGAGCAACCAGTGGCGGTCGCCAGGACCACGCCCGCAGTCAGCGCCTGCAGCAGCTTCCGCCGCATCGGGCGCCGCGGCGAGCGGTCGGAGCCGTAGGGACTCACGTAGCGCCTTCCCGAGAGTCTCGGCCCGCGCGGCCGGCCGCGGCCGTGTTCGGGTCGGTCGCCGGCCCTGACGCAGGCAGGGGTTTGGATGTTTATGCGGACCAAACCCTACTGGACGCTATTTGGGGTCGCGCGGGGAGGGTGCCCAACGCGCCGCTACTGCCCCCGAAGGGATGGATCCGCCGTACGGGGGACGGTGGACGCGGCCCTGAACGGCGGGCTCCGGGGCGCATCTGACGCCCCCTGACCTCGAACGTCCGGGGGTCGGCGCTAGCGTGATCGGATGCCGTACTTCGACACCGCGTCCGCCGCTCCCCTGCACCCCGTGGCCCGGCAGGCGTTGCAGGCCTCCCTGGACGAGGGCTGGGCCGATCCGGCCAGGCTGTACCGGGAGGGCAGGCGCGCCCGGCTGCTCCTGGACGCGGCGCGGGAGGCCGCCGCCGAGGCGGTGGGATGCCGCGCCGACGAGCTCGTGTTCACTCCTTCGGGGACGCACGCGGTTCACTCGGGCGTCGCGGGCGTCCTCGCCGGGCGGCGACGCGTCGGCGGCCATCTGGTCGTGTCGGCGGTCGAACACAGTTCTGTACTGCATGCGGCGGCGGCGCACGAGGCGCGCGGCGGGAGCGTGTCCGAGGTCCCGGTGGACCGGTCGGGCGCGGTGTCCTCCGCCGGGTACGCCGACGCGCTGACCCCGGCGACCGCCCTCGCCTGCCTCCAGTCGGCCAACCACGAGGTGGGCACGGTCCAGCCGGTGGCCGAGGTCGCCGAGGTCTGCGGGGCGGCCGGGGTGCCGCTGCTGGTGGACGCGGCGCAGTCGCTGGCCTGGGGCCCCGTGGAGGGTGCCTGGTCGGTCCTGGCGGCGAGTGCGCACAAATGGGGCGGTCCGCCCGGGGTCGGCCTGCTGGCGGTCCGCAAGGGGGTGCGCTTCTCTGCCCAAAACCCCGCGGACGAAAGGGAGTCGGGACGCTCCCCCGGCTTCGTGAACCTTCCCGCGATCGTGGCGGCGGCGGCCTCCCTGCGGGCCGTGCGGGCGGAGGCGGACGCGGAGGCGGCCCGGCTGCGGGTCCTGGTGGACCGCATCCGGCGGCGGGTGGTGCGGCTGGTCCCGGACGTCGAGGTGGTCGGCGACGCGGACCGGCGGCTGCCGCATCTGGTCACCTTCTCCTGTCTGTACGTCGACGGGGAGGCGCTGCTGCACGAGCTGGACCGGGCGGGTTTCTCGGTCTCCTCCGGCTCCTCCTGCACGAGCTCCACACTGACCCCCAGTCACGTGCTGCGGGCCATGGGCGTGCTGTCGGAGGGGAACGTACGGGTGTCCCTGCCGCCGGGCACCCCGGCCGAGGAGGTCAACGCGTTCCTGGAGGTGCTGCCGGGTGCGGTGGCGGGTGTACGGGAGCGGCTCGGTGTGTCGGAGCCGCCCGCGGTGGCTCCGGTGGCGGAGTCCCTGGAACTCGACGCGCTCGGGCTGCGCTGCCCCCAGCCGGTGATCGAGCTGGCCCGGGCCATCGGCCGGGTCCCGGTGGGCGGCACGGTGACCGTCCTGTCGGACGACGAGGTGGCGCGGCTGGACATCCCGGCGTGGTGCGCGATGCGGGGGCACGAGTACGTGGGCGAAGCCCCCCGCCCGGCCGGCACCGCCTACACGGTCCGCCGCCTGTCGTAGTCACGGCCCGACGCGCCTGCGGCTGCGCCGATGCCTTGCCGGCTGCGCCGGGCACTTTCAGCCTCGCCGGCCTTTGCGGCGCGGGTCCGGGCGGAGCCCGGTGCCCGGCAGAGCCCAGTGCCCGGCAGAGCCCAGTGCCCGGCAGAGCCGGGTTCCCTGGGACGCCGAGTTCCCTGGGGCGCCGCCCCGGACCCCGCGCCTCTAACGCCGGCGAGGCGGGATGTGCCCGGCCGAGGCTGATTCTGCCCGGCGCGGCCTCGAAGGCGGGGCCGGGCGGAGCCCGGGAAACGACGCAAGGGCGGGGCGGGGAGAGCTCCGCGCAGCGGCGGCCCGGTCCCACCGGACCCCGCCCGGACCCGCGGTCGGCTCAGCCGGCGGGGTCGGGGCAGAGCCCGGGATCGGACCGGCGTCAGGCCAGGTGGGCGCGGACCTCCGCCGCTGCCTCGTCACCGTAGGCCTTGGTGAAGCGCTCCATGAAGTGCGCGCGCGCCAGGGTGTACTCCTGGGTGCCCAGCGTCTCGATGACGAGGGTCGCGAGCATGCAGCCGACCTGGGCCGCGCGCTCCAGCCCGACGCCCCAGCCCAGGCCCGTCAGGAATCCGGCGCGGAAGGCGTCGCCGACGCCGGTCGGGTCGACCTTCGCGTTCTCCTCGGGGCAGCCGACGACGATCGCGTCCTCGCCCATCCGCTCGATCCTGACGCCGTTGGAGCCCAGCGTGGTCACGCGGGTGCCGACCTTGGCGAGGATCTCCTCGTCCGTCCAGCCGGACTTCGACTCGATGAGGCCCTTCTCGTACTCGTTCGAGAAGAGGTAGGTCGCGCCCTCCATCAGGGTGCGGATGTTGTCGCCGTCCATGCGGGCGATCTGCTGCGAGAAGTCGGCGGCGAAGGGGATCCCCCGCGTCCGGCACTCCTCCGTGTGGCGCAGCATCGCCTCGGGGTCGTCCGCGCCGATGAGGACGAGGTCGAGCCCGCCCACGCGGTCGGCCACGGACTTCAGCTCGATCAGGCGGGCCTCGCTCATCGCGCCCGTGTAGAAGGAGCCGATCTGGTTGTGGTCGGAGTCCGTGGTGCAGACGAAGCGCGCGGTGTGCAGCACCTCGGAGATGCGGACGGACTCGGTGTCGACGCCGTGCCGGTCGAGCCAGGCGCGGTACTCGTCGAAGTCGGAGCCGGCGGCTCCGACGAGGATCGGGCGGATGCCGAGCTGCCCCATGCCGAAGCAGATGTTCGGACCCACGCCGCCCCGCCGCACGTCGAGGTTGTCGACGAGGAAGGAGAGGGAGACCGTGTGCAGCTGGTCCGCGACGAACTGGTCGGCGAAACGGCCGGGGAAGGTCATGAGGTGGTCGGTGGCGATGGAGCCGGTGACTGCGATGCGCACGGCGTGGACGCTCCTGCTGAGGACGGCGAGGGACAGTCAAAACTACCCGGTAAGTGGCCCCTGACCGAACCCCGCACCCAACCTCGTAAACTACCCCTTAGTAGGTCTTTCTTCGCGAGAGCTCCGGTGCCTACGGTGCCTTCATGACCTATACCGACGGTTACGGCTACTCCGAGTACACCGCTGAGAGGCGCGGAGCGGAAGGCCCGGGACGGCCCGGCTTCGCCCGTCTGCTGGGGGACTGCGCCCGGATGGCCCCGCACTGGGGGGTCGAGGAGGGCACCCGGCCGGTCCGGGTGGCGGCTTCGCAGATCCACGGGGTGCGGGTGCCGGCCGCCTCGGCCCGGCTGATCGCCTCCACCGCCGCGTACGGGGACCAGTAGGCGGCGCGGAGGGGAACCGGTTGGGCCGCTGTTCCGTCACACCCGCATCGGAGTCTGCGGGACCAGTGAAGGAGCGATGCGGTGACCAGCGAAGAACCCGGCACGTCAAGCGGCACACGACGGCGGCCCGCCTGGGTCGTCGGCTCGATCGCGGCCGCCGTCCTGCTCGCGGGCGGCGGCACCGCCTACTGGGCGTCCGCGGCCCAGGGCGACGGTGCGGCCCGTCGTACGGGCGACAGCGCGGCCTCCGCGCCCCGTGACGCGGGAGACCCCTCGGGGCCGGGCATCGCCCCCGGGGAGCCGGACCCGTCGGGCGCGGGCGTGGTCTACCGGGCCGACGTGAAGCTGCCCGAGGCCCCGGCCGCGGCGCCCGCCTACCGCGTGACCGGGGAGGTCGGGGAGGCCGATGTGGCCCGGCTCGCGGCGGCCCTGGGCCTTGTGGGCGCGCCGCGCCTGGAGGGGGACGTCTGGCTGGCCGGGGAGGCCGCCGACGGCTCCGGCCCGCGGCTGACGGTGGCCCGTACGGCCCCGGGGACCTGGAACTTCAACCGCTTCCAGGCGGGCGGCGACGGTGCGGGCAACGGGGCCGGGGACGACTGCGTGCGCGGCAAGGACACCTGCGGCCCGGCCACCCTGCCGCGGGACGCCGGCGGTGCGGGCGGGAGCGGGAAGCCGGTCTCCGAGGAGGCCGCCAAGGCCGCCGCGGCCCCGGTGCTGAAGGCCCTGGGGCAGGACGGGGCCGTGCTGGACGCCCGGCTCACCCAGGGGGCGGTGCGGGTGGTGACCGCGGATCCGGTGGTCGGCGGGCTGCCCACGCAGGGCTGGTCCACCAAGGTGAGCGTGGGCGCGGACGGCGTGGTGGTCGGCGGCAACGGTGAGCTGAAGGCGCCGGTGCGGGCGGCCGACCAGCAGGTGGTCGGGGCCGTGGAGGCGCTGGCCCGGCTGAACGCGCGGTCGAGCGGCTCCGAGGGCGGGACCGGTCCCAGCGGCTGCGCGAGTGCGGTGCCGCTCACGGCGGACACCGCGACGGGCTCGGCGGAGTCGGTGCCGTGCAATCCGGAGCCCCGGCCCATGAAGCCGCCGCGGACGGAGACGGTGAAGGGTGCGGTGCTCGGGCTGGTTCCGGGGACGGTCGACGGAGCGCGGGGCCTGGTCCCGGCCTGGCTGTTCGAGGTGGCGGGCCGGGACGGCGCACCGGGGCACACGGTGGCCGAGCCGGCGTCCGCGCAGGAGAGCACGCCGGGCCCGAGCGGTCGTGCCGTGCCCGGTTTTTCGTACAAGGAGGCCGACCGGAAGCTGACGGTGAACTTCTGGGGCAGCCCGTGCAGCACCTACGCCGTGGAGGCGCGGGAGCAGGCGGAGTCGGTCATGGTGAAGATCACGGGCACACCGAACAAGCCGGGGCAGGCCTGCATCATGCTGGCGGAGGAGAAGTCCGTGACGGTGACCTTGAAGGAGCCGCTCGGCGACCGGAAGGTGCTGGACGCCACGACGGGCAAGGAGCTCCCGCGGCAGTAGCCGCGGCGGGCCCGCCGGACACGACGAGGGCCCGCCCCGGTCGGATGCGACCGGGGCGGGCCCTCGTCGTGCGTGCCGTTCGGGTTTAGCTGAACGAGTCGCCGCAGGCGCAGGAGCCCGTGGCGTTCGGGTTGTCGATCGTGAAGCCCTGCTTCTCGATGGTGTCGACGAAGTCGATGGAGGCGCCGCCCAGGTACGGGGCGCTCATGCGGTCCGTGACGACCTTCACACCGTCGAAGTCCTTCACGACGTCGCCGTCGAGGGAACGCTCGTCGAAGAAGAGCTGGTAGCGCAGGCCGGAGCAGCCGCCGGGCTGGACTGCGACGCGGAGCGCCAGGTCATCGCGGCCTTCCTGCTCCAGCAGGGTCCTGACCTTCTCGGCGGCGGCGTCGGACAGGAGGATGCCGTCGCTCACAGTGGTCTTGTCGTCCTGTACGGACATCTGCATTCACTCCCGAAGTGGGCGGCTCCCCGCGGCGCGCGGGGAAACGTCGGACTCTTGCCGTCGGTGGCAACGAGCGGGACCGCGGATTCATTCCGGGACCCGACGCTTGTTTCAGACATTCATGCTCGCACACCGCGCGCGGGGGTGGGCCCGGCGAATCGAGGGCTGATGCGTCACATTGACACTATCGGCATCGTCAAACTGACGTGAAGCGGTTATGATAGATAGCGTCAAGTAGACGAGAAGTCGAAGCGATGATCCTGAAATCCCTCGTCGCAGAACAGAAAGGGTGCGTGTCGTGACCACCGCCCAGCCGTTGGACGTCCAGCCGACGCCCCTTGCCCTGCTGCTGCTCGGCCGTGAGGCCGACCCCAAGAGCGAGCGCGGGGTGGAGTGCCCCGGCGACCTGCCCTCGCCGTCCGACCCGGACCTCGTGGAGCGCGCCCGCGCGGCCAAGGAGAAGCTCGGGGACAAGGTCTTCATCCTCGGCCACCACTACCAGCGTGACGAGGTCATCGAGTTCGCCGACGTCACCGGTGACTCCTTCAAACTGGCCAAGGACGCGGCCGCCAAGCCGGAGGCGGAGTACATCGTCTTCTGCGGCGTCCACTTCATGGCCGAGTCCGCGGACATCCTGACCTCGGACGACCAGAAGGTGGTCCTGCCGGACCTGGCCGCCGGCTGCTCGATGGCCGACATGGCCACCGCCGAGCAGGTCGCGGAGTGCTGGGACGTGCTGACCGAGGCCGGTATCGCCGGCGTGACGGTCCCCGTCTCCTACATGAACTCCTCCGCCGACATCAAGGCCTTCACCGGCAAGCACGGCGGCACCATCTGTACCTCGTCCAACGCGAAGAAGGCCCTGGAGTGGGCGTTCGAGCAGGGCGAGAAGGTGCTCTTCCTCCCGGACCAGCACCTGGGCCGCAACACGGCCGTCCGCGACATGGGCATGTCCCTGGACGACTGCGTGGTGTACAACCCGCACAAGCCGAACGGCGGCCTGACCGCCGAGCAGCTGCGCGGCGCCAGGATGATCCTGTGGCGCGGGCACTGCTCGGTCCACGGCCGGTTCTCGGTCGACTCGGTCAACGACGTCCGCGCCCGCATCCCCGGCGTGAACGTCCTCGTCCACCCCGAGTGCAAGCACGAGGTCGTGGCGGCCGCGGACTACGTCGGCTCGACGGAGTACATCATCAAGGCGCTGGAGGCCGCCCCGGCCGGCTCCAAGTGGGCCATCGGCACCGAACTGAACCTGGTCCGCCGCCTGGCGAATCGATTCGCCGCCGAGGACAAGGAAGTCGTCTTCCTCGACAAGACGGTCTGCTTCTGCTCGACGATGAACCGCATCGACCTTCCGCACCTGGTGTGGACGCTGGAGTCGCTGGCCGAGGGCACCCTGGTCAACCAGATCCAGGTCGACAAGGAGACCGAGAGCTTCGCGAAGCTCGCGCTGGAGCGCATGCTCGCCCTCCCGTAGCGGCGACCGGCTCCGCACCACACGACGCCCGAGGGGCGGCTTCCGTACGGGAGCCGCCCCTCGGGCGTTCGGCCGGGCCGGGGGGGGGGGCGCGGGGGGCCCCCCCCCCCCCCCCGCCCCGCCGACCCAGGGCCGGGGCCCCCCCCCCCCCCCGTGAAGGCCCGGGGCCCCCCGCGGGG
>NZ_JBIVFO010000073.1:0-21569 GCF_044748225.1 Streptomyces sp. NPDC090021 | reverse complement strand
CCCGCGCAGCGGGTGACTCAGGACTGCGTCCTTCGCTAGGGCGGCGACAAGTCGCCGGTGTCGGTGCTGCGCACCTCCAAAGGAAGGCCCGTGCTGCGCACGGCAGTTCCGCGCAAGCGCGGAACCGTCCCTCTGCTGCGCGGCGGGACCGCATGAGCTGGGAATATGTCAACTCTGGTGTGGCGTCGTTCGGTTGAGTGTGGCTACTGTCACTGAATGGCCAGCAGGGAGGGGGTGGCCGACTCGGTGGGGAACGGTCCGGTGTGTGCGGGGTTTGAGCGTGTGTCGTTTTGGATTATTGCTGTCGTCGTCGCCTGATGCCTTTCCCTGGGTTCTGGCCTCAGGTATGGTACCGGCGGTACCCTCGGTACCATGTCGCAACCTAAAGCTATGAACCTGCGTTTCCCGGATCCGGCTCAGCGTGCCGCGATCGAAGCCGCCGCGAAGCAGGAGGGCGTGAGCCTGCAGGAGTACATCCTGTCCGCCGCGTACGCGCGCGCCACTGCCGTGGAAGCGCGATTCCTTGAAGCGTTCAGGGAATCGATGTCCCTCAGCGGTGAGGCGTTCGCCGCTGAGGCCAGCGCTGGCGACCCCAGCGGGGAGCAGCGTGCCGCGGAGCTGGAGGCACGGCACGATCTTGACGGGCAGCAGGAGCGGGGTCACGCCGCGTGACACAGAACGAGCCGCTCCATCCGCTCGACGTGACCTTCCTTCTGCACGCCGCTGAGCTGCTGCCGGGTGATCCCCAGGTGGATGACTACGGCACTCTCTACGCCGCGGTGGCCCGGGTCAACGCCCGTGCGTTGGAGCGTGACATCTACGGCTCTCTGCACCTCAAGGCTGCGGCGCTGCTCCAGACGTTGGTGCGGCTGCCAGGTCTGGAGCACTCGAACGAGGCCTACGCGTGGCACTGCGCGCAGGCCTATCTGGCCTTGAACGGGTGCCGGCTGGACTACCTGCCGAAGGAGGCGGTCACTCTGGTCCAGAGCGCGGCGTCCGGCACGATGGGCGTCGGCCTGATCGGCCGCCAACTGCGGGCGTGGAGCGTCTCCTGACCTATTGATGGTCGGTGTGAGAATGACGTGGCTATTCGTCACTCCCGTCAGCACCAGTACTTCACGACCTGTCAGCGTGAACTACCAGGTCACTGGGGCTACACCACTGACAACCAGCTGCTGAATCTCCGCTGACACTCCCCCACAGACCATCACCCTCCTCGCTTGCCCGGCTCACGGTCCGGTCCCCGACGTAGCCCGGGTGCCCTTCCGGGACGGGAGTAAGGCGAAGACGTTGGAGGAGTGACCAGGAAGGTGCGGCGCGCGGAAACTGCCGGAAACGCTGCCGAAGAATGCGGGCCCGAACCGACACTACTGCGATGTGGTCTGGCGGGGAATCTGATCTTGGACAAAGGTCAGCCTTCCGGTCACTCTCCCCTGGGCGTGAAAATGATGCCTTCGGTACATCACACACCCGGGGAGCGGAATGGCTACCGACAGCAGCAAGATCATCGCCGTTGGTATCGCGCTGGGCACCGTGGCTTGGCAGTTGGACGAACCGACTGGAGGTCTGTCGTGGGTCGGCCTCACCGTCCTCCTCACCGCCGCATGGCTCTACGACGTCGCCGCCGCGAGTCGGACCGCAGCGGCGGCGGACCTGAGAGCCGCGGCAGACAACGCCCCTGGGATGATCGGCGCCCCTACCCGGGCCTACAGCAGGAGGAGCGAAAACGACGGCGAGGTCCGCACCGGGTGGGCGGTTCCGCTCCGGACCGGTGGTATCTACTTCTTCACACTGAGCGGAGCCCGACAGTATCCGCCGTCAGAGATAGCCAAGATCGACCGAAGCCTTCCGTACGGACGAGTCCAGGTCACCACTGTCAGCGGCTTCCGGCCCATCATCGTGATCGAGGTCCAGGACTGGAACACCGAAGCCTGGAGCCATCTCGACGCCAAGGCCGCCACTCCGAACCTGGACTAACACGCGCACCCGCCTGATCGACAGCTCGGTGGTGTCAGTGGACGTGGACCTTCACAAGCTTTGCGGCGCGAGTGCGGCTTCCGGGTGATGGTCGGCGTGAGAATGACGTGGCTATTCGTCACTCGTGTCAGCACCAGTACGTCACGGCCTGTCAGTGTGAACTACCAGGTCGCTGGGACTACACCGCTGACAACCAGCCGCCGAATCTCCGCTGACACTCCCCCGCAGACCATCACGTGGAGAAGGCGAGGCGCAGCCGGGTGTCGATCGCAGTCCCGGCGGTGCCAGCCTCGGTCCCGACACCGGGTAGAGGCAGCAGGACACGATCGGTGCGGTGCTGGGACCGGAAGGACTCCCGCAGTGGCTTGGCGCCGGCGGACAGTTCGCGGTCCAGGGACCGGCGCAGCGGGCTGCGGGGGTTGTCGATTCCGCCTTTGAGAGTCATGCGGGGCCGTCTTTCAGCAGACGCGCCGCCGGAGGTGGCGCGGTGGAAGTGGTCACGGAACGGACGGTAGGAACCGGGTCTGACACCGTGTCGCCCGCAAGGAGTAGCTGGCGGTATCCGCAGTTCAGCGGTTCACCGGATCGTGTGGTCCGAGGCCCTGGCCGCTACCGGATTCGGGGGTGGATACGCGTTGCCACGCTGCACCTCACAGCCTCACAGCCTCACAGCGCGACGCGTCTAGCTGGGGAAATGGCCTGTGAGCCTCATGGGTGACAGCGGTCTGTGAAGCTGCGGAGCACCTCTACGCTCCTCGCCATGAGCAGCGAGACAGTCATCGTCCAGGTGGACCCGAACGAGTTGCCGGTCGACAGCTTCACAGACTCCGACATCGCCAGGATCGAGATGGTGGCGGCGGCTGAGAGCCGTGCGACGGCCTACGGGGGCTTCGCGCTGATGGTAGGCGAGGACCTGGCGCAGGCCGGCGACTACGTGCGCCAGGCGGCGCACCTCGAGGACTCGGTGAACACCCTGTTCATGAGGGCTGCGGTGATCGCCGAGCGGATCCGGGGGACCAGCTGGGAGGTCATCGGCGAAGCAGTCCGCATGAGCGCGGCTGAGGCAGAGAAGAAGTGGGCGGACGTCGAAGCGCGGTGGCGCCGTGCCAGCCGAGCCGACAACCTTTACCGGAGGAAGCCCGGCGCGTACGCTGCGGCGGCTGATCGGTACATCGCCACGGACAAGCCCTACCAGTTCAGCACTGCCACGCGCCGACCCCTGTCCGCCTCGTTGGACGCGGCCGCACACCTCACCGGCCGCGACGTCGCCGCAGCTGACCATGCGTTCGCCGGCGCATCGTCCTGCACGCACTGCTCCCACTGACCCCCGCGACACTGACAAATGCCTCGCTCCCCGGCAGATGCAATGCCGGGGAGCGAGGCACCGTCACCAGGCAGCTATCCGAGCCAGATGATGGTGAGGACGGACAAGCGGCGCAGGGGCCGGTTCAAAGGGACTCGTTGAAGAGCCTGTCAGGATCCTGGACCAGGTCCTTGATCCGTTCGAAGTCGTGGCCGTGGAAGAACTCGAAGGTCCGGCCTCCGAGGACGTGCCCATTCAGCACGAGGTGGAGCGATTGGAGGAGGCAGACTCCAAGGTGTACGCCTTGCTCCTCGTTCCGATCGGGGCGGACACCCATCCGTCGACCAGCCCGAGCCCCCAGTTCTGGCCCTGAATCTCATAGTTCCTGATCTGGTTCTCTGGCTTTCCGCTGGACCCCACCTTCACCGCGGTGTCCGTGCCTTGGAAACCGAGGACGTACATGCGGCCACCGCTTTCGCCTGACTGAGTCAGCTCCTGGCACAGACGCTCGCGCACCATCCAGGAGGTCAGGAAGATCTCTTCACGATCGTGGCCCCACGGGGGCTTCGCCCCGGTTTGCAGGGCTGCTATCGCCTTGGCACGGACGACTTCAGGGCCGCCGATCTCACGGATCCGCTCTGCTCTCAGTGCGTCGCTGTAGGCCTTGCTACGTAACATCCCGCCAGCGTCGCATCCCGCACTGACAGTCCCTCCTGCATGTATCTGGCTCAGCAGTCACGGGACGAGGCGCGAGGCGGGCTCGGGCGACGCGGCCCACGGCGGGGCCGCACGGCGCGGCAGCACCCAGTCAACGGCCGAAGGGCGGCTGGAGAGCGACGGCGGGCGGGGCGCGGCAAGCGGAAGGGGGCTACGACAGCAGACCTCACGGACGGCGCGGCGAGGCCGCAGGGCCGGGCCCGGCGCGAGGCGGAGGACGGCTGCGGGCGCGGAGGGGTCACTGCAGGCAAGCGGCGGGAGCAGGCGAGCAGCCGCCCGGCCGTCGGGCGGCGCCGCGCGGCGGGCGGCGGAACGGCGCGGGCGGCCGCGGCCGGCTCGGGCGCGACGGCGGCCGCGGGGCCGGCCGCGGGCGGAAGAAGCGGCGGCGCGACGGCCCGGACGCCACAGCCGGCTCGGTCGCGGCGGCGGATGGCGCGCGGCCGACGACAGGGCCGAGGCGGCCGGGGCGGCCGGGGCGGCCGGGGCGCGACTGATAGTCGGTGTGAGAATGACGTGGCTACTCGTCACTCGTGTCAGCACCAGTACGTCACGGCCTGTCAGCGTGAACTACCAGGTCACTAGGCCGTGTTTTAGATCGGGGTTCCGGTCCACGCCTTGCGCCGTGATGATCATGGCGTGGGGCGTGGGGATCTTTCTGATGAGCAGTGGTCGGTGCTGGAGTCGTTGCTGCCTGCGGCAGGTGTGAGCCGCAGGTCCGGGAACCGGCGGCGGTTGGTCGATGGAGTTCGGTGGCGGGTACGGACGGGTGTTCCATGGCGTGATCTGCCGTGCGAGTACGGGCCTTGGCAGACCGTTTACGGGCTCTTTCGCCGCTGGCAGCGTGAGGGTGTGTGGGCCAGGATTCTCACCTTGCTGCAGGCGAGGGCTGATGCGGCCGGGCTGATCACGTGGGAGGTGAACGTCGACTCCACGGTCTGCCGGGCCCATCAGCACGCGGCTGGTGCCCGCCGGGACGGGGCAGGGCAGAAGGAGCCCCCGGGAGGGGTCGGGACCGAACCGGAGGACCATGGGCTGGGCCGGTCGCGGGGCGGGTTCTCCACGAAGATCCATCTGGCCTGTGAGCAGGGCCAGAAGCCGCTGTCGTTGCTGGTCACGGCAGGTCAGCGGGGTGACAGTCCGCAGTTCGAGCCGGTCCTGGAAGCGATCCGGGTGCCCAGGGTCGGCGGTGGTCGTCCCAGGCGCAGGCCACTGCGGGTGCGTGGTGACAAGGCGTACTCCTCGCGCGCCAACCGTGCTTATCTGCGCAGACGCGGGATCCGCTGCACCATCGCCGAGCCGGCCGACCAGGTCCGCAACCGCAAGCGCCGCGGCCGGGCCGGTGGCCGGCCGCCGGCCTTCGACCGGGAGGACTACAAGGCCCGCCACGCGGTCGAGTGCGGGATCAGCCGCCTCAAGCAGCACAGGGCTGTCGCGACCCGCTATGACAAGCTCGCCGTCCGGTTCGAGGCGGCCGTCCAGATCGCGGCGATCCACCAGTGGCTGTGAACCGGCGGCCTGCCGATACGGCCGTGCCATGCTGATCACGGCATTGGGCAGCACATCTTCGGGGAGGGCTTCGGTGGCCGCCAGGTACTACTGCGCCGACAGCGAGAACGGTGACCACGTCGACGACCCGTCCGAGGACGCGCTGTTCATGCTGATCGACGACCTGAACGACTCGGACAACACGTTCGTCGTGATCCAGCCGGACCAGGACGACCCCGTCTGGTTTGCCTCCGTCGCCGTCCCGGACGAGGGCGGATACGAGGTTGTCCGCCGCGACACCGCCCGCCGCGAACACGACGTGACCGTCGAGACCAGTAACGACCGCATCGCGGGCGACCTCACCAAGTGGCTGGCCGCCCGCGCTACCTAAAACACGGCCTAGGGCTACACCACTGACAACCAGCCGCCGAATCTCCACTGACACTCCCCCACAGACCATCAGGAGGTGTTGGCGTGACACCTGCAGGGAGATTGCCTCGAGCCGGGAATCGGTCGGGTGATCGTCGTAAATGGTCACGGGCGCCACCCTCCCTAGCCACAGCGTGAATGTGCTGCGCCTGGGACGGTACAGGGCGCCGATTCGTCGCGGGCAGATTACCGGCGTCCCTGGATCCGGCAGAACAAGGTGCCCTTCTGCCGCAGCTCGCCGATCCGCCGCTGCTGCCAGTCGTTGCAGCGGCTGGCCGCCGCTGCACGAGCGCGCCGGCCTGCTGCACGAGCAGCAACCCAGTAGCAGCCGAGGCAGCAGCGCCTATATCTGTTCCGGGGTGGTCATGCCCGGGGCCTGATGGTGATGGTGAGCTCGACCTGGTCGTGGCCGGCAAGCTGGTCGGTGCCTGCGGTGTCGGCGAGAGCCTGGGTGTCGGTGTGCAGGACGGCCGTGATCATGGGGGCGGGCCGGTCGTCGAGAGCGAGAGCGAGCGGCCGGGCGGTGCCCTTGGCGATCCAGCCGAGGTGGAGTTCGTTGTGCTCGACCCGGATGGCGTTCGGGTCTGTCGGGTTGTCGTGGTCGCGGACGAGGTCGAGGACAGTTCCGGCGGGGAGCCGGGCGAGGTACTCCTCGCTGTAGGTGTGCCGGATGCCGCGCAGGGGGGTGGTGAACGTTCCTCGGCCGCTGAGGATGGTCTTCTGGACGGTGTGGGGGCTGCGCCGCTCGGCGCTGCGGATGAGCAGGGCCGCGACGTTGGGGGTGGTGATGGCGGTGATCTCGTCGGTGGTCAGGTCGCTGAGCCAGCCGGTGAAGTCGGAGAAGGACGGCTCGGGTACGGGGCAGCGTGCGGCCAGGTCGATGGCCGCGCGGCGCTGGTCGATGCCCAGGCTGGCGGCGTAGCAGGCGGGGGCGGTGTCGACGCCGTACTTGAGCATGGCGGGGAGGGCGGCGAGCGCGCCTTCGGGCATGATGCCGTGGCGGGTCTCCAGGATCTGGAGGATCGCCGAGACGGTCCAGGCGAGGTCCTGGACGATCACCTTGTCGATGTACGCCGAGGTGACGGTGATGTCCTTGGCGCCGAGAGCTTCCCGGTGGCTGGTGTGGATCTCCTGGAGCGTCTGGCCGAAGATCCAGCCAGTGGCGAGTGGGACGACGGCTTCGATCGGCTGGTTCTTCGCGGTGGCACTGCGACGGAGTTCCTGGATTGTGGTGGCGGCGGTCAAGACGGTGTGCCGCAGCACCGGCCAGCCTGCGTGGCCGAGGAGATCCGGGTACGTGGTGAGGGCGAGCGCGATCTCTTCCGCGGCGGTGATCGCATCGAGGCCGCCTTGCAGGCTCAGCCCGGTGCGCAGGACCGCCGCGCGGGCGGCCGGATCTGGCAGTTGGCGGGCGAGTGCGGCAACGCGACGGGCGGCGAACCGGGCGAGCGGCTTAAGGGACCACTCCTGGGCACCGATCTGGTGGCCGCCCAGGGTGTGCGCGAGCAGGTCGTTTGCCGCGTCCTCCAGGACCTGCTGGTCGGGAGTGTCTACGACTTCTTCGGCGAGCATCGTCAGGAGCTGGAGATCGAGCGCCTGCGCCCAGTCGGTGAGTTCTTCCTGCTCTGGGTCGGGCAGTTCGATGTCCGTCAGGTTCTGTCCCGGGGTGGGGCGGGCGCCCAGTCTCGTGATGACGAGGCGGTGGTAGAGCGCGCCGATGGTGGACAAGACGGGTTCGATGTTGCCCTTGTCGAGGTAACGGCGCCGTAGCTTTCGGGCGTCTTCGGCGTTCTTGGCGATGAGGACGACGTGGCCCTCGGTCTCCTGGAAGGCCCGTCCGGCTCGGCCGGCGGCGTTCCAGAACTCGCGGACGGGGATCTGTGTCTTGTTGCGCGAGGTGCTGTGGACCAGGACGGTCTTGACCGGCAGGTTCATGCCCTGGGAGAGGGTGCTGGTGGCGCACAGCACGCGCAGGGTGCCGTTGCGGTAGGCGCGCTCCAGGAGGTGGCGGACGGCTTGGGGGACCGTGCCGTGGTGGTAGGCGAGGCCTTGGAGCACCATCACGGTGAGCTCGTGCTCCTCACCGAGGTGCTCGGCGATCCGTTCCGAGAGCTCCCAGCGTTGATCTCGCAGGTTGCGCGCCTGCCAGCTGGCGGCGGGGTCTGCACCGAGTACGGGGGGGTCGGCCTTCTTCAGTGCCGTTTGCAGGGCGCGCGCGGCGGCCTGCGCGTAAGTCGGCTGCGTTGCGGAGATCAGGACCGGGCCGAGGCGTTCGAAGTGCAACGCCAGGCCGGCTGCGACGTCCTTGGCCTCGCGCGGGGACAGCCGGGTGCGGTTGAGGTGGCGGGTTAGGACCCGGGGGACGAAGAAGTCGTTCTCCTGGGCGGTGCCGTACTGGATGCCGCCGCTCTGCCCGTCCTTTTCCTGGCCCCACCAGGAGAAAATCCCGGTGCGGAGCTGGGAGGGTGACCAGCTGGTCTCCGCGTGGTTGGTGCCGTCGGCAGTGGGCTCCAGCCAGCGGGCGATGTCCTCGCCATTGGGCAGGACTGCGGACAGCAGGACGATCCGCGCCAGCGGGGTGGTCCGGCGGATCCGGGTGAGGACCATCTCCAGGCGCAGCCCGCGCGCGGACCGGTCGATGGAGTGTCCCTCGTCGACGAGGACCAGGCGCAGCCGGCTGGCGAGGTCAGGGGTGTTGCGCAGCAGCAGGTCGAGCTTCTCGGTGGTGACGACGAGGACGTCGGTGAAGTCCAGGAGCTGGTTCTCGTAGCGGACGTGTTCGGCGCCGCCGAACAGGGAGGAGACGCGCAGGCCGACCAGTTCGAGGCTGGCGGCGAGGTGCCGCTCGACCTGGGCGGCGAGCGCGCGGGTGGGCACCACGTACACGGCCAGCGGCGGGTCCATGAAGCGCAGGAGCAGCCCGAGGGGGCTGTCGTCGGCCTCGCCGGTGTCGGCGAGGGCGTGGAGGATGGCCCACTCGGCGATGTGGGTTTTGCCCGCGGAGGTGGGCATGGTGACCGTGAGGTTGTGGGCCGGTGCGTCGAGGAGTCCGGCGTCCAGGGCGGTGCGCTGGGAGGGCCAGACCTGGGTGAGCGGGCGGTCGGAGACGATCAGGGCCTTGAGGTAGCGCTCCCAGGTCCTCGACCAGCTGGAGGCGCGGCGCAGCAGGAGCCACGGGGAGGTCGCGACGATGTCCTCGACGGCGTGGGCGAGGGAGTCCACCAGGGTCCAGGTGTCCACGACGGAGGCCTGGAGGAGGATCGACGCGGCCTGCTTCAGGTCGCTGATCGCGGCGCGTCCGGCTGTGCGGTTGCCGGTGCGCCACAGTGCGGCCAGGGAGCGCGCCGCGCGGCCGACCAGGCCGTAGGCGGCCAGCACGGCAAGGTCCGCCTGCTCGGCCCGGCCGGCGGTGAGTGCGGCGGTGAGCTCGCGGCCAAGGCGCGGCAGTTCGCTGGCTGCGGCGGCGCCGAGCCGGGCGACGGTGTCGATGTCGCGCCGTAGGACCGCGCCGGCGGCGTCAGCGATCCGGTACGGGGCGGCCGCGGTCAGAGCGTCGGTGTCGGGCATGTCCCCGTGGGAGAACAGCTCCCCGACTTCTTGCTGGAAGGTGCGGGCGATGGCAGTGGCGTTGGCCTGGTAGCCGGCCAGACTCCACATCGTCGCTGAGATCGCCAGCAGCTCGATCCGGGGCTCCGGCCCGTTCGCCCGCGCGGCCAGGTCGGCGTAGGCCTGGGCGATGTCCGGCAGCGGCCCCGGCTCCGCGCGGCGCTCCCGCGGGGTGCGGGCCAGCTGCCCGAGCCGGGCGAGTGAGAGGCCGCGGCGCAGCGCGTCGGGGTCGTAGGTGTAGTCGGCTGTCCCTTCGGTGCTGATCTGCTCGGCCAGGACGTGGGAGCGCAGTTGTCCGCGCAGGGACGCGGTCGCCTCTCCTGTGGCCAGTGCCTCTTCGCCGAGACGCCGTACGGTCCCGTCGTCGTCCCTCACGCTGTTCCCGCCGTTCCGCTGTCTTTGCCGCTGCTGCTGGAGGTGGTGCTGCTGGGGGCGGTCTCGGCCGCGTCGTAGACGCGGCCGACGAACTCCTTGAGATCGTCGATCTTGACGACGGTCAGCTCGGTGCGCTGGGTCACCTTCGCGCCCAGCCCGGCCACGATGTCCTCTTTCCATGACTTGGCGTCGTGGACGAAGAGCATGTGCCGCTCCACCTGGCGCCGTCCCGGCTCGCGCAGCAGCGCGCCGAGCCGGCGCGCGAGGAACACCTGCCCGCGGTCGTTGCATCGCGCCATGAGGAAGTGGATGCTCTCGTCCAGCCTGTCCAGAACCTTCTCCAGGCTGTCGTATGCCTCGGTCCCCACCCGGTTGTCCCGGGAGGCTCGGGTCTTCACCTCCGGCACGGCGATCGCCGGAGGGTCCTGCCGGAAGCGGAACGCCAGCACGTCCGTGCCTTGCACGGCCTGCGCCGGGGTCTGCTTGTAGCGCAGCTTCAGGACCGGAACGCACCACCGGCGCACCCTGCGGTAGAGGGCGCCGGTGATGATCTCCCCGAAGTCCCCGTGGCGGATCTTGCGGTCCACGGGAAACTTGTTCCTCCGCAGGTAGCCCGCGACCTCTGGGGCGCCCAGGTCGTCGAAGACGTTGGCGAGCTCGCCGGGGACCAGGTAGTTGCGCATCACCTCGTGGCCCAGCCGTTCGACAAGCTCGTCGTCCTCGATCAGCCCGCCGTCGGCGAGCAGCTGGTACTCCAGCAGCCCGTCCGGCTGTTCCACGTCCTGCGGCTTGAGCCACTTGTCGAACACGCGCCCTTGCCCTCCCCCTGGGTGCACACCTGGTCGGCGAACCCACTGGGCCAAGGCTAGGCCAGCACGTGCCGCCGGCCTCCATCCCGGGATGCCGGCGGCCGCCGAAGTGCTGGGGCAGGGACCGGGGCGGGAGGGCTGGAAGGTTCTACTGGGTGGTGGTGTCGTCGCAGACCGGCTTAGGGGGCGCCTTCGCGATCACGCCGCGCCAGTAGGCGGCTTCCCCGGCCGTCCCCCGGTGTGCGGGCTCGATCAGGGTGGAGAACGTCGTCGTCCCCGTGCGCGCTTCCAGGTCGCCGGGGCCGATCGCGATCACGTAGTGCTCCCCTGGCTTCATCATCACCTCGCGGTTGGAGGTGGCCACCTTGAAGGAGCCGGGCGTCCCGTCGGGCTCGACGCGCTGGGACACCCCGATGCTCGGGGCGAACGTCCCCTTCATCGTCTCCACGATCCGTACCGGCGTCGTGACGAGCTCGGGGTTCTCGGTGCCGACGGCCTGCGGATCGTGAACGGGCTCGCCAACGGCTTCCACCACGGCGATGCCCTGCGCGCCGGTCGCCACCTCGGCGTCCGTGCCGCCCGACGGGGTCCCGCACAAGCTCTCCGTGTGCGACGTTCCGCTGCTCTCCCAGGCGTACCAGCCGCCGCTGCCGAGGAGGACGGCGGCAGTGGTCCCGGCCAGCGCCCACGTCTTCACGTTCATGATCAGCCCCACAGCTTGGAGTAGTTGGCTCGGTCGACGTCCTGAGGGCGATCGAAGTATTCGTGGGCGGTCGGCCATATCAGCGACCGTACGTAGCCCGGGCCGCCTGCGTCCGACTTGTGGCACAGTCCCAGGGCGTGGCCCAGCTCGTGTGCCGCGATCTGCCGGCGCTTGGTGGGGCTGGCGTTCTTCATCGCTGCGGTGTTGAAGCGGATGTAGTCGGTCTGGCCGGGGCCTCCACGGTAGTTCCACTTCGCGGCCGCGTGGTCCTTCGGGTCGTTGTAGTCCACGAACTCGAGGTCGTTGACGGTGGTCGCCGAGTCCGGGGCCAGCCTGATCGTGTGGGCGGTGTACTGCCACGCCTTGATGGCGTGCTTGTACGCGTCGGCGTAAGCCGTGTTCGCGGTCCATCTGATCTCGCCGTCGTCCACCGAGCTGCGCGACCGCGACTCGGACTCGCCCCTGACGCACGGCGCGGCAGCGACGGCCGCCGCAGGGGGCGGGGCGGTCAGGAGCAGGGCTGCGGCCACCGATAAGCCCGCGGACAGGCGCTTCATCCGCTCTACGGTAGGGCTCCGGATGGCGGGGATGACCGTTTCCTCTCCCCGAGCAGCGGGGGATCCTCAGACTGGGCAGCCCCATAATTCGAACATGTTCGATTTAGTGCGGGTTTGCGCGTACGGTCGTACGGCTCTTCCGCCCCCGTAGTTCCTGCAGGTCCACTTCCGGCCGACGGGCTCCTGGCGTCGGTCAAACCGCCGGGCATGGGCGCGGACGGCCGCTTCGGCCGCGCGGGATTGTGATCCGGGCTGCGTCCGTGCTGGAGAGCGCGCGCCGGTTGAATTTGCGGCGATCAGCGGGGCTGCCGCGCAATCCGGCCCCGGGTGCCGGAAAGCCGCCCCTTCCCGCACCCTGTTGTGCTGCCATACCAGGATGACTGACACACGGTTTCCCCGGCTGAGGTACAACTCCGAGGCCTGGCTCGCGGCGCGGGACAGGATGGTCGAAATCATCAAGGAGTGGGCAGTCGAAGGGCGGACCGATTTCTACAGCACGCTCAGCGAGCTGCTGAGGGAGTCACACTTCTCGGTGCCGCCCCGTGGCACGCTGATGAGCAACCTCCTTGCGGCAGCCTGCCGAGTGGAGGAGAACAGAGGGGCCCCGGTGATGCTGACCGCCATCGTGGTGAACAAGCGCACGGGACGGCCCTCCGACCAATTCCAGGCGCTCGCAGAGACGGAACCGTTCCTGCGCGGGGACGTACCGAACTGGACATGGGAGAAGGAGAAGGCCGCGGTATTCGCGCACTACGGACGATGACACCACCTCGGCTACAGGCCGGGCGGCAATGTGCGGCCGTCTTGGCCTCGGCGCCCCACCGTCGGCCGATCGAGGGCTTCCCTCGCTGCCGACGAAACGCCTGCTCGCCTTCATGGGTGAGCAGGCGGACGGCATGACGGTCATGGCGACTCCAAGGGTGGCCCAACCGGAGTTCAGCCGAGGATCCCGACGAGGCGACCTCTTTCCCTGACAGGTCCGTGAGGCCCATTGTCAGTGGTCACTTCTAACCTCATAGGTGACATTCGACCTATAGAGGATGTGTTGGCCCGTATGGCACATTTCGTCGACTTCAATAGTCCTGGCACCGACGACTGGATCGTCGAGGGATGGGCCAGGGCGAAGCTGCGGGCGCAGGACCCCAGCCGGGTGTTCGGGTACGTCGTGAGCACCGTTCGCGAGCAGTACGTGATGATCATGGGTGTACTGGAGCAGGCCGTCGATCATCTGACGCCCTCCGAGATCTCGGCACAGCTCGCCGCGCGAGGCACCGACCTCCGCCCTGGTGTGGTGGCGCAGCGTCTTCGGGCTCTGCAGGACACCTTCTTGGCTGTCTCGGGGCAGCCGGACAACGAGATCGAGCGGTGGCAGGAGTTGAACGGCGCGCGGTGGCGCTACGCCGCGACGGCGCAGGGGCGCCGGGTGCAGCGGCTGTGGACCCTGCTGGCGTCGGAGGGAGTCGTTCAGCGGGAGATCCCCTTGGATGGGCTGGCTCGTATGCGTGAGGCGCTGGACGGCCTGCTGGGGACGGGGGCGGGGCCGGAGGCGACGTCGAAGCTGGCGGGACAGGTCTTCGTGGAGCACGACCAGCTGGATGCGTCGCTGGTGGGCCAGGCCGACATGCTGGCCGGTCTTGCCGACCGGTTCGACCTGGACTCGAAGGACACGGCCGAGCTGAAGCAGCTCATCGTGGCGTACGCGACCCATGTGGTCGTCCATCTGGACCGGGAAGTGGTCGCCATCCACGGACAGCTTCTGCGGCTGCGCCCCCGGTTCGCCGAGCTGGCGGTGGCATGCGGGGCGCAGTCCCGTGCGGGTGCCCTCGTCGCGCGGGGAGTCCTGGCACCTGCTCGTGGGGCGCAGGGGCAGGACTGGGAACAACTGCTGAGCTGGTTCGCGCCGGCGACGGGCCGGGCTGCGAGGTTCGGGCTGCAGCTGGTGCGGGCGATTCCGATGATGCACGCGAATCTGCGGCGGCAGCAGAGCGTGGCGGGGCCTGGGACGTTGCGTGCGAAGGCGCTGGCGCTGGCGGCCGGGTGCCGAGATCCACGGTGGGGCGAGGCGCTGTTCAGGGCGTCGCTGGCCGACCGGCCGTGGGTGAAGTTGCATACCTGTGCGGAGGGTGAGGACGGCGAGGTCGTCTCCTGGCATGAGGGGCCGCGGGTTCCGGCTCTGGCGATGCTGAGGTCGAGCGGGCAGAGCAGTCCGAGGGGGACGGTGTCGCCGCGGCGGGATCGTGCCGAGGCGGCTCGGGAGGTCGCTTTGGCGACGGAGCGGCGCGAGGCCGAGCAGCGTATGGCGGTGGCGGAGGTGCTCTCGGGTGTGGCACCGCTGTCGGATCGTGCGTGCCGGATGGCTTTGCGGGCGGTGATGGCGGCGGCGCGGGGTGTGGACGTGGAGGGGACGCGCACCGGCCGGGCGGGTGGGGTGGGCTGCACGCTGACGGCGCAGGAGGGTGCGCTGGGGAGGGTGGAGGGGGTGAGCTGGTCGGTGCTGATCCCGGGACGGCAGGTCGCCTTCAGCCCGGAGGCGTCCCTGGGTGCGCTGGTGCCGGCGGGGCGCGGCGAGGTGGACGTGCTGGCGGTCAGTCTGGAGGCGGTGGCATGAGTCCGATCGCGGGAGCGGGTCACGGGGGCGACGAGGAGGAGGTCGTTCCGCAGCTGGCCCGGTTCTTGAAGACGCACGCGTGGCTGGTCGGCGGGCGGGACGATGTGGTCATCGAGGCGGTGCACCGCCACCGGGTGGCGCTGCGCGAGGTGCTGGCGGCGGTCGGGTGTGTGCTGTCGGTGGAGCCTGATCTGGTGCGGGTGCACAATCCGGCCCCGCCGCTGGCCGCGCGTATTCCTGAGGGTGACTCGCCGCGGGGTGTGTGGTTCTGGCTCACGGTCAGTGCGCTGGAGTCCTTGCCGCCCAGGGTCAGGCTGGGGCAGGTGGCTGCGGCAGCACGGGCGGCGGCTGCCGAGACCGAATATTCCGTCACGCAGTCGGGTGCGGAACTGGCGGCGTTCGCGGCCGCCTTGCGTCGGCTGTGTGACTGCGGGCTGCTGGAGGAGCTCGAGGGTCGTGTCGAGGCCCTGCTGGAGGGTGAGGCGGATCCCCCGGTGCTGTTGAAGGTCCACCATGCCCGGCTGGTGCATGTACTGCCCAGAGGTGTGCCTGTCGACGAGTGCGGCCAGTGGTCCACCGACCCGGCCGAGGACCCCGAGGGGTGGCTGGCGGACCTGCCGCGGCCTGCGGATCCCGGGGTCAGGGTCTGCGCGATGCTCGCCGATCAGGCGGTGGTGCATGTCTGCGATCTGGACGAGGACGAGTTGCGGTGGCTCAGCGACAAAGGTCCTGTGCACGGCGCGGAGGTCGCCGCGGCATTCGACCTGGCCCTGGAGCACCGGTTGGAGGGGGCGGCATTCGTGATGCCGCAAGAGAGCTACGACGAGCGGGTATCGGGGCGGTTTCGCTTTCCGAACCGCCGGCGCAGCAGTGCGGGAACGGTGCGGCACGCCGCTTTGCTGCTCGTCGATGCGCTGACCGCGGAAGGGGAGCGGGGAGGAGCTTTGGCGCCGGGGGTGGGATGGTGCGGCGCGTCGAAGAGCTGGGTGGTACGCCGGCTGGGCGAGATGGCTGTGCAACACCCCTGGTGGAGCAAGGATCTGCGGGCTGATCTGCCGCGTCTGGCCGACGATGTTCGCGGGGTGCTGGAGCCGGAGGCGGACCTGCTGCGGGTGGTGGGCGGCTACGAGGACTGGTGGTGGCTCTCGCCCGCCGCGGCGCGGTGGACGGTTCTGCCGGAGGAGCAGCCCGTTCCTGGTATCGGGGTGAAGGAGTCGGTGCGGTGAATCCGGTGGACGGAATCGAGCGGTGGTGGCGCCGCTGGCATCTGATCGGCGCCGGCGTGGACAACGTCTGGCACTACACGCGCGAGGTACTCCCCTGTCCTTCGGGACGGTGGCTGGCCCGCGGCCCCAACGGAACGGGCAAGACGACCCTGTTGGAAGGGCTCTGCCCGTTTCTGCTGGATCCCGCCCATCATCAGTTGAGCTCGGCGTCGGGGCGGGCCACGAGCCTGGTGTCTTTGATGAAGGGCGGCGCTGTCGGCAGACGGCGCATCGGGTGCATGTGGATCAGCTTCGCTCCGCCCGGGGATCCGTCGAGTGGTGACGCGGACGCGGGAGAGCAGCACTACGGACTGCGCCTGGAATACGCCCAGAGCAGCAACAGCGTGGAGACGATTCCCTTCCGCCTACCGGTCGTTCCGGGGCAGGACGGCAGCGACCTGTCCACGATGGGCGGCGATGACTTCTGCGGATGGGTTGCGGAACAGGGCGGTGAGGTCTTCCCGTCGACCGAGGCCTACGTCGCGGATCTCGCCCAGCGGATCTTCGGCTGCGGCCCGGACACGCTCAAGCAGATCGCCCGGCGGATCAAGAAGGTCCGCAACCCCGGGCTGCTGTCGGGGCTGACCCCGGCCGATGCCGCTGCCGAGCTGCGCAAGGTGCTGCCCACGGTGAGCCCGGCGGTGGTGAAGGCGACCCAGGAGGCGCTCGCTGCCGCGGAGGCGACCCGCCAACGCTACGAGCGGGACGCCAAGACCGCCCAGGTCCTGGAGGAACTGGGCGCCGCCTGGTCGCATGCGGTCGGCCGGATCAGCATGGAAGCCATCGACCTCGCGATCGCCTCTACCAGTGCCCTGGAGGAGAACCGGACCGGGGTGGAGAGTGCGCGTACGAACGCCGAGGTGTGTGCCCGGGCCCTGGCCGAGCTGCAGCACCTGATCCGGGACCTCACGGCCAGGGAACGGGAAGCCGACGGCCGGGCACAGGCCTTGGCCCGTGATGTCGCCGCCAGCGACGTGGCTCGCGCTCAGAACGAGGCCACGCATCTTCAGGCGGGTCACGAGAAGGACTGCGAGATTCTGGCGGCCCGGGTGGAGGCGGCCGCACGCGCCACCGGCGATGTCCAGAACGCGACGGATGCCGTATCGGACCTCATGGAGGAAGTGGCGCGCGCCTGCCGCCGCGCGCAGCTACCAGCGGCCTTCGCCGCCCCGGTGACCGTGCAGCGCACCGAGCCGCCGCCGCTCCTCATCGGTGAGCGGTGCTTCGCACCGGTCGTGCACCTGGCCGTGACCGTCGACGAGCCGGCTGCCGAGCAGATCGCGGAACAGCTGTCGCAGACCCGGACCCGGCTTGAGCGGCGTGGTGAGGAAGCCACTGCGACGGCGCTGGCCTACGCGGACGTGGAAAGGCTGGAGGAAGAGAGTCTGCGGGCCCGCCAGCTCGCCGATGTTGCCGCCGACACGGCGCAGGGGGCGACTGCCCGCCACCAGGTCACTCTCGGGCACGTCCAGGTGCGCGTCGTCGCTTTGTCTGCCCGTGTTGAAGCCTGGGCTCAGACCGTGCGCGACCGATGCCGCACCCCTGGCCTGAACGTCGGGGTGATCAGCGCCGACGCCCGTGAATGGGCCGGTGTCCAGGAGTGCGCCCGCGTGATCCACGACGCCGGCCGGCTCGCCCAGCAGGTGGCCGTCGCAGCCGAGACCGGAAGCGTGTACGCGCGCTCCCGTGCGGACCACCACACCGGCAGAGCAGAGCAGGCCCGGCAGGCCGCCGAGGAGGCGGCCGGGCGGGCCCTGCGTCTGAGTTCGGGTGAGCTGCTGCCGCTGCCCGGCCCCGCGTGGCGTACCGGATCCGACGACGAGCAGGCGTTCGCCTGCGCCGTCGGCTGGAAGCCCGGAGCTTCGGTCGGTGCGGTCCGCGATGTGGCCGAGGCGGTGATGGCCGCTGCCGGTCTGCTGTCCGCCGAACTCACCTCCCTCGGTGCGGCCGCGCAGGGCCGCTGGCTGGTCCGTCCGTACGGCCCGGCGCTGCCCGCGCAGCAGTCTCTGGCCGCGATTGTGCAGGCCGTGCCCGGCCATCCTCTGGAGGAGGTCGCGGCTCGCGTCCTGGAACGCGTCGCTTACCTGCCCAGCGCCACCGGAGCGGAAGCTGACCGGGTTCCGGCAGGTCTCGTCGTGGGCGCGGACGGCACATTCCGCGCCGGCCCGATGGCCGGGCGGTTGCCGTTGGACAGCGGGGTGGTACCGGAGGCCTCGCACATCGGCGCCACGGCCCGGCAGGCAGCCGCTCTGCGCGCGGCAGTAGCGGCACAGGCTGAGTGCGACCGCTGGCAGCGGGCCGGCTCCCGCCATGTGCGCGCCGCGCACATGATGGCCCAGTTCGCCGACACCGTTCAGGAGCTCGCCGCCCGGTTTCCCCGGGATGCGGTGACCGAGGCCGATCGCGCGGAGACGACACGGGCCGAGGCCTCGCGTGCCGCGCACGCGGCATGCGCCCATGCCGCGCAGCAGGACCGGCTCGCCCAGGACAAGGAGTCCTCCCACCGCGGGCTGCTGGGCCGGTGGCGTACCACCGCGGTGACTTTGGGGTTGCCCGACACCATCCTCGCGGTACGGGAGGAGGCACGCTTGGCCGGTATTCGCGCCGCGTCCGTAGGCGAGGCCTCAGACCTTGTGGAGGGCATCGGCCGTCTGCTTGATGAGGTCTGCTCTGCGACCGGCCGAGCGAGTGGTGCCTCGGAGCAGGCACAACGGGCTGTCCGAGAGGCTCAGGCCAGCTACGTGGCCGTCCTCAGTTGCCTGGCCGCGCTGGAGACCTGTCGGCAGCGCAGTGGCATGGACGAACTGGCACTGTTGGAGGCGGCCGACGCAGCCCGGGAAGCCCACGAGGGCATCCGTCAGGATTTGGACGAGGCACAGTCCCGGCTGGCGGATGTCTCGACCCGGGCAGGGGCAGCGCAGCAGGCCGAGCAGGATGCAGCACGGCGTCTGCAGGAGGCCGGGCCGGCGGCCGGGGACGCCTTGGCTCGTATGCGTCAGCTATTGGGCTTCGACGGGGTGCAGGAGCTCCTCGGGTGTCCGCCTCGCAAGGAGGACGAGGCCGAGTGCGGAGAGGGCACCGGATGGCTCTCCGAGCTCCGTACCCGGCTCGCGAACCTTCCTGCTGCGGGCTCACCGTTGGAGGACTGTGCCGCGGCTGCGCGGGCGCATCTCGCTGGCGAAGACGACGACTGGCAGCTCGGGCACGGGCACGTCCCCGACGGGCTGCCCGCCCATCAGCTGACGCTGGCCGGACGCAGAGGGATGTCCCCGCCTGCGGCCGCGAGGGAAGCGGCACTGCGTCTGGCATCGGCTCGGGCCGCCTACGACACCGCCGAGGACCAGGCCCTCGAGCAGTTCGTCCTCGGCTGTATCCCGACCGCCATCGGCACCGCGTGGGTCGATCTCCACGACTGGGTCAAAGACGTCAACACGCAGATGAAACTCGCGGCCGCATCGTCCGGCGTCGGCGTGCAGCTCAAAGTCGACCTCGCCCCCAACTTGACTCCTTCGCGTGCCCTCATCCACGACCTCACCTGCAACATCGGTGATGCCGAGCGCACACCCGAACAACAGCACAGTGTGGGACAGGAGCTGCTGGCCGTCATGCGCCACGGTGAGGACGGCGGCAGCACCGACCGTGCCACGCGTCTGGCCGAAGCCATCGACATCCGCAACTGGGTCACCGTCAAATACATGATCAGCCGGGCAGACGGCACGACCGAGCAGTGGGGTGCAAGGCAGACGACGATCTCCGGCGGTGAGAGCAGGCTCATCGTGCTGGCCCCCATGCTCGCCGCGTTGTCGGCGGAGTACCGTCATCTGCCCGCCCACGCCCTGCGCCTGTGCGCGCTCGACGAAGTACCGGGTGAGGTCGACGAGCAAGGACGTGACGGCATCGCCGCGTACACCGCAAGCCTCGACCTGGACCTGATGTGCACCAGCCATCACTGGGACGGCTCCCCCGGCGCCTGGGATGGTGTCGACATCCACGACCTGACGAAGTCCTCGACTGGCATCATCATTGCCGAACCCATGCACCTCTACAGCCGTCGGCTCCTCGCCGCCACCGGCCAACTCCCCGCTCAGACGGAGCGCCTGACAGACCAGCCGGCGGCGAGATGACCACCACACCGTCGGCGTGCCCCCGGCTGTGGTGCCCAGAGGGAGCCTGCCGCAACTCCAGACTCGACACCCTGCTCATCCCCGACGCCCAGTGGCTGTGGGAGCAGATTGCCGACAGGGCCGACAAGCGCGGCGATCCGCACCTGGCCAGCGGCAGCACAGTGATCACCGCCCCTGACGCAGCGGTACGGCGAGCGGCGGTCCGCGGACTGACCGGCAGCCGCGTCCTCGCCCCCGGGGAACGTCGCAGGATCAGCTTGGACGAGCTGGCGCTGCGTCTGCGACGCCATGGGGCACACCTGACGCCCGGAGCCGTTGCCGCGCACGCGGTAGGCCGCTCGCTCGGCCGCACCGCCGGCGACAAGGCACGGCAGGCTGCCCGCATCGCCGGACTGCGGAAGCTGCGGGCGCGCCTGGCCGCAGCGCTGCCCGCCGCTGCACCGGTACGGCCTGCGGACGAGGGGTGGGGGGAACTGCACCGCACAGGACGGGTGGCCCGCATCCTCCAGCACCCCACACCCGAGCAACTCCTGACAGCAGCAGCCGAAGTACTGCGGCTTCTGCCCCGTCACGGCCGGATCGACCGCCGTGTCCTGGCCCACCGGGCAGTCGGCGACCCGCACGCACTGGACGCGGGCACCGAACTGGCCGGACTCGTCCTGGCCGAAGCAGCGACCGCCTCGATCACCCGCACCGGCATACCCCCGCGCCAGGCCTGGAACCGGCTCGGTATCGACCTCGACTCCCTCGGCGGAGGACTGCTCAGCCTCGGTGTCCACCCCGACGGCTGGTCCGTACCCGCCCGGCACCCCCTTGTCCTGCCCCCTTTCACCCTTGCTGCCACCACCTGGCCCTCCCCCACCGGCCAGGGCGACGTCTGGGTGTTCGTGACCGAAAACCCGTCGGTCGTCGCGGCAGCGCTCGCCCTGCCGACAGGCATCCCCGTGCGGATGCTGTGCACCGTCGGGACCCCCTCGGCCGCCGAACTCCACGCCCTCACATGCATCGCAACCAGCGGCTGGCGCATCGCGGTGCGCGCCGACTTCGACAGCGCTGGAATCCAGCACGTACGCGCTGTCCTCGACGCCGTTCCCGGCGCGCAGCCCTGGCGCATGAACGCGGAGTCGTACACCAGGAGCCTTCATCCCGACCCGCTCTACGGCACTGAGCTGGACCTCGCCCGCCTGCCAGACACCGAGTGGGACCCCACTCTGCAAGCCGCCATGCATGCCTGTGGCCGCCCCGCCTATGAAGAAGCTCTCCTCGACCAGCTTGTGGAAGATCTGCGCCACGGACACCCGCCGCTGTAGCGCAGCGGGTGTCAGGTCATGGTCGGCGTGAGAATGACGTGGCTGTTCGTCACTGGCGTCAGCAGTGACGGGCGTGAAGAGGGCCAGCCCCGGCCATGCACCCTGTGTCGGCGGCGATCCCCGCTCCCGCATAGTGCAGCGGCCACAGGCCCTTTGGGGTTGGGACCACGTGGGGGGGGGCGCGCCCCCCGCCCCCCCCCCGCCCCCCCCCCCCCCCCCCGCCCCCCGGCATAGCCGGGGGTGGGGGAAGAGTGTTATATGGGGTGTTGTTTTAGGTGGTGGGGCGGGGAATAAAAAAAAG
>NZ_JBIVFO010000072.1:0-22301 GCF_044748225.1 Streptomyces sp. NPDC090021 | reverse complement strand
GAGCTACAGACCCTCCTCGCGACATGGACCGGCGCCTGCCCCACGTGCCACCGCGGCACACCCACACCAGCCCCAACCTGACCAAGCCCTACTAGGGCGTGTTTCGAAAGTCCCGCCTGCCCCGCGACGCCTGGTACGCACGCTCGCCGCGTTGTCGGGATCGTCCAAGTACGCCCAGTACGAGGACGATCCTCCGCCTTGCGATCGCACGCACCAGACGCCGCGGGGCCCGCCCTGCGGGCGGACGGCGCTACTTTCGAAACACGCCCTAGAAGGACGTGCCGAAGCCGTCTGCGAACGAGCCGCCGCCGGAGGTGCCGGAGGTGCCGGAGGAGCCCTTGCCGCCGGGGCCGCCCTTGCGCAGGGAGTCCAGGTCGGCCTTGATCGTGTCGACGGGGATGGCGAAGCCGAGGCCGACGCTGCCCGCGGCGGAACCGGCCGAGGCGGGGGAGTAGATCGCCGAGGGCATCCCCACGACCTCGCCGTTCATGTTGAACAGGGCGCCGCCGGAGTTGCCGGGGTTGAGGGAGGCGTCGGTCTGGAGTGCCTTGTACGAGGTGGTGTCCGAGCCGGTGTCCCCGTTGAACTGACGGCCGCCGAAGGAGAAGGGCCAGCCGTTGTCCTGCCGGCGGTTCTGCGGGGGGCTCTGCTCCGACTTGGGTACCTTCACCTCGCGGTTCAGCGCGGAGACGATGCCGCTGGTCACGGTGCCGGTCAGGCCGTCGGGGGAGCCGATGGCGACGACCTGGTCGCCGACCTTGACGCTGCCGGAGTCCCCGAGCCTGGCGGGCTTGAGGCCGGACGCGCCCTGGAGCTTGATCAGGGCCAGGTCCTTGTCGGGGTCGGTGCCGACGATCTCGGCGGTGTACTTCTTGCCGTCGCTCGTCGACACCTGGATCCCGGTGGCGCCGTCCACGACGTGGTTGTTCGTGGCGATCTCACCGTCGGCGGAGAGCACGATGCCGGAGCCGGTGCCCTGACCGGAGCCGGTTCGGGTGTCGATGCGGACGACCGAGGGGCTGACCTGCTCGGCGAGTCCGGAGACGGTGCCGGTGCTGGACTGCGAGACGTTCGTGCCGTTGACCCCGCCGGTCGTGCCGGCCTGCCGCTCCAGCAGTTGCTGGACGGCGGCCGCGGTGCCGCCGCCGACCAGGGCCGCGGCGAGCGCGACGGCGGCCAGCAGGGCGACGGGCCTCTTCGCGCGCCGGGCGGGGGCGGCGTGGGCCGGCCCCTGCGGGATGGCGTTGCCGCCTTCGCCGCCTTCGCCGCCGGCTCCCGCCGGGACCGTCTCGCCGAGGATGACCGGCGGGCGGTGCGCCTCGTGCCGACCGGGCGCGGCCGGCGGGTAGGCGGGCGGCGGCGGATACGCCCCGGTCCCGTTCCCGGTCCCGTTCCCGGTCCCGGCTCCGGCCTCGTGTGCCAGCCGGTCGCGTCCGCGCTGCCAGTCCTCGCCGAACGGCGCGTGCTGGGGGCGGTGTTCCTGCGGGTACTCGCCTTCGCGGCGGAAGCTCTCGGTCATGGGACGACTCTCCCCGCCGTTGATGAGAGCTTCCTGAGTCCGGCCTGAGAAGCCCGACAGAACCGCGTATGCCCGATGTAAGGACGCTTCCCGGTCTCTCCCCTCTCCGCCATCCTGAACGCGTTCAAGTAGGCGTGTTCAACTGCTGATCGGGGGGCGTGGAGGGGCGAGGGCGTACGGCGGAAGGTGTCCCGCGTGCCGTGGGGACTGCTGGCGACGGCGACGGCGACGGCGACCCCGGGGCGGGGGCCCTGCTGCCCCGTGTGCACCTGGTGGTTCCGGCCGTCGCGGCGCTGCCCCCGGTGTTCTTCCTGGCGGCCTTCCCCCTCGGCCACCGGGGAGGCCCGGCTCCCTACTTGCAGCCGCAGGAGCGGCGGATCACCAGGGCCGACGGGAACTGCTTGAGGCGCTCGCGGCGGGAGCCGGCCACGCGCAGGCCGTCGTCCAGGACGAGGTCCACCGCCGCGCGGGCCATCGCCGGGCGGTCCGAGGCGACCGTGGTCAGCGGCGGATCCGTGAGGGCCGCCTCCTTCACGTCGTCGAAGCCAGCCACCGCCAGCTCCCCGGGCACGTCGATGCGCAGCTCGCGCGCGGCGCGCAGCACGCCGATCGCCTGGTCGTCCGTGGCGCAGAAGACGGCCGTCGGCCGGTCGGGCCGCGCCAGGACCTCCAGGGCGACCTTGTAGGCGTCGTAGCGGTTGTACGGGGCCTCGATGAGCCGGCCCTCGACCGAGCGGCCGGCCTCCAGCATGGCCCGGCGCCAGCCCTCGACGTGGTCGGCGACCGGGTCGCCGACCGACGGGGTGTTCTCGATGCCGCCGATGCAGGCGACGTACTCGTGCCCGTGCTCCAGCAGGTGCCGGGTGGCGAGCTGGGCGCCGCCGATGTCGTCCGTGACGACCGCCACGTCGTCGATCGCCTCCGGGCGCTCGTGCAGCAGCACCACGCGGGCGTCCCAGGCCTCGATCTCGCTGGCGGCCTGCTCGCTCATGCCCTGACTGACCAGGATCAGGCCGGACACCCGCATCCCGAGGAAGGCCCGCAGGTAGTGGACCTCGCGCTCGGTGCGGTAGTCGGAGTTGCCGACCAGGACCATCTTTCCGCGCTCGGCGGCGGCCTGCTCGACCGCGTGCGCCATCTCGGCGAAGAACGGCTGGCGGGCATCGGGGACGATCATGCCTATGAGGTCGGTGCGCCGCGACGCCATCGCCTGGGCGACCCGGTCCGGGCGGTAGCCCAGGTCCTTGATGGCGGCGAGGACACGCTCGCGCGTGGCCGGGGCGACCGGCCGGGGTCCGTTGTTGATGACGTAGCTCACGACGGCGGTAGAAGTACCCGCAAGTCGCGCTACGTCATCCCGCGTCACCTTGGCCACGCGCGGCAGTCTACGCGGGGTGACCTACCTCTGGGCAGGGCGTCCTGAAGACCGGACGATCATCCGGCCCTTAGGCCGACCGGGTGGTGGCCCCGGAAGCCGGTACGGAACCCTCCGCGGCCGCCTCCGCGGCGACCTGGGCCGCCGCCTGGGCCGCGGCCTCGGCCGCCGCCCGCTCGACCTTCTCCGGCGTGACGAAGCGGTAGCCGACGTTGCGGACCGTACCGATCAGCGACTCGTGCTCGGGGCCGAGTTTCGCGCGCAGCCGCCGCACGTGCACGTCGACCGTCCGGGTGCCGCCGAAGTAGTCGTAGCCCCAGACCTCCTGCAGCAGCTGGGCACGGGTGAAGACGCGGCCCGGGTGCTGCGCGAG
Source organism: Streptomyces sp. NPDC090021 (assembly GCF_044748225.1). Classification (NCBI taxonomy): domain Bacteria; kingdom Bacillati; phylum Actinomycetota; class Actinomycetes; order Kitasatosporales; family Streptomycetaceae; genus Streptomyces; species Streptomyces sp. NPDC090021. The sequence continues at coordinate 19,034 of NZ_JBIVFO010000072.1, read as the reverse complement.
GTACTTGAGGAGCTCGAACTCCTTGAAGGTGAGATCCAGCACCCGCCCCTTGAGCTTGGCGGAGTACGTGGCCTCGTCCACCGACAGGTCGCCGTTGCGGATCTCCATGGGGGAGTCGTCCGAGCCGAGCTGCTGGCGGCCCGTGGCCAGCCGCAGGCGTGCCTCGACCTCGGCGGGACCGGCGGTGTCCAGGAGGACGTCGTCGATGCCCCAGTCGGCGGTGACGGCCGCCAGGCCGCCCTCGGTGACGACCAGGATCAGCGGACAGCCGGGACCGGTGGAACGCAGCAGCTGGCACAGCGACCTCACCTGCGGCAGGTCGCGGCGGCCGTCGACGAGGATGACGTCGGCGCCCGGGGTGTCGACGAGGGCCGGACCCTCGGCCGGCGCCACCCGGACGTTGTGCAGCAGCAGGCCGAGCGCGGGCAGCACTTCGGTGGACGGCTGCAGCGCGTTGGTGAGCAGCAGGAGCGAGCTCATGACCGACCACCTGCCCGGGCCGGACGGTGGTGCACGGTTCGCTGGTCCATCACGTCGGTTCCTCCTCGGTCCCGTCGAGGACATGCGCGGTACTGCTTCGTACGTGTCGCCTGGTGTCCTCACGGCCCCGCGCCCTGGGGATCCGTACGGGCACCACTGTTCTCGGTTCGTTCAACGTGCTGAAAGCACAAAAGGACCCGGGGGCCACATTGCCCGGATCCTCTCGCCAAGCAGAATAGCCCACTCGCTCTTTCCCGGCCGGGACTCTTCTGCTTCGTCTTCTGTGGTTCCTGCCACGCTCCTGCCACGTTCCCGCCCTGCGTATGCACCGCTTTTCACCGGATCGGGGGCACGAGGTGCGGCGGGACCGGACCCACCGGGCGCACACCCGGCGCGTCGGGGCACGGCGGGGGCGGTGGCGGGAGGGGCCATCATGGAGGCCGACGGTAGAGAGCCGACGATAGGAGCTGCAGTGGCAACCGGAACCATCCGCTACTGGGCGGCGGCCAAGGCCGCGGCCGGGACGGCGGAGGAGCCGTACTCGGCGCGGACACTGGCCGAGGCGCTCGACGGCGTGCGGGAACGCCACCCCGGGGAGCTGACCCGGGTCCTGCTGCGCTGCTCCTTCCTCGTGAACGAAGAACCTGTGGGCAAGCGCCCGCACGATTCCGTTCCGCTGACCGAGGGCGGCACCGTCGAGGTGCTCCCGCCGTTCGCGGGCGGGTGAGCGGGAGCCGATGAGCACGCCTGACGAACAGCAGCAGCCGCAGCAGCCCCAGCAGCCGCAGGACCCGTACGGGACCCAGACCTGGCAGGCCGACACCTGGGACACCGGTTACCAGCCGGTGCACCCGCCGCTGGGCATGGTGCCCGGGCAGCCGGTCGCGCCCGAGGGCTGGTTCCGTGACGAGGCCGCGGCTCCGGCTTCGGCCGGTGGTACGGGAGCGCCGTGGCCGGACGGCTCCGCCGCCGGGCCGGGCACGGGGGCCGTCCCCGGCCCGGCCGAGGCCTACCCGTCGTACCAGGGCCAGGGCCAGGGCCAGGGCCAGGGCCAGGGCCAGGGCCAGGCCGGGGGACCGGCCTGGGGTGCGCCGCTCGCGCAGGGTCCCGGCACCGGTCCCGGGCAGCAGGCCGTGGCTCCGGAGGGCTGGTTCCGGGACGAGGCTCCGGCGCAGGCGTCCGCCCCGGCGCAGGACTGGTCCCGGGGCGGTCAGGGGCTGCCGGCTGCCGCCGCCGCCGAGACGGCGTACCTGCCGCCGTACCCCGGTCCCGGGCAGGGCCAGGCGCAGGGCGTCGCCGCCGAGCAGACCGCATACCTCCCGCCGTTCCCCGGCCCCGGGCAGCAGGCCGTGGCTCCGGAGGGCTGGTTCCGGGACGAGGCTCCGGCGCAGGCGTCCGCCCCGGCGCAGGACTGGTCCCGGGGCGGTCAGGGGCTGCCGGCTGCCGCCGCCGCTGCTGCCGAGACGGCGTACCTGCCGCCGTACCCCGGTCCCGGGCAGGGCCAGGCGCAGGGACAGGCGCAAGGGCAGGTGCAGGGCGTCGCCGCCGAGCAGACCGCCTACCTCCCGCCGTTCCCCGGCCCCGAGCAGCAGGAGCCGCACGTGCCCGCCGCCGACCCGGCCGCAGCCGCAGCCGCAGCCCCGGCCCCGGCCGGGAACGCCGACGCGGCGCAGGAGGCCCCCGACTGGTCCCCGCCCACCCTCGGCGGGAACACCCTGCGCGCCGTGGACCCGGCCCAGGCCCGTGCCGAGGGACGGTCGCCGATCATCGACCCCGGCCCGCAGTCGGCGATACTGACCGCCGCTCTCGGGCTGCTGCTCGCCGTCGCCGCCGTCCTCGGCCAGTTCGCGCTGCTCCTGCCGCTGATCGCCCTCCAGGGCCTCACCGCGGCCGGCTGGTTCCGCCTCAACGGCATGTGGCCGGCCCGGCAGGGCATCGCCCTCGCCTTCGCCGGGGCCCTGGCCGCCGACGCGGCCGTGCTCGCGGTCGAGGACACGTACGGCGCCGGCGCGATCGTCGGCACCCTGGGCGCCTGGGTGCTGCTGACCCTCGTCCTGCAGCTGCGCAGCCAGGCCGACCCCGACGAGCGGATGTACGGGCTGATGGCCTCGGTGGCCTCGGCCGCCCTCGCCATCATCTGCGCCGGTTACCTGGCCGCCGACACCGCCGCCGTCACGGTCGGCGCGGCGGCCGTGGCGGTCGCCGTGTTCGTCCGCGCGCTGCCGCTGCCCACCGCCACCTCGGTCGGTGTCTCGCTGGCCGCGGCCGCCGGTGCGGGCGTGGCGGTCGGCGGGCTCACCTCCGTCGGGGTCGGCGGGGCGCTGCTCGGCCTGGCCGCCGGGGTGTGCGCGCTGATCGGGCTGCGCGTGGCGGCGTACGACTACCCGTCGAAGTTCGTGCACATGACGGCCGGTGTCGCGCTGCCGCTGGCGGCCGCCGCCCCCGCCGTGTACCTGATCGGCCGGGTGGTGGGCTGATCCCGGTCCGACGCGGAGCATGGTCCACTGGACCGCACGTACCGATAAGTAGGGGGAGAGGCGCGTGCGTGTTCTGCGTGTCGTTGTGATCGTCGGAGTGGTGCTGGCGGCCCTGTTCGCCGGAGTGGACCGGTGGGCGGCCGGCTATGCCGAGAACCGGCTGGCCGAGCGCATACAGGCGCGTCAGGGGCTGGCCGGCAGCGCCGAGGTGGACATCCACGGATTCCCCTTCCTCACCCAGGCGCTCAGTCACGACCTGGACCGGGTGGACCTCGGGCTCCGGGGCGTCGAGGTGATGGCGGACGGCCGCAGGACGCGGCTCGCGGAACTCGACGCCAGCTTCCACGGTGTGAGGCTGAACGACGACTACAGCGGCGGCACGGCCGAGCGTGCCACGGGCACCGCGCTCATCACCTACGCCGACCTGACCGCGGCCTCGCAGACCGGAGCGACCCTCTCCTACGGCGGCGCCCCCGGCAAGGTGAAGGTCACGGCGTCGGTGGACGTCCTCGGCAGGACGCTGTCGCCCAGCGTCATCTCCACGATCACGCTCGTGGACGCGCCGGGCTCCAAGGGCGGCAAGATCGTCCGGGTGCACGCCGAGGAGGTGCCGGGCGAGGGCATCCCCGGGCTGGAGCGCCAGGTGCGCAAGCGGACCGACTTCGACCGCGACCTCGGCACCGGGCTCCCGGCCGGGCTCCAGCTCTCCGCCCTGACCTCGGACGAGGCCGGTGTACACCTCACGCTGGGCGGCACGAACGTGCAGATGGCCGGATCGTGAGACAGGGCGGTCCGATCCGCAGAAGGACGGGCCGCGCGGCGGGCCCGGGAGCCGCCGGGGCGCCCGGGAAAGTCCATCCGATCCCAATATTCGGACGATCCTGTCTCGGAATATGACACACCGGTGACAGGGCGGCTGATTCGTCCCTACGATCCATGGCTATGAAGCATCAGCAGGCGGACCTCACGAAGCGACGGGCAGTAGACCTGTGTCGCGTCGCCGCCATGCTCTGTCGATCCATGTGACATGTGAGCGCATCCGCTCCATCAGCCGGACGACGGCCCCGACAGGCCCTTCCCGCGTGACCGCACCTGCCTCCTGATCCCTGACGCCTCCCCGCGCAGGAAACCGAGCGCACCTGCAGGCACGCAGCACAGCGCACCCCGCACCGCCCCGCCGCACACTGCCCCGGAGGAGAACACCATGAGCCGCAGCGACGTCCTCGTAGACGCCGACTGGGTCGAGGCCCACCTGAACGACGCCAACGTCGTCATCGTCGAGGTGGACGAGGACACGTCCGCCTACGACAAGAACCACATCACCAACGCCGTCCGGATCGACTGGAAGAGCGACCTCCAGGACCCGGTCCGCCGCGACTTCGTGGACCAGGAGGGCTTCGAGAAGCTGCTGTCCGCCAAGGGCATCTCCAACGACGACACCGTCGTCCTCTATGGCGGCAACAACAACTGGTTCGCCTCCTACGCCTACTGGTACTTCAAGCTCTACGGCCACCAGGACGTCAAGCTCCTCGACGGCGGCCGCAAGAAGTGGGAGCTCGACTCCCGCGACCTGGTCGACGGCAAGGACGTCCCGAACCGTCCGGCCACCCAGTACAAGGCCAAGGCCCAGGACACCTCCATCCGCGCCTTCCGCGACGACGTCGTGGCCGCGATCGGCTCCCTGAACCTGGTCGACGTCCGTTCCCCCGACGAGTTCTCCGGCAAGCTGCTCGCCCCCGCGCACCTCCCGCAGGAGCAGTCGCAGCGCCCCGGCCACGTGCCCAGCGCCCGCAACATCCCGTGGTCGAAGAACGCCAACGACGACGGCACCTTCAAGTCGGACGAAGAGCTGACCGCCCTCTACGAGGCCGAGCAGGTCGATCTGGCGAAGGACACCATCGCCTACTGCCGCATCGGTGAGCGTTCCGCGCTCACGTGGTTCGTGCTGCACGAGCTCCTGGGCCAGGAGAACGTCAAGAACTACGACGGCTCGTGGACCGAGTACGGCTCGCTGGTCGGCGTGCCGATCGAGCTCGGCCCCAACAAGTAATCCCGGGCACCGACGCCCTCGTAGCACGACCTCCAGGACAGGACAGGACAGAGAACATGTGTGGAGCACAGATCGGCGGGCCCGACCTCGCGACCCTCAAGCCCGGTGAGACCGCGATCCAGGGCCAGGTGACCAAGGACGGCGAGCCCGTCAGCGGTTACGTGCGGCTGCTGGACTCGACCGGCGAGTTCACCGCCGAGGTCCCGACCTCGGCCACCGGCCAGTTCCGTTTCTACGCCGCCACCGGCTCCTGGACGCTGCGGGCGCTCGTCCCGGGTGCCCAGGCGGACCGTGCCGTCGTGGTCGCCGAGGCCGGCGGCGTGACGGACGTGGCGATCGCGGTCTGAGCACCGCGCACGTGAACGCACCGCGTGCGCGCGTGATCGCCTGAACGACCGGCCGAAGGGCCGCACCCCCGGGGGTTGGACGCCACTGGAACGGGGTGCGGCCCTTCGCGCCGTACACGCGCGGTTCTACGCTGGAGGCATGTACGCCCGGCGCCGGCGCGTCTACTTCCTGCTGATGGGCGGATGCCTGTTCCTCTTCGTCTCCGCCTGGTCCTTCGTGCGCCTGTGGTCGGTCGAGGCGGCCGTGGCCATGTGCTTCGTCGCCATGGTCATCCCGCCGGTCGCCGCGGTGATCGCGAACCGGCGCGGCCCGGACGACCGCTGGTGGGACGACCCCTCGGGGGACCCGAAGTCCGACGAATGGTGGGACGAACTGGACGGAAAGCGGCGCCGTGAGGACTGACCCCCACCGCGATACGAGAACGTGATCTCGTTCCGTACAACTGCTCCCCTCTGCTGCGGGTCATCGGGTACGCGCGGGTAACCAGCCCGCGCTTCCGCTTTGTGGGGGATCCTTTTGGAACACGAACAGACCATCCCTGAGCAGCAGAAAGAGGGGGAGAGCGCACCGGAAACGATCACTTCGGACATGCCGGTGCCGCGTCGCCGCGCCCGGCGCACGGTGCTCCTGATCGCCGGCGCGGCCGTCCTCGGCGCCCTCGCCGGAACCGTGACCGGCTACGCGGTCCAGTACCACCGCGAGCCCACTGCGCTGCCACCGCTGGCCCAGCAGGAGATGGACGCGCCGAAGCCGGCCGCCATGAACGACGCGACGAGCCGGCGCTCGATCGACGCAGCCCGCTGGCACAAGGCGGACGAGGACCTGGCCAAGAAGCTGGTGGACGTCCCCGGCGGGGCGCAGGACGGCTTCTCGGGTGCCGTCTCGGCGGACGCCTTCGCCGCGTCCTGGTATCTGCAGCCCTCCGAAGCGGTCGGCGATCTCATCAGGGACCGCGTCAAGAGCGTCGCCACAGCGAGCTGGGCCGAGAACGACCGGAACTTCGTCGAGGTCCACCTGCTCCAGTACCGCGACCGCAGCGGAGCCGAGGGCTTCCAGTCGGGCATGGTCGCCTACATGCCCGACAAGGAGTACGCGGGCAACGCGGGCAAGGACTTCCCCGGCGTGCCGGCGGACTTCGGGCACCTGTGGATCGACTCCAAGGCGCACGAGGAGCCCGGCTACCACCCGGTCCGGCAGGCCCGCGCCCTGATCCGCCGCGGCGACATCGTGATGGTCGTCCAGTACACGAACAACCGTGGCGAGGTCGACGAGAAGGCCCTGGTCGAGATCGCCAAGCGACAGATGGAGCGGCTGTGAGCGAGCAGCAGAACGCGGCCGACGCCGCGCAGCACAACGAGCCCGCAGTCGCCGTCGCCGAGCCCGCGACCGGGCCCGTGCGCAAGGGGAACCGCAGGACGCTCGCGCTGGTCTCGGCGGCCGTCGGCGTCGTCGTGCTCGCGGGCGGCGGCGTCGCCGCCGCGGCCGTGCTCGCCGACGCCGAGCGGACCGCGCCGACGCGGTACTGGATGGCCGAGGACCACACGACCGGCGGCACGCCCGCCCCGGTCCCGTCCGTGCCGCCGAACGAGCTGACGGGCAAGCTGATGCCGCTGCCCGCCGACTACTGGCCGGGCCCGGACCTCGACGCCGAGGGCAGCCACTACTACCTCGCCAGTGACAGGGCGCTCGAGGCCTTCAAGGGTGCTCGGACGGGCCTCTCCAGCAGCGAGCGCGCCGAACGGGACAAGGCGCTGGCGGACCTGAAGCTCAAGGGCCTGGCCGGGCGCAGCTACGCCCGCTCCGAGGGTGACGGCGCCGCCGTCGCCGAGGTCCGGCTCATGCAGGCCGACCCGCAGCAGCTGGCCAGGTTCGCCGAGTTCACCAAGAAGTTCATCGAGCTCACCGCCGGCGGCGGTGAGGCGCCCCAGGTGGAGGGCTACCCGCAGGCCAAGTGCGGGCTGGACGACTCGCTCAAGGGCGGGAAGGACGACAAGGAGAAGATCGCCGCCGTCGACTGCGTGGCCGTCGAGGGCGACGTCCTGGTGACCTTCCGCATGTACGGGAGCAAGGGATTCGCGGTGAAGGACGCCGCGAGCCTCTTCAAGCAGCAACTCGACCACCTCAAGTCCCCCGGAGAGTCCGCGTGAGCAGCGAGCAGACCACCACCGGCCCCGAGACGGAGCCCGTGCCGGCCGCCGAGTCGGCTGCGGAGGCCGGGCCGCAGGTCACCGAGCCCGCGCCGGCCGCGGAGCCCGTGCCCGCCGCCGAGACCGAGACCGAGCCCGCGCCGGCCGCCGAGCCCGTGCCCGCCGCCGAGTCGGCTGCGGAGCCTCGGCCCGAGTCCGTGTCGGAGGCCGCGCCGCAGGTCACCGAGCCCGCGCCGGCCGCCGAGCCCGTGCCCGCCGCCGCGCCGGCTGCGGAGCCTCGGCCCGAGTCCGTGTCGGAGGCCGCGCCGCAGGTCACCGAGCCCGCATCCGCGCCGACGGCCCCGCCCGCTCCGCCCAAGGACCGGCGGGTGCTGTTCGCCGCCCTGCGCTGGACCGCCGCCGTCGCCGTCTTCGCCGCCGTCGGCACGGGGGTCGCGTACGGGATCACCGTGCCCGAGCGCACCGACATCCCCGGCCTGGCCACCGAGGACGACGGCCGCTGGACGTTCCCGAAGCTCTCCCAGCCCGCGCTGCCCCCGGGCGCCCCCCTCGCCCAGGGCCCGGACAACAAGGACGGGACGCACCACGCGCAGCTCGCCGGCCTGCTCCTGCCCGCTCCCGCGGGCGCCGAGGCCGACGACGCGGTCAAGGCCGACAAGGACGGCACGGTGCCGGTCGACTCCTTCCTGGAGGAGTACGCGCCCGACGCCCGCGAGAAGCTCAAGACCTCCCTCGAATGGGACGGCCTGCGCCAGATCGTCGGCCGGGGCTGGACCACGCCGGACGGCACCCGCACACACGTCTACCTGCTGCGCTTCCACTCGTCCGGCTTCGTGGACGCCTTCAAGGGCTGCGACAGCAACGCCCGGCTGAACGGCGTCTCGGCCCTGGACCTCGACGACGTCTGGAGCAAGGCCAAGGCCACGCAGATGAACAGCACCGCCCTGGACTTCCCCGGCGCCGCGTACTTCGACGGCACCGACCTCAGCGTGTACCAGGAGATGAAACCCGTCGCCGGCGAGGAGCAGACCAAGGTCGGCTGCCTCCGCACGGGTGACGTCCTGGGCATGGTCGTCCAGTCCCGCAAGGGCGACGTGGCCCCCGTCCCCTTCCACCAGACGGTGATCCTGCAGAGCCAGCTGCTGAGCTGACCCCGCGGGCAGGCCGTACGGCCCACCTCACACCGTGCGCCGGTCCCCGGGCCAGTAGGCTTGGGGACCGGCCCCGTACAGCCCCGAAACGATTCCGAGGAGCACCCCGTGCTTGAGGCAGTCTTCACCTCCCTGCTGGTCCTGGTCTGCGTCGGCGTCATGGCCTTCACCGGCCTGGCCGTCAAGAAGCTGTACCAGGGTCAGCGCTGAGCCCCGGCTCGGCTGACCGCCCCGGAACCCCTCCCACAGATCGCCTGAGCAGCCATTCATGATCCAGATCCCGTCCGACCTGAACCCGGGACTCGTCCCCCTCGCCTTCCTCCTCGGCAACTGGGAGGGTGCGGGAGTCTTCGACTTCCCCGGTGAGGAGAAGTGCAACTTCGGCCAGGAGGTCGTCTTCAGCCACGACGGCCGGGACTTCCTGGAGTACACCTCCCACACCTGGGTCCTCGACGCCGAGGGCAACAAGGTGCGGCCGCTGGAGTCCGAGTCGGGTTACTGGCGCATCGACGCGGACCGCAAGGTCGAGATCGTCATGGTCCGCGACCAGGGCGTCGTCGAGGTCTGGTACGGCGAGCTCGCCGACCAGAAGCCCCAGATCGACCTGGTCACCGACGCGGTCGCCCGCACCGCGGCCTCCGGCCCGTACAGCGGCGGCAAGCGGCTCTACGGCTACGTGAAGAGCGACCTCATGTGGGTCGGCGAGAAGGCCACCCCGGACGTCGAGCTGCGCCCCTACATGTCGGCCCAGCTCAAGAAGGTCGTCACGCCCGAGGAGGTCGCCGAGATGGCCCGCAACCTTCCGGACATGCCCGACGACGGCATCGCCTTCTTCCGCTGAGCGGAAGCCGCCACAGGCCTTGCACGAAAGGGGACCGCGGGCTCGACCGCGGTCCCCTTCGCGCACATACACTGACGGGGTGGTGAGCACCGAGAGCACCGAAGGAACCCCGGGCACCGACTGGAAGACGGACCTGCGCCGGCGCGGCTACAGGCTGACGCCGCAGCGCCAGCTCGTGCTGGAAGCCGTGGACGCACTGGAGCACGGCACGCCGGACGAGATCCTCGGGGAAGTGCGCAAGACGGCCTCCGGGGTCAACATCTCCACCGTCTACCGGACGCTGGAGCTCCTGGAGGAGCTCGGCCTCGTGTCGCACGCCCACCTCGGCCACGGGGCCCCCACCTACCACCTGGCCGACCGGCACCACCACATCCACCTGGTGTGCCGCGACTGCGGCGACGTCATCGAGGCGGATGTCGACATCGCCGCCGACTTCACCGCGAAGCTCCGTACGACCTTCGGTTTCGAGACCGACATGAAGCACTTCGCGATCTTCGGTCTGTGCAGGAAGTGCGCCGCGAAGCAGCGTGCCGCCCACGCGTGACAGGGTCGTAGGCTTGGCCGTATGACCAGCAGCCCCTTGCTCCATCTTCCCGGCGCCGTCCAGGCCGAAGGCCGCGACGAGGGCGTCGCCGCCCACTACGGCGAGCTGTACGGCGAACAGCGCGCCCTCGCGGACGGCCGCGGCTTCGTCGACCTCTCGCACCGCGGGGTCGTCGCCGTCACCGGACCGGAACGGCTGAGCTGGCTGCACCTGCTGATCACCCAGCACGTCACCGAACTCCCGGCCGGACAGGCCACCGAGGCGCTGATCCTCTCCGCGAACGGCCACATCGAGCACGCGCTCTACCTCGTCGACGACGGGGAGACCACCTGGGCGCACGTCGAGCCCGGCACCCAGGAGGCCCTGATCGCCTACCTGGAGTCGATGAAGTTCTTCTACCGCGTCGAAGTCGCCGACCGCACCGAGGAGTTCGCGGTCGTGCACCTGCCGGCCGGCTCCATCGCCGAGGTCGGCAAGGAACTCGTCGTCCGCGAGACCGCGTACGGCCGCGACGTCTTCCTGCCCCGCGCCGCCCTGGAGGCCTTCGCCGCCGCCCACGGACCGGCCGCCGGCCTCCTCGCCTACGAGGCGCTGCGCGTCGAGGGGCACCGGCCGCGGGTCGGCCTGGAGACCGACCACCGCACCATCCCGCACGAGCTGGGCTGGATCGGCACCGCCGTGCACCTGCAGAAGGGCTGCTACCGAGGCCAGGAGACCGTCGCCCGCGTCCACAACCTGGGCAAGCCCCCGCGCCGCCTGGTCTTCCTCCACCTCGACGGCTCCGAGGTCGTCCTCCCGGCCCACGGCGCCCCGGTCCGGCTCGCCGCGGACGGCGAGGAGGGCCGCCAGCTGGGCTTCGTGACCACGGCCGTGCGCCACCACGAGCTGGGCCCGATCGCCCTCGCCCTGGTCAAGCGCAACGTCCCGGTCGACGCACCGCTGCTGGTCGGCGGCACGGCCGCCGCCCAGGAGGTCGTCGTAGCGCCCTGACCGGGCCGCTCAGACGTCGACGACGATGGTGAACGGGCCGTGGTTGGTCAGCGACACCCGCATGTCCGCGCCGAACCGGCCCGTCGCCACCGTCGCGCCCAGCGCGCGCAACTGCGCCACGACCTCGTCGACCAGCGGCTCGGCGACCGGACCGGGCGCCGCCGCGTTCCACGTGGGACGCCGCCCCTTGCGGGCGTCGCCGTAGAGCGTGAACTGGGAGATCACCAGCAGTGGTGCCCCGTTGTCACTGCAGGACTTCTCGCCCTCCAGGATCCGTACCGACCACAGCTTGCGCGCCAGCAGCGCCGCCTTCTCCGGCGTGTCGTCGTGGGTCACCCCCACCAGCACGCACAGCCCCTCGCCGACGATCTCGCCCACGGTCTCGCCGCCCACGACGACACTCGCGCCGTCCACCCTCTGCACCACAGCTCGCATACCACCTGTGTACCAGCCGTGCATCCGTCCGGGGCCGATCGGGTGGAGTGGGACTGCACCGGGGCCACGGAGAGTGGCACGATGCACGCAGGCGGTGCGGGTGCGCCGCACCGGTCGAGGGGACGGACCCGAACGACATGAACACTCCTGGTACCTCCGTACCTGCATCACCCGCTCCCGTCGCAGCTGCCGCGGTACGACCGCCCGCGCAGCGCACGGCCGAGACGCGGGACCAGGGGCCTTCGGCCCCGGCCACCGCGCTCGGGCTGCCCGAACTGCGCGCGCTGCGCCGCGACGCGCAGCGCGACGAAGCCGATCTCAGCTACGTGCGCAGACTGCTCCAGGGCCGCATCGACATCCTGCGCGCCGAACTCGCCCGGCGGACCGATCCCGAGGCGCCGGTGGTGGACCGGCTCTCCGTGATCCTCGCCGACGCACCCTCCAGCCGCAGCGCCTCCGCCCGGCACGTCACGCTCGGCACCCCGCACAGCGAGGAGTACCGGGTGCTGGCGGCGGAGATGCTCGCCGACGTGGAGCTGTCGGACCTTCAGGCCCGCACCGACGGCGAACTGCTCGACGGGATGGCCCGGCTGGTGCGCTACGAGCAGCAGGTCTCGCGGCGCCGGCAGCAGCTGCAGCGCACCGCGGACGAGTGCAGCGCCGAGATCACCCGGCGGTACCGGGAGGGAGAAGCGCAGGTGGACGACCTGCTGGCGTAGGAAATTCGGGCGACCCACGCCGGTCGGGCGATTAGCGTGGGCCGCTATGAGTGCTGACGTCCGGCCGATCGCCGAATCCGAACTCCATGACTGGCTGCGCGCCGTTCACACCGGCTTCCTGACCGCGACCCGGGTGACCGACTCCGATGTCGCCCAGCGCGCCGAGTACGACGACCTCACCCGCACCCAGGGCGCGTTCGACAGCGACACCGGCCGCTGCGTCGGTTCCTTCCGCTCCTTCGCGCAGGAGCTGACCGTGCCCGGCGGCGCGGCCGTCCGGGCCGGCGCGGTCTCCAACGTGGGCGTCCTGCCCACGCACCGCCGGCAGGGTCTGCTGACCCGCATGATGCAGGCCGAGTTCGCCGCGGCCGCCGGGCGCGGCGACGTCCTGGCGACGCTGATCGCCGCCGAGTACCCGATCTACGGGCGGTACGGCTTCGGGCCCGCGACCACCGTCACGGAATGGGAGATCGACGTACCGCGCACCGGGCTGGACCGGCGGCTGTCGGCGCCCGTGGACGGCGGACGGATCGACCTGGTCGACGCGGCCGAGTTCCGCCGGATCGGGCCCGGGCTGCACGACAGGCTCCGGGCGGCCACGCCGGGGGCGGTGGACCGCCGTGAGCGCTGGTGGAACGTCGCGACCGGGCTGGAGGAGATGTCGCACCGGCCCTACAAGGAGAAGTTCCACGCCGTGTACCGGACGGCGGAGGGAGAGGTGGCCGGGGTGGCCGTCTACACCGCCGACGACCACTGGACGGACGCGAAGGTCCCGCAGAACACCGTGCAGGTGCACGACCTGCTGGCGCTCGGCCCGCAGGCGGAGCGTGCGCTGTGGCAGTTCCTGTGCTCGATCGACTGGGTGCTGAAGGTCCGCACCGGCTACCGGGCACCCGACGACCTCCTCCCGCAGCTGCTGCCCGACCCGCGCGCGGCCCGCGTCGTCACCTGCGCCGACTTCCTGTGGGTGCGGGTCCTGGACGTCGTACGGGCGCTGGGCGCGCGGACGTACGAGGTGCCGGGCGTGCTGGTGCTGGAGGTCACGGACGGGACGGGGCCGGCGGCCGGACGCTACCGGCTGGACGCGGCCGCGGGCGTGTGCGAGCGCACGCGGGAGGCGGCCGACCTGCGACTGGACGTGTCCGCGCTGGGATCCTTGTACCTGGGCGACGTGTCGGCGGTGCGGCTGGCGGCGCTCGGGCAGCTGACCGAGGAGCGGCCGGGCGCGGTGGCCCTGGCGGACGCGGTGTTCCGCACCGCGCGCCGTCCGTGGTGCCCGGACGTCTTCTGAGACGAGGACCGACATGGTGACGTCACTGGTGGAGTCCCTCCGCGCGGCCGGCTGCGTCTTCGCGGAGGAGGAGGCGGAGTTGCTGAGCGGCGCCGCCCGGGACGAGGCGCACCTGGCGGAGCTGCTGGCCCGCCGGGTGGGCGGCGAGCCCCTCGAACACGTCGTGGGCTGGGCCGAGTTCTGCGGACTGCGCGTGGAGGTGGGCGCGGGGGCGTTCGTGCCGCGCCGGCGTACCGAGTTCCTGGTCGAGCAGGCGGTGGCGCTGGTCCGGCCGGGTGCGGTGGTGCTGGACCTGTGCTGCGGGGTCGGCGCGCTGGGTGCGGCGGTGGCGGCGCAGTCGCCGGGCGGTGCGGAGCTGCACGTCGCCGACATCGATCCGGCGGCGCTGGCGTACGCGCGGCGCAACGTGGCCCCGTACGGCGGCCGGGTGTGGGAGGGCGACCTGTACGCCGCGCTCCCGCCGGAGCTGCGCGGCCGGGTGGACGTCCTGGTGGTCAACGCCCCGTACGTGCCCACGGAGGAGATCGGGCTGATGCCGTCGGAGGCGCGCGACCACGAGCCGCTGGTCTCGCTGGACGGCGGGGCCGACGGTCTGGACGTGCATCGCCGGGTGGCGGCGGGGGCTCCGGCCTGGCTGGCTCCGGGAGGCCACCTGCTGATCGAGACGAGCGCCCGGCAGGCACCGTCGACGGCGTCGGCGCTGACCTCGGCGGGCCTGGCGGTCCGGGCGGTCACGTCGCAGGAGTTGCACGCGACGGTGGTGATCGGCACGGCCTGAGCCGGGCCCGGGCCCGGCCCGGTCTCGGGCTCTGCCGGGGTGTGCCGGCTACGGCGTGGCGAGGGCGCGGGCGGCCGGCACCCCGGTGCGCCGCGCGTACCCGAGCCGCTCGCGCACTTCGCGCACCTCGCGCAGACTGCGCGGCCGGTAGCCGGGCCCGCAACCGCAGCAGGCCTGCCGGAAGTCGAGCCCGGCATCCAGGAGCACGGACAGGACCCGCCAGGCGTCCCGGTCCCGCCTCGGCGGAGCCTCGAAGGCGGCACCGGGGACAGCGGTCCCGCGCGGGGCGGCATGGTCGACGGTGTGCTGGATGGACACCCGGCAGCCGAGGCACACGCAGGCGGAGCGGTCCGGCGTGCCGCCGGTCGCCGCGGCCGAAGCACCGTCCCGCCAAGGGTTCTCGGGCCACCGGGTGGCCGTGGAGCGGGGCGGTGCGGTGCGCCGTCAGGCCCTCGCGTACGGCCCCTCGGTCGCCATCGTGTTCTGCATCGCCGTCAGCCTGCGGACGAAGAGGACGGCGAGCACGCCGGCGATCATGGTGGCCAGGTCCGCGACGATCCCGAGCCGTCCCGCCTCAAGCAGCTCGTCCACGGTGTCGGCACCCGCGTAGATCCCGCTGAAGACACGGCCCACGATCGCCGAGACGACCCAGAGCACCCACCAGGACGTCAGCAGCGCGGCGGGCGCCGTGCGGTCGGAGCCGTCGGGGCCGCGCTGGGTGCTGGCCCGCCAGGTCTCCCGGGCGATCCGGTAGGGCAGGAAGAGGTTCGCCACGGGGATGAACCAGGCGCCGATGGCCCAGCCGGGGCCCAGGGTGAAGGCGCCCGGGCGGAAGATGCCGCCGTTGGTGCGCACGCGGTGGAACCAGACGATGAAGACGACGACCGTGGGCAGCAGCGTGAGCAACTGGAGCAGCCCGGCGAGAATGGTGAGCGCGGGGGACAGGCCGAGTTCGAGGTCGTCGAAGTGGGTGTTCCCCGGGAACCCCTGCATCCACGCCTGCTCGTACACACCGACGCCGGCGGAGAAGAGGTGTACTGCGGCCGAGGCGCCGAGCAGCCAGGTCAGGGCCGTCGCGAGGCCCTGCGGCGAACGCAGTACGCCCTGGGGCATCGGCGGGGCGGGGTGGAAGGGCCCGCCGGGGTGGGGGTGCGTCTGCGGGGGGACCGGGTACGGGGCCGGGCCGGACTGCGGGTACGGCTGCACCGGCACCGGTGGCTGCTGCTGGGGCTGCGGAGGCGGCGGTGAGCCGGGCGCGCTGAAGGACATGACGGTGGACCCCCCGGGAACGGATGACATGCGGACGGCCCCCGCCGGGCGGGCGGGGGCCGTCGCGAAGATATGCCGGTGCCGCGCCCGGAGTCCAGGCGATTTCGGCTGGTCAGAAGGTGAGGCGGTCGGACGGCCGGGAGATGTTGCAAGCATCTGCTTGCAAAAGTTAGCAGGGTGGGGCAGGATCTGGAGCATGGCATCGCTCAACGTCGGACATCTCGGCGAATACCTCCGTGAGCAACGGCGGCAGGCGCAGCTCTCGCTGCGGCAGCTCGCCGACGCGGCGGGAGTGTCGAATCCGTACCTGAGCCAGATCGAGCGCGGGCTGCGCAAGCCGAGCGCGGACATCCTCCAGCAGCTGGCCAAGGCGCTGCGGATTTCCGCGGAGACGCTGTACGTGCAGGCCGGGATCCTGGACGAGCGGGACCGCGACGAGGTGGAGACGCGAGCCGTCATACTCGCCGACCCGTCCCTCAACGAGCGGCAGAAGCAGGTGCTGCTCCAGATCTACGAGTCGTTCCGCAAGGAGAACGCACTCGAGACGCCCGCCGACGAGATGCCGTCGAAGACCGACTGAAGTTGATCCGGGAGGACCAGCAGCATGGCCATCGCCGATGACCTGAAGAAGACCCTCACCGACCCCACTCCCCTCTACTTCGCCGCCGGCACCGCCGACCTCGCCGTCCAGCAGGCGAAGAAGGTGCCGGAGCTCATCGAGCAGCTGCGCGCCGAGGCCCCCGCGCGCATCGAGGCCGTGAAGAACACGGACCCGAAGGCCGTGCAGGAAGCGGTCACCGCCAAGGTCGCCGAAGTGATCGGCGCGATCGACCCGAAGAAGATCGGGGAGACCGCCCAGGACCTGGCGCTGCGCGGTGTCGGCGTGGCCGCCGAGTACGCGGTGCGCGCCAAGGAGACCTACGACAAGGTCGCCGAGCACGGTGAGCAGGCCGTACGGGCCTGGCGCGGCGAGGTCTCGGAGGAGATCGTCGACATCGCCGTCGTCGTCGAACCGCGGCCCGAGCCGACCCCCGAGGCCGCTGCCGAGGAGCAGCAGCCCGCCGCCAGGAAGCCGGCCGCGCGCAAGAGCACGGCCAAGAAGGCCGCCGTCACCGCGGACGACGCGAGCTGAGCCGCGCCCGCATGGGCGACGACGGGCCGGGCACCCTTCAAGGGCCCGGCCCGTTGTGGTCTATGGAGGGGCATGTGCCGGTAGCGTGGAGTGAGGCGGCATCGGAAGTGCGAAGCAGAAGCGTGAGAAGGCGGTCGAAGCGATGTTGATGGACGGGTTCGATCGAGGGGTGATCCCGCTGCTCGGGCTCGCCATGCTGGTGCTCGCCGTGGTGGCCTTCGGGTTCGCGCTGCTGGCACGCGAGGACGCGTACCGGGCCGCCGACAAGCAGAGCAAGACCTTCTGGCTGGTCATCCTCGGCATCACCGTGCTCGTGGACGCCTTCCTGGGGCTGCTCTTCCTCCAGATCGCGGGCCTGGTGGCGACCATCGTGTTCTTCGTGGACGTGCGGCCGGCTCTCAAGCAGGTCTCGGGCGGCGGCGGCCGCCGCAGTGGTGGCAGCAGCAGTGACGGTCCGTACGGCCCCTACAACGGCGGCCGGTAGGGGCTGCCCGGCCCGGCTGCTCGCTCAGCCTTCGGAGCGGGAGAGCAGGACCACGGCCACGTCGTCGGTGAGCTCGCCGCCGTTGAGGCGGCGGGCCTCGGTGACGGAGGCCTCCAGCAGCCCCTCACCGCTCAGACCGAGCTCCAGATGGCGGTTGATCATCTCGACCATGCCGTCCTGGCCCAGGCGTTCCCTCCCCTCGCCGATCCGCCCCTCGATGAGGCCGTCGGTGTAGAGCATCAGGCTCCAGGTGCCGCCGAGCTCGACCTGTCGGCGCGGCCAGCGGGCCCGCGGCAGCAGACCCAGGGCCGGGCCGCTGTTCTCGTACGGGAGGAGCCGCGCGCGGCGGCCCGGCCGGGAGATCAGCGGAGCGGGGTGGCCGGCCAGGCACAGACCCGCGCGGCGGCCGTCCGGAGCGATGTCGACGGTGCACAGCGTCGCGAAGATCTCCTCGCAGGGGCGCTCGACCTCCAGCACCTGCTGGAGGGTGGCCAGCAGGTCGTCGCCGCACAGGCCGGCCAGGGTCAGGGCGCGCCAGGCGATGCGGAGCTCGACGCCGAGGGCGGCCTCGTCGGGTCCGTGGCCGCAGACGTCGCCGATCATGGCGTGGACGGTGCCGTCGGGGGTGCGCACCGTGTCGTAGAAGTCGCCGCCGAGGAGGGCCCGGCTGCGGCCGGGGCGGTAGCGGGCGGCGAACCGCAGATCGGAACCGTCGAGGAGGGGAGTGGGGAGCAGGCCGCGCTCCAGGCGGGCGTTCTCCTGGGCGCGCAGTTTCGATTCTGCAAGCTTGTACTGGGCTATGTCCGCCCGCTTTCTCTCCACGGCGTAGCGGATGGCGCGGCTCAGCAGCCGCCCGTCCAGCTCGTCCCGGAAGAGGAAGTCCTGGGCGCCGACGCGGACGGCCTCGGCGGCGCGCTCGGCGTCGTCCTCGTCGGTGAGGACGAGGACGGCATGGCGGGGGGCGAGGCGCAGCACCTGGTGGAGGACGGCGAGCTGCTGATCCAGGGTGGCGGTGGTCGCTGTGGCGCCCGCCGCTGCGCCGGGCCCGCGGGCGCCGGTGAGGGACAGGTCGAGCAGGATGCAGTGCACGTCGGGGGTGAGCAGGCGCTCGGCCTCGGTGAGGTTGCGGGCGGTGCGGAGCCGGATGCGGTGGCCGTCGGCGTCGAGGATCTCGGGGACGGTGAGCCCGCCGGCGGGGTCGTCCTCGATGACCAGGAGGGTCAGGGCGGTGGTGTGAGGGGTCGCCTGCGCGACGTCGGCGCCGATGGGAGTGGGCGATGCGACGGAGTGCAGTACGGCCTGACCGCTCTCCGTGGCGGGGGTCTCCCTCTGCCGCGGTACGGGTACGGGCATCGTTTCCGGTTCCTTCCCTCCCCCCGAGGGTGCGCTCCGGCAGACCCTAGCGGTCCCGGCACCGCGAACGGAATGCCGTTCTCGGCGCGGGCCTCCGTCATATGCCGTCATCACGGGGGAAAATCGGCCTCGCTGGATGACAAAGGTCACGGCGGGGCAGCGTTCCGTCCCGTCCAACGAGACGTCCCCCACCCCCACCGGGTTGCCCCGGGTCCGCCTGCCTTTGCCCTGGCCGGGCGGATGCCGAGGTCTCCCGTCTGCGGGTCGGTGGCCATGCTGCCCCAGCTACCGCTGGGGGGTTTGGCCGCCTCTGCCCTGGCCGGGCCGTTGCGGTTGTCCTTGCGTCTGCGGGCGGGTGGCCAGGCTGCCGCAGCTACCGCTGGGAGGTGTGCCCTGGCGGGGTTGGGGTTTGGCCGCCTGGGCGGGGTCGGGACGGGGGGTGGGGGTGCGGGGCCGCCGGGGGGTGTCTCCTCGGCTCGGCGCGCGCGGCCTCGTCCCGGCGGCCGGTCGGCGGTCCCGCCTCGTCCTGCGGGGACAGATCGGAA
>NZ_JBIVFO010000071.1:0-22560 GCF_044748225.1 Streptomyces sp. NPDC090021 | reverse complement strand
ACCTCAGCCTCTCGGCTGCGGCTTTCCTCCGGGCTTTCGTTCTGCTGTCTTGCGTTTCCGACTCTATCAGACTCTTTCGTGTCCGATTTCCTCGGCGCTTTCCAGGTTTCCGCTTTCGCGTTTCCCTTTCCGGCGGTCCCGACTCTATCAGAACCTTTCGGGCCTGACTCCCAGTCAGCGGGTTGTGCTGCTCGGGCTGTTGGGCCCTTGCGGCGAGTGAGACAGTAGCGGATTCCTCACCTCCGAACCTAATCGGCGGTGGCGCCCTCGGACGCGGATTCCTCATTCGCAAATACGCATGAAAACAAGACGACAGAGTGCGTCGTTCGTTCGAGTGTGTAGTGCGGAATGGTTGTCCGGGGACCGACCGGGGTCGGCGCTCACGTCGGACAACTCGAAGAACCTTACGGACCGCGCACATCCGTGTCAACCACCGGCTGACCGCCGCCGCGCCGTCCGGGCGAAAACTCGCCCCGCCCTCACCTCCGGCGGTCTACGCTGGCTCCCATGACTACGCATGCGCTCACGCTCAGCCTTCGCTGGTGGGCCGCCTGACGGCGGCCGACCTTCCACGCGAGCACGCATGCGCTCACGGCCGCCGCCTCGGCGGCCGTTCTGCTTTCTCCCCCTTCCGGGAGTGGCCCGGCCGCCGCCCGACGCGGTGGCCCGACACCACTCACGCACTCACCGGGAGAGCAGGACATGACGAGGATCTTCAGCGGGATCAAGCCGACCGGTCACATGACCCTGGGCAACTACCTGGGGGCCGTACGGCAGTGGGTCGCGGCCGACCAGGAGCCCGGCGACGCGCTGTTCTGCGTCGTCGACCTGCACGCGCTGACCGTCGAGCACGAGCCCGCGCGCGTACGGAGGCTGAGCCGGCAGGCCGCGACGCTGCTCATCGCCGCCGGGCTGGAGCCCCGGCGCTGCACCCTCTTCGTACAGAGCCACGTCGACGAGCACACGCGGCTCGCGTACCTGCTGGAGTGCACGGCGACCGACGGCGAGCTGCGGCGGATGATCCAGTACCGGGAGAAGGCGGCGAAGGCCCAGGCCGCAGGCGACGGCGTACGGCTGTCCCTGCTCACCTATCCGGTGCTGATGGCCGCCGACATCCTGGCGTACGGGGCCGGGGAAGTGCCGGTCGGGGAGGACCAGCGCCAGCACGTCGAGCTGACCCGGGATCTGGCGGTGCGCTTCAACCAGCGCTACGGCCATACCTTCACCGTGCCGAGGGCCACCCATCCGGCGGTGGCCGCCCGGGTCATGGACCTGCAGGATCCGACGTCGAAGATGGGGAAGTCCCACGAGAACGGGGCGGGGATCGTCTACCTGCTCGACGAGCCCGAGGTGGTGCGCCGGAAGGTGATGCGGGCCGTGACCGACAGCGGGGACGGCGCAGTGGTCCACGACCGGGAGGCGCGGCCCGGGGTGGCGAACCTGCTGGACATCCTGGCGGCGTGCACCGGCGGCGATCCGGTCGCGCTCGCCGACGGGTACAGCGGGTACGGGGCGCTGAAGCGGGACGTCGCCGATGCGGTGGTGGAACTGCTGCGGCCGTTGCAGGAGCGGCACGCGGAGCTGGCGGCCGACCCGGCGCAGGTGGACAAGGCGCTGCGGGAGGGCGCGGAGCGGGCCGGGGAACTGGCGCGGCCGGTGGTGGACCGGGCGTACGAGGCGATCGGGCTGCTCAGGCCGTAGCCGGGAGTACGGGCTCCCGCGGGGCGGGGGCCCGTACTCGTACCGGTGGTTCAGCTGTTGCCGGAGGCGAGCTCGCGGCTGCGGTCGCGGGCCGCTTCGAGGGCGGCGATCAGGGCCGCGCGTACGCCGTGCTTCTCCAGCTCGACGATGGCGTTGATGGTCGTGCCGGCCGGGGAGGTGACGGCCTCGCGGAGCTTGACCGGGTGTTCGCCGCTGTCGCGGAGCATCACGGCGGCGCCGATGGCGGCCTGGACGATGAGGTCGTGGGCCTGGGCGCGGGGCAGTCCGAGGAGGATGCCCGCGTCGGTCATGGCTTCGACGAGGAAGTAGAAGTAGGCGGGTCCGGAGCCGGAGAGGGCGGTGGCCGCGTCCTGCTGGGACTCCGGGACGCGCAGGGTCTTGCCGACGCCTCCGAAGATCTCCTCGGTGTGGGCGAGGTGCTCGGCGGTGGCGTGGCTGCCGGCGGAGATGACGGACATGGCCTCGTCGACGAGGGCGGGGGTGTTCGTCATGACGCGCACGACAGGGGTGCCGGGGGCGAGCCGCTCCTCGAAGAAGGAGGTGGGGATGCCGGCGGCGCCGCTGATGACGAGGCGGTCGGCGGGCACGTGCGAGGCGAGCTCTTCGAGGAGCTTGGCCATGTCCTGGGGTTTGACGGTGAGGATCAGGGTGTCGGCGCGCTTGGCGGCCTCGGCGTTGGAGACGGCCTCGACGCCGTAGCGGGTGCGGAGCTCCTCGGCGCGGTCGCTGCGGCGCGCGGTGACGAGGAGCTTGGAGGCGGGCCAGCCGCCGCGGATCATTCCGCTGAGCAGGGCCTCGCCGATCTTGCCGGTACCGAGGACTGCGACTGTCTGGGTCATGCCCGATCCACCTCGCCGAACTGTTCTTCCGCCTGGGCTGCGCAGGCGTACGCGTACGTGTCCTCATCCTTGCACCCGGGCGGCGGGCGGGGCGGCGGTGTCCGCAGTGCGGTCGGGTCGGGCCGGGAGTCAGGGGGTGCGGCGGCGGAGGGTGGCCGCGCCGAGGGCGAGTACGAGGACGGCGCAGGCGGCGACGATCACGACGTCGCGGACGAAGTCGGCGGTCATGTCGGTGTGGGTGAGGACCTGGGTCATGCCGTCCACGGCGTAGGACATGGGCAGCACGTCGGAGATGCCTTCGAGTACGGGGTGCATGGTGCTGCGGGCCGCGAAGAGGCCGCAGAGGAGCAGCTGGGGGAAGATCACCGCCGGCATGAACTGGACGGCCTGGAACTCGGAGGCCGCGAAGGCGGAGACGAAGAGGCCGAGGGCGGTGCCGAGGAGGGCGTCGAGGAGGGCGACGAGCAGGAGGAGCCAGGGGGAGCCGACAACGTCGAGGCCGAGGGCCCAGAGGGCGAGGCCGGTGGCGAGGAGGGACTGGACGACGGCGACGGCGCCGAAGGCGAGGGCGTAGCCGGCGATGAGGTCGCCCTTGCCGAGCGGCATGGCGAGGAGCCGTTCGAGGGTTCCGGAGGTGCGTTCGCGCAGGGTGGCGATGGACGTCACCAGGAACATCGTGATGAGGGGGAAGATCCCGAGAAGTGACGCGCCGATGCTGTCGAAGGTGCGGGGGCTGCCGTCGAAGACGAAGCGCAGCAGGGTGAGCATCAGGACGGGCACCAGGATCATCAGCGCGATGGACCGCGGGTCGTGGCGGAGCTGGCGCAGGACGCGGGCGGCGGTGGCGGCGGTGCGGGCGGCGTTCATCGGGGCTGCTCCTGGGCGGGGAGGGCGTTCGCCTCGTCGACGAGGCGGAGGAAGCCCTCTTCGACGGTGGCGGAGTGGGTGCGGGTGCGCAGGGCGTCGGGGGTGTCCTGGGCGAGGATGCGGCCCTCGCGCATGAGGAGCAGGTCGTGGCAGCGCTCGGCCTCGTCCATGACGTGGGAGGAGACGAGGATCGTGGCGCCGCGGGTGGCGGCGATGTCGTGGAAGAGGTTCCACAGGTCGCGGCGCAGGACGGGGTCGAGTCCGACGGTGGGTTCGTCGAGGACCAGGAGTTCGGGGGTGCCGAGCAGGGCGACGGCGAGGGAGACGCGGCTGCGCTGGCCGCCGGAGAGGTTGCCGGCGAGGGCGTCGGCGCGGGTGGTGAGGTCGACGTCGGTGATGGCGCGGTGTACGGCGGCGGTGCGGCGGTCGGCGGCGGCCCGGCCGGGGTCGAGGATCGCGGCGAAGTAGTCGAGGTTCTGGCGGACGGTGAGGTCGTCGTAGACGGAGGGTGCCTGGGTGACGTAGCCGATGCGGGAGCGGAGGTCGGGGTGGCCGGCGGGGCGGCCGAGGACGTCGAGGGTGCCGGTGACGTGGGCCTGGGTGCCGACGATGGCGCGCAGGAGGGTGGTTTTGCCGCAGCCGGAGGGGCCGAGGAGGCCGGTGATGCGGCCGCGGGGGACGTCGAAGGCGATGTCGGCGATGACGGTGCGCGGGGTGCGGCCGGTGCCGCGGCGGACGGTCAGGCCGTGGGCGTGCACGGCGGCCTGGTCTCCCTCGGGCTGTTTATTCATCATGTGATGAATAATGCTCCTGACGGTGCCCGGCGTCAATCACCGGGAGGGAAGCCGACCTGCGGAGCGGGCCGCGGGAGCCGGCCGGCCCGCTACTTCTTGCGCTTGGGGCGGCGGGCGGCCGGGTTGCCGGTACGGGTGCTGCGACGGCGCTCGTAGTCGGCGAGGGCGCGCTCGTACTCGGCACGGCGGAGCTTCTCGCCGGGGGCCTCGGTCAGGCAGCGCAGGGAGTACGCGATGAGGGAGCCGATGAAACCGATCGTCTTGAGGCCCTTGAGGGCGGCCTCGTCGGAGGACGGGGCCGGGCGCCGGTTGTAGGAGTCCCAGGTCTTGACGAAGGCGATGGCGCTGGAGATCGCGAAGAGGACGACGACGGAGATGCTGAGGAAGGGGCCGACGTTGCCGATCTCCAGCCCCTCGTAGGAGAAGCGGAGCAGCAGGGCGGCGGCGGTGGCCGTGACCAGGGACCCGACGGCGAGGGCGGCGCGGCGCAGGCCGTAGTGGCTCTCGTGGTTCACCCAGGTGGTGCCGAAGTACCGGATCGGCTCGGGCTGCGGGCCGGCGGGGACCGCGGCGGCGGACGCGGACGCGGATGCGGCCGAGGCCCGGGCGGGGGCGGCCGCGCCGGCCGGCTCGGCGGGGGTCTGGTCTCGCTGGTCGTCGCTCACAGCAGCGATTATCCCCCGCCGGGCCGGTCGGGCCGGGTGTGTCTCACGTGTCAGACGGGTCAGCCGCAGCGCGTGACCACGAAACCGTCGCTGCCCGTCCTCACGTACGCGTCGGAGACGAACCGGCCGTTCCCGATGCAGTCCCAGATGTCGCTCGTCCCGTACGGGCCCGAGACCGTGGTGCCCCGGGTCTGGCAGCGCAGCGTGACGGTCGCGCCGAGCGGCAGGACGTCGATCACCGAGTAGTTGGTGCCGGGACCGCTGCGGACGTTCAGGCGGTAACCGGGCGCGACCGGAAAGGACGGGTATCCGGAGCCCGAAGCCACGCTCTGGACTTGGCTCGAATCGTTCTCGACCGACATACGGAAATCTCCCCCCATGGGCGTTGCCGTGCGCAACTCGCGCAGGGTAGCAGGGCCTTGGAGATGCGTACGGGTCATCGACTAGGCTCCGGCGGGGGTGGTGAGCGGTGCATTCGCTGCGCGCGGACTACGCGGGCTTTCCGGAGTACGCCGGGCAGTACCGGCTCGAATCGGTGCTCGGCTCCGGAGGGATGGGCGTCGTCCACCTCGCCACGTCCGGCTCGGGGCTGAAACTCGCCGTAAAGATCGTGCATCCCGAGCACGCGGTCGACCCGGAGTTCCGGGCCCGCTTCCGGCAGGAGGTCACCGCCGCGCGCCGGGTGAGCGGGGCGTTCACCGCGCCCGTCGTCGACGCCGACCCCGATGCCGAACGGCCCTGGATGGCCACCCTGTTCATCGACGCCCCGACGCTCGCCGAACGGGTACGGGAACAGGTGCTGGACCGCACCGAGCTGGCCCGGCTCGCCGCCGGCCTGGCGGAGGCGCTGCGCGACATCCACCGGGCGGGCGTGGTCCACCGGGACCTCAAGCCCAGCAACGTGCTGATGGCGCCCGACGGCGTGCGGGTCATCGACTTCGGCATCTCGCGCCCGGCCGACAGCGACCTGCGGACCGAGACGGGGAAGCTGATCGGCACCCCGCCGTTCATGGCGCCCGAGCAGTTCCAGCGCCCCCGGGAAGTCGGCACGGCCGCGGACGTCTTCGCCCTCGGCGCGGTGCTCGTGCACGCGGCCACGGGCCGCGGGCCCTTCGACTCCGACAGCCACTACCTGGTGGCGTACCAGGTGGTGCACAGCGAGCCCGATCTGACCGGGCTCCCCCGGCAGCTCGTACCGCTCGTCGAACGGTGCCTGGCCAAGGACCCGCAGGAGCGGCCCACCGCCGAGGAGCTGATCGCCGAGATGCGGGCGGTCGCCTACCCGACCGCCGAGGACACCCAGGCCTTCATCCCCCGGCCCCGGCAGCCCGACGGGGCCGAGCTGCTCACCCACCGCAGGCAGCGGGTCCCCGTCGCGCCGGAACCGCGGGCCCCTGGCCGGCGGCGGGCCCGGATCGCGGTCGGGACCGGAATCGGGTTGCTGCTCGTGGGCGGCGCCGTCGGCGGGTACCTGGGCCACGGGACGACCGGCGGGTCGTCGCCCGCCCGGATCGCCGCGAAGGCGGATCCGGCTCCGGCTCCGGCGAAGACCTTCGCCCCCTGGTCGGTCGCCCTGGGCAAGCCCGGGACGGGCAACCGGATCGGGGCCTGCTCCTGGCGGGCGGAGGCCCTGTACTGCGCCGGACCGGGCCTCGCCGCGGCCCGCCTCGATCCCGCGGACGGCTCGACCGTATGGGCCGTGGAGGCGCCCGCGTCCGCCCCGGCGAAGGGGACGACGCCCGTCGGCGCACCCCTGCACGCCGGCGGGCGCGTCCTCGTCGTGGCGCCGGGCAGCGAGACCCTCCGGGCCCTGGACCCGGCGACGGGGGCCGAGCGCTGGAAGCACCGGCTCCCCGCCGGCTCGCAGGTGGTGCCCGCGGGCGGGCAGGTGCTGCTGGTCGGCACGAACGGCGCCGTCACCGCGCTGGACGCGGCGGCCGGCACGGCGCGCTGGACCCAGCGGATCGGCGGGGTCGGCTCCGTGTGGTGGAGCGGCGGCGGGCCGGAGGGCGGCGCGGCGCCCGAACTGTACGTGGCGACGCCCGACGGCAGCG
This sequence comes from Streptomyces sp. NPDC090021, assembly GCF_044748225.1. Taxonomy (NCBI): domain Bacteria; kingdom Bacillati; phylum Actinomycetota; class Actinomycetes; order Kitasatosporales; family Streptomycetaceae; genus Streptomyces; species Streptomyces sp. NPDC090021. The sequence continues at coordinate 15,619 of NZ_JBIVFO010000071.1, read as the reverse complement.
GCTCCACCCAGCTGGCCGCGGTCGATCCGGCGGACGGGAGCACCGGCCCGCAGTTCCGTACGGCGGGGCGGCTGCGGCCGGTCGGGGCGGCGGGCGGCCGCCTGCACCTGATGGACCTCGACGCGTCCTCCCGGGCCACCGCCGTCGTGCGCGCCGACCTGGAGGCGCGCACCGTACAGCGGGTGAAGCTCACGGCGCCGCTGTACGACGCGGAGGCGACGGTGGACGGGGCCGGGGTGATGTACCTGTTCGGGACCTCCGGCGCGCTGGTCGCGGTCGGAGCGGACGAGGAGCGGTGGCGGCTGGAGACGGGCGTGACGGTGGCCTCCCGTCCGGTGGTCGCCGACGGGCGGGTCCACCTGACGGCGCCGGACGGGCGGCTGCTGGCCGTCGACGCCGCCGACGGCCGGCTCGCGGGCCAGACCGGGCCGCGGATGGCCGACGGCAAGGACACCTACGCGTCGACGCTGCCGGAGCCGGTGGCCGGTGGCGGGCTGGTGTTCGCGGGCGCGCCCGACGGATCGGTGTTCGCGGTGGCCGCGGGCGACCCCGCCCACTGGTGACCGCGGGCCCGGTCCCGGACCGGTGAGCGCCGGCCGGGTGAGTATCGGCCCGGTACGGACCCGGTACAGCCCTGGCGCTGTACAGACCCGGCACAGCCCTGGCGCTGTGACGGAACCGGCCGGGCCCGGTCCCGGCCCGGTCCCGGCCCGGCGCACAACGCGGGCGCCCCCGCACCGCCGGTGGTGCGGGGGTGTCGCTGCCGGGGCCGGCGGGCCGGTCAGCCCAGCCGGGTGACGTCGCGGACCGCGCCCTTGTCGGCGCTGGTGGCCATCGCGGCGTAGGCGCGCAGGGCCGCGGAGACCTTGCGCTCGCGGTTCTTCGGCGCGTAGACGCCGCCGAGGGCCTCGTGGCGGGCCGCGAGCGTGGCCGCGTCGACGAGGATCTCGATGGAACGGTTCGGGATGTCGATGCGGATCCGGTCGCCGTTCTCGACGACGGCGATGTCTCCGCCGGACGCCGCCTCCGGGGAGGCGTGGCCGATGGACAGGCCGGAGGTGCCGCCGGAGAAACGGCCGTCGGTCACGAGCGCGCAGACCTTGCCGAGGCCGCGGCCCTTGAGGAAGGACGTCGGGTAGAGCATCTCCTGCATACCGGGGCCGCCGCGCGGACCCTCGTAGCGGATGACGACGACGTCGCCGGCCTTGACCTCCTTGCGCAGGATCTTGTCGACGGCCTCGTCCTGCGACTCGCAGACGACCGCCGGGCCCTCGAAGGTCCAGATCGACTCGTCGACGCCGGCCGTCTTCACGACGCAGCCGTCGACGGCGATGTTGCCGCGCAGGACGGCGAGGCCGCCGTCCTTGGAGTACGCGTGCTGCACGGAGCGGATGCAGCCGCCCTCGGCGTCGAGGTCGAGGGTGTCCCAGCGCTCGGACTGGGAGAAGGCGGTGGCGGAGCGGACGCAGCCGGGGGCCGCGTGCCACAGCTCCATGGCCGTGTCGGTGGCCGTGCCGGAGCGGACGTCCCACTTCGCCAGCCAGTCCTCCAGGCCTGCCGAGTGGACGGTCGTCACGTCCTTGTTGAGGAGCCCGCCGCGGTGCAGCTCGCCGAGGATGGCGGGGATACCGCCGGCACGGTGCACGTCCTCCATGTAGTACGTGCCGCCCGGCGCCACGTTCGGGGCGACCTTGGCCAGGCACGGGACGCGGCGCGAGACGGCGTCGATGTCCTTGAGGTCGTAGTCCAGGCCCGCCTCCTGCGCGGCGGCCAGCAGGTGCAGGATCGTGTTGGTGGAGCCGCCCATGGCGATGTCGAGGGCCATGGCGTTCTCGAAGGCCTCGCGGGTGGCGATGTTGCGGGGCAGGACGGACTCGTCGCCGTCCTGGTAGTACCGCTTGGTGATCTCCACGACCGTGCGGCCGGCGTCCTCGTACAGGGCGCGGCGGGCGGTGTGCGTGGCGAGGACCGAGCCGTTGCCCGGGAGGGCCAGGCCGATGGCCTCAGCGAGGCAGTTCATCGAGTTGGCGGTGAACATGCCGGAACACGAGCCGCAGGTGGGACAGGCGTTCTCCTCGATGCGGAGCACGTCCTCGTCGGAGACGTTCTCGTTGGAGGCGTCCACCATGGCGTCGATCAGGTCCAGCTTGCGGACGGTGCCGTCGACGAGAACGGCCTGACCGGCCTCCATCGGGCCGCCCGAGACGAACACGGCCGGGATGTTGAGGCGCATGGCGGCCATCAGCATGCCGGGGGTGATCTTGTCGCAGTTGGAGATGCAGATCAGGGCGTCGGCGCAGTGCGCCTCGACCATGTACTCCACGCTGTCCGCGATCAGGTCGCGGGACGGCAGGGAGTACAGCATGCCGCCGTGGCCCATGGCGATGCCGTCGTCGACGGCGATCGTGTTGAACTCGCGGGGGATGGCGCCGGCCGCGCGGATGGCGTCGGAGACGATCCGGCCGACGGGCGCCAGGTGCGTGTGACCGGGCACGAACTCGGTGAAGGAGTTGGCGACCGCGATGATCGGCTTGCCGATGTCCTCGCTCGCTACGCCCGACGCGCGCATCAGGGCGCGGGCGCCCGCCATGTTGCGGCCGTGGGTGACGGTGCGGGACCTCAGCTCGGGCATGCGGTTCACTCCCCATGAGTGCGGCTGTACGGTCAGCCGCGACTGTGGATATGGCTCAGATACGAGGCTACGCCCACCGCCCGGGATCCGGACCGCATGTCCGCATGCCGGGACGGGCGGCTCAGTCCTCGGTCAGGTACCGCTGGAGCGTAGGGGCCACGAGCGCCACGATGTCCTCCGGGTCGGCGGAGGCGAGGGGCTCGACCTGCAGGACGTAGCGCAGGATCGCGATGCCGACCATGTGGGAGGCCGCCAGCTCGGCGCGGAAGGTGGGATCGGGCACGTCCAGGTCGGCGGCGACCCGCTCCAGGACCCGGCGCAGCACCAGCCCGCGCAGCACCTTGGCGGCGGCCTCGTGCGTGAGCGCGGACCGGATCACGGCGAGCAGCGGGGCCCGGCTGACCGGGTTCTCCCAGACGCCGAGAAAATAGCGGGCGAGGCGCTCGCCGATGCCCTCCGGCCCGGCCCCGACGACCGTCGGGACCACCAGGGCGGGCTCCATGCTCATCTCGATGGCCGCGGCGAACAGGTCGTCCTTGCTGCCGAAGTAGTGGTGCACCAGCGCCGGGTCCACGCCGGCGACCTTCGCGACGCCGCGCACGGACGTCTTGTCGTAGCCGCGCTCGGCGAACACCTCGCGGGCGGCGAGCCGGATGCGTTCCTGAGTGCTCGGCCCCTCCTCGGCCTCGTCCTGGCGGGGCCGGCCCGGCCCCCGGCGGCGCGGGCTGCTCTCCCCGGTCACGGCTGCCGGGCCCCGTCGCGCCCGGAAGTGGCCAGGTGCAGGCGCGTGAAGGCCAGCGCCTCGGCGAGGTCGGCCTCGCGCTCGGCGGAGGACATCGCGCGCCGCGTGTTGACCTCGATCACGACGTGGCCGTCGAAGGAGCTGCGGGCCAGGCGTTCCAGCAGCTCGGCGCAGGGCTGCGTACCCCGGCCGGGGACCAGGTGCTCGTCCTTCGCCGATCCGTTGCCGTCGGCGAGGTGCACGTGGGCCAGCCGGTCCCCCATCCGGTCGATCATCGCGGTCGCGTCGGTACGGGCGGTCGCGGTGTGCGACAGGTCGACGGTGAAGTGCCGGTAGTCGTCCTTCGTCACGTCCCACTCGGGGGCGTAGGCGAGCATCTCGCGGTCCCGGTACCGCCACGGGTACATGTTCTCCACGGCGAACCGGACGTCGGTCTCCTCCGCCATCCGCCAGATGCCGGAGACGAACTCCCGCGCGTACTGGCGCTGCCACCGGAAGGGCGGGTGCACGACGACGGTGGACGCGCCGAGCCGCTCGGCCGCCGACCGGGCACGCTGCAGCTTGACCCACGGATCGGTGGACCACACACGCTGGGTGATCAGCAGACAGGGCGCGTGGACGGCGAGGATCGGCACCTGGTGGTGGTCCGAGAGACGGCGCAGCGCGTCGATGTCCTGGCTGACCGGATCCGTCCACACCATGACCTCGACGCCGTCGTATCCGAGGCGTGCGGCGATCTCGAAGGCGGTCGCCGTGGACTCCGGGTAGACGGAGGCGGTGGACAGGGCGACTTTCGCGGTCGGGATGCGGACGGGTTCTGCCACGGGGACAGGGTACGGGGCCAACGCCCGCCCGGTACGTGACGGCCGCCACGCGGGCCCGGTTCCTGCCGCCGGGAGAGCCTCGGCAGGCGGCCGACGACCGGGTACCCGCGCGGAATCAGGACGTCCGGGCCAGCCAGGTCCGCGTCTCGTCCGCGGTCAGGACGCGAGTCAGCTCGGCCGTTCCCGCAAGGTGCGGGAAGAACCGGTCGGCGTTCCAACTGCGTTGGTACTCCGGTTCGTCGAGCACGAGCAGGCGGCGGCCCTCCACCACGGGGATGTCGTCGGGCAGCCCTTCGTTCCAGATCCGCTCGCCGTCCGGGGCGAGGAGTTCGAAGGCTCCGGTCGCGACGGCCTGGGTACGCCCCCGGGCGGGCTCGGGGTCCGTGGCCAGGCGGACGCTCTCCGCCGAGGGCCTGGTACCGGGAACGTGGCCGCCGCCGACGAGGACGTGGGCGAGCAGGGTGTGCAACTGGAAGTTGTCCCCGATGCCGCCGATCCGTATCTCGTACCCGGTCCCGGTGGGCCTGTGCAGCACCACGAGGAGCTCGTCGTCCAGCACTGCCAGCGCGTACGCCAGGCATTTGAGGTCGTGCCGTTCCAGGGCGGCCAGGTCGCGGCAGGCGGACAGGAGTGCGGCCGTGTCCCGGAGGCGCACCTCGGCGCTGCGGCACAGCACGGCCAGCGCGGGCGGCTGCCACTGCTCGGCCGCGCACCAGGCCAGCACCAACTGCAGGGCTTCGCGCGAGTCACCGCCCAGGCGGGCCAGAAGAGCATCGTCGATGATCTTCTCGTCCGGCTCCGGCAGTTCGTCCTCCCCGGTCGCGGACCAGCGGCGGGCGAACTCAAGGGCGTCGAGCAGGTCCCGGTGGACCCCGCCGAGGATCGGCTCGGCGCAGGCCACCGGATCCGCCCCGCGCTCGACGCAGTAGCCGGCGGCCATCGCGAGCATCGGCCGGGGCCAGGTGGCCGGAAATGCGGGGATCAGCGCCGCCAGCCGAGGCCCTGACAGAACGCGCTCGGCCTCCGAAGCCGACTGCACCCCGGCCATCATGGCGGCGAAGGCACGCTCGGTACGGTCGCCGTCGCGAGCGGCAACCGACTCTTCCAGCTCGGACACGACGGCGGCGAGGCCCGGGGCTTTCCGCTTCCACCTGAAGATCACCGGCACACCTTAGGCCCAAGGTCCACCCGACGTCATCAAGCCAAGACTGTCCGAATCCCTCCCCCGCTTCAGCCCTTCTGTCCGGTGGGGGATCACTCGCCGAGGTACGTCTTTCGCCACTCCAGCGGGGACATGGTCAGCGCGGCCTCGGCGAGGGCTTGGGCCGAAGCCGTCTTGAGGCTGCTCAGCGAGGTATCGATCCAGTCCTGCACCAGGCTGTAGCCCTGGGCACGGTATTCGACCGCCTGCACCAGGCATTCCAGCTTGTCGGCGTCCTTGGCCACGATCGCCTCGGGGGTGTCGCCACTCTCGTACTCGCCCACCACACGCTGCACCCCGGCCCTCACCGCCGGGTGCGCGGCAGCGACCTGGTCGGCGGTGACCGTCTCGTTCGTCGCCGCGTCGATGTAGCGGCGGCCGACGTGCGGGATATCCCCGATCCGGGTCTCTTGGGTGTCGTGGAACAGACACATCAGTGCCACCTTGGCGGGGTCAACGCCTTCCATCATGGCCAGAACGGCGCCGACGATGCCGACGCGGAACGAGTGCTCCGCGATCGACTCGGGGTTGTTGTTCCCTGTGAACCACCAACCGGTCCGCTTGGCATTCTTGAGCACACCCATCTCGAAGAGGAACCCGGCCGTGCCCTGCGCGCTCGCCGTCTCGTCTGCCATGCGGTGACCTCCGGTTTCAGGTTCGATCACGTAGAACGTAGTTCACAGTGCTCAGTTCACGGCGGGATCTTTCCGAGATGCAACCCCCGTCCAACAGACTCTCTGTCCGCCCAGCCAGCTCGCACACCAGCGCGCCCGACGCCCGAGCCAGCCACGGATGGGCGGTCAGTAGTGCCCACAGGGTGTGCACGTACAAGTCCACGTAGCCGGCCGCCTCGTGCAGGCCGTGGGTCAGTCCTCGCAACAGCGTGACCGGGTCCCAACCGGTCAACTGCCGGTCTCGCATGAACAGATCGTCGGACTGGGGCAGACGAGTACCACCAAGCCAATACGCCCAGTAGTTCAGGTTCGCCGCCTCTCCCGCGTCATCACCCGCGATCGCGCGCTCGATGAAGTCCAACAGCGGGACAGGGTCGCCGAGGCGAGCGAGAGCAGTCGCCGTCGACCTCGCCTCGGCCCACTGCGGTGTCCACCCGCGGCGCACCAGCACATCCCGCCGGGCATGGAGGGCCTGCGCGGTCCACGCCACAGCTTCGGAACTCATGTCGTACGAGGTCAGGTAGAGGGCCTGCCGGTGAAGCAGAACGCCCTGAGGATCGGTCCTGGGTGCCGCCTCGGCCGTGGTCCGCAGCTCCCCGAAGAAAGCGGCCCGATCGCGCGGGGCAAGGAGTGGAGAATCTGACGCCGGCCCCCGCCGACGCCGATGGGGAGTCTTTGCGAGTGATGGCGGGCGGGCCCCTGTAAGGGCCCAGGCGAGCATGTGCGCGGTGTCCCTGGTGTGCACCCACTCCGACAGAGGATGCGGCCCGTCGGTGCGGTTGAGCGTGGCGCCGATGATCCGATCCGCATCCATCGCGGCATCCAGCATCCCCACGACCGGCGCTTCCGCACCCAGGGCAGCCAGACGACGCCGCAGACCGAGCAGATCTCCCGCCCGCATGTTCGCGAGTGGCCTTCGGCCCGATTCCCACCCCTGCACGGTGCAGAGGTCGACTCCCAGAGCCTCTGCCATCGCCGACTGCGTCCGGGGGATCGATTCGCGAGCCGTACGCAGCACAAATCCCGCGATCGTCCCAGTGATTGGTCCTGCGGCCATTACACACGCTCCCGGCGCGACGCGACCCCGGCAGTAACACGTACCCACAGTCAGTCCTACCGCACGCAGCGCGACCGTAGGTTCGTTCTGCGGGACCGCGGAGAGCACCCGCGGCTGACGACGAAGGGACTGGACGTGGCCCACATCATCCACAGCGGCGCTCATGGCGTGCTCGGAATCGACATCGCGGACGGCGCTGCGATCCCGGAGCCCAGCCAGGAGCTCCTGGACCGCGCGCTCGCCGGGTGGAAACGCTTCATCGGCGTGGCCGAGGAGCCCCATGATGACTGACCGCTACGAGTACGTGCCGCACCCACTGCTGCGGCACCGGGTGCGCGATGTGGCGAGCGGCGTCGAGGGGGAACTGATGGCGGTGATCAACGAGGACGTCTCGAACTCGGCCCGCCCCCACTGGGTCGAGCTGGCCTACATCCGGGGCCCTTCCGGCCGCGAGTTCTCCACAGCGGTGGACAACATCCAGGCGGCCGGACCACACCCGAGCCGATACGCGTGACCGGCGCAAACAGATCGCAGCCCGTGCGAGACGGCGCCATTCCTCTCGCCAGCGACGACAGAGGCGCCACGGCAAGGCGACTCACGGAGGCATTTCCCTGGGTCCGCTTCCTTCCCGAAACCGATGTCCACGCCTTCGCCGTCGAACTGATCGACACCCTGCGAGCAGCGGACAGCGGAGCGATCACCCACATGCTCACCACTTGGCAGCACACGGCGGAGGTCCCTTCCGACCCTGTCCTACTGGCCGCACTGACCAAGAACCACGGAACGGACTACGGCCCTGCCCCGAACCCGCGTGACATCCGCCCACCCAGACATGGATTGGAATCGCCTCAGCCGTCATCCGACGTCTTTCCTCCCCCGGACCACCCGCAGACGCCGTCCATGAGCAGGCCATCTGGGCTTCTGCGGCGTATGACCAGCCCCAGACCGCCCGCGGACGCGTGATCGAGGAGCGCGTAGCGATCGATGGCGGCCTATGCCCAGCCCACGGGGCTCGCAGACGCCGTCAGGCAGGAGTGCGTAGCGATCTGGGGCGCTCCAAGCTCCGCCCGGGCAGCTCCGACACCGCTTCCCTGAGCCTGAGACCGGCTCGTTCCTTTGGGGTTTTCCGGCTGTCCTTGTAGTTCCGGGGCGGGACGGGCGGTCAAGGGTGGCCGGAGGCCATCGCGCAGCGACGCGAGGAACGAGCGCCCTTGAGGGACCGGCACGACCCGGAAAACCATCGGACGGACGGGAAGACCCCAGAACAGCTCCGATACCGCCTCGCCGGATCCCGCCCCCACCCCCGCACCACCACCCCGACGCAGGGCGGTGTGGGTGGGCGGCCACCGGCCCGGGGTGGTGGGGCCGCGGGGGTGAAGGCGCCGGGTGTGCGTGCACCCGTACGCGTGCCGCCCCCGCCCGAAGCCCCCGCCCGAAGCCCCCGACCCCCTACGCCGGCCCGGCGCCGGAGGTCGGGAGGTGGTCCAGGCGGCGCAGGATCACGCCCTCGCGCAGGGCCCACGGGCAGATCTCCAGCTCCTCGACACCGAAGAGGTCCATCGCGGCCTCGGCGACCAGCGCACCCGCCAGCAGCTGGTTCGCCCGGCCCTCCGAGACCCCCGGGAGGGTGGAGCGCTGGGCCGTCGTCATTGCGGCCAGGCGCGGGACCCACTCCTCCAGGGCCTTGCGGCTGAGGTCCCGCTGCACGTACAGGCCGTCCGCCGAGCGGGCCGCGCCCGCGATGCGGGCCAGCTGCTTGAAGGTCTTGGACGTCGCCACCACGTGGTCCGGGGCCCCGAACCGGCTGAACTCGCGGACCGTCCGCGCGATCTCCGTCCGCACGTGCCGCCGCAGCGCCCGGATGTCCAGGGCGTCCGGCGGGTCGCCCGGGAGCCAGCCCGAGGTGAGGCGGCCCGCGCCCAGCGGGAGGGAGACGGCGGCGTCCGGGTCCTCGTCGATGCCGTACGCGATCTCCAGGGAGCCGCCGCCGATGTCCAGGACCAGCAGCTTCCCGGCGGACCAGCCGAACCAGCGGCGCGCGGCGAGGAAGGTGAGCCGCGCCTCGTCCTCCCCGCTCAGCACCGGCAGGTCGACGCCCGTCTCGGCCCTGACGCGGGCCAGCACCTCGTCCGCGTTGGTGGCCTCGCGCACGGCGCTCGTGGCGAAGGGCAGGACGTCCTCGCAGCCCTTGTCCTCCGCGGCCTGTACCGCCTCGTTGACGACGGAGAGAAGCCGCTCGACGCCCGCGGGGGTGACGGCGCCGGCGTCGTCGAGGAGCTCCGCCAGCCTTATTTCCACCTTGTGTGAGTGCGCCGGCTGCGGGCGCGCACCGGGGTGCGCGTCCACCACCAGCAGATGGACGGTATTCGAACCCACATCAAGGACACCGAGTCTCATAGGGGGAAACGCTACTGCGAGGAACGCTCAGGGGTTGTGTAAGGGGCGCTTAGGCTTGGGTTTGTGCCAAATACGAAGAAGGCCAACAAGACCCGGTCGGAGAAGGACACGGGCCAGGACGACCAGGGCGCGAGCACCAGGCGCGCCAAGAAGGGCATGCCCGGCAAGCCCGCGAAGGGCAGGGCCGTGGCCGACGAGAAGGGGCTCGACTTCCCCCGGGCCTGGGTGGAGTTCCCCGACCCGGCCGACGACGAGCAGGTCTTCCGCTGCGACCTCACGTGGCTGACCTCGCGCTGGACCTGCATCTTCGGCAGCGGCTGCCAGGGCATCCAGGCGGGCCGGGCCTCGGACGGCTGCTGCACGCTCGGCGCACACTTCTCCGACGAGGACGACGAGAAGCGCGTCGCGCAGCACGTGGCCCGGCTGACGCCCGAGCTGTGGCAGTTCCACGATGTCGGCAGCGAGAGCGGTTGGACGCAGAACGACGACGACGGCGAGAAGCAGACCCGTCGCTGGGACGGCGCGTGCATCTTCCTGAACCGGCCCGGGTTCCCCGCCGGGGCCGGCTGCTCGCTGCACATCCTCGCGCTGAGGGAGGGCCGGGAGCCGCTGGAGACCAAGCCGGACGTCTGCTGGCAGCTGCCGATCCGCCGGACGTACGACTGGATCGACCGGCCCGACGACACCCGGGTGCTGCAGGTGTCGATCGGGGAGTACGACCGCCGGGGCTGGGGCCCCGGTGGCCACGACCTGCACTGGTGGTGCACGTCGGCGACGTCCGCGCACGGCGCCGGGGACCCGGTGTACGTGTCGTACCGGGCCGAGCTGACGGAGCTGATGGGCAAGGAGGGGTACGAGGCGCTCGTGCGGCTGTGCGAGGCCCGGCTGGCCTCGCTGCTGCCGATGGCTCCGCACCCCGCAGACCCGGCACCGTAGGCCCAGCCCGTGGGCCCAGCCCGGTGGCGCAGCCCGCGGACCCGGCACCATAGGCCCAGCCCGTGGGCCCAGCCAGGTGGCCCAGCCCGGTGGCGCAGCCCGTGGGCCGGGTCACCGGCGAAGCCTCGGGCCGGGCCACGGGCGTGGTCCTGCCCCGCCGGCCGTCAGTCTCCCGACGGTCCCGACGGGGCCGGGTCCGGCGTGGGGGAAACCGTGCCGCCCGTGCCGTCCGTCGGGGTCGGCGCGGGTGTCGGGGACGGCGGCGGGGTCGTCGGTTCCGTCGGAGCCGGTGTCGGCGTGGGCCCCTGGGTCTGGTCCGGTGACGCCGACGGGCTCGCGGGCTGTGTCGGTTCGGGCTGCGGGGTCGGCGTCGACGCGGGCCGCCCGCGGCCCCGGATGGAGACCACCGCGCCGGTCGGGTCGACCCCGACCCGGGCGGTCCAGGCGCCGACGGGCTGCGACTCGGGGTCGACGGCGATGTGCAGCGTGACCGATTCTCCGGGGGCGAGGGTGCCCGCGGTGCGGCTCGCGCGCAGCCAGGGCGCGTCCGACCAGAGTCGCCAGTCCACGGGGGCGCCGCCCGAGGCGGTGAGGGTGAGCAGGGTGAGGGCGCCCCGGGAGGAGGCGGCCACGGACAGCCGGCCCGGGGCGCCGGCCCGGTCGGGGGGTGCGGGCGGGCCACTGCTGATCACTTCGACGGAGACGTCGGAGGAGTCGCCGCTCTCGGCGAAGCCGGGGCCGCCGGTGGCGGTGGCGTTCCCCGTGTTCTCGTAGGCGGTCAGCGGGCGGCCGTCGATCCGGGCGGCCGGGAGTTCGGTCTCGCTGGCGGAGATACGGGTGGAGCCGTTGCCGGCGGGCTCGCCGGTGCCCTGCTCGGCGCGGTACGAGGCCCACAGCGCCAGGACCGGGGCCGCGACGACGGTGGCCACGACCGTGGTGGTGACCGCCCGGGCCCGCAGCCGGTCGCGGCGGGCCGCGCGGTCCTTGGGGTCCATCGGGAAGCCGGTGCGGTCGAAGCGCGGGCCGGGGCCGCGGCCGCGGCCCCGGCCGGAGCGGAGCATCGCGGCATGGACGGCGGTGCGGGGGGCGGGTACGAGCGGCAGTGCGGCGTTGTCGACGCCGCCGGAGCCGGGCCAGGGTGCGGCGGCGCCGACGCGTTCGGCGACGCGCCGGCACCGGGGGCAGTCGTCGACGTGCCGGACGAGTTCGGCGCGCAGGGTGCTGGACAGCAGCACGTCGCCGCTGCCGCCGCTGCCGTCCGCATCCCCGCCGGTGAGCTGGGAGACGCTGGGGCAGCTGCCGGTCTCGACGACGGCGAGGGCGGCGCGGGTGCGCTCCACCTCGCAGGCGGCGCCGGTCAGCAGCTCCCGGGCGGCGGCGGGGGGCGTGCCGAGGACCGCGGCGAGTTCGGGGAGGGCGAGGCGGTGGCGGACGGCGAGTTCGAGCGCCTCGCGCTGCGCGGGTGTGGTGCCCGCGGCCTCCGGCCAGGCGAGCCGGGCCAGTTCGGTACGGCGGTAGGCACTGACGTCAAGCTGTCGATGGGCGTCCTGGGCCGGGCCGTTGTCCGTCGCGCCGCCCGGCGCACGATCGCGCCCCGCGTGCTCCGGCGCGCGCCGGGCGGAATGCGCTCCCTGCCGGACGCGCCGCTGATCCGCCAGCCGGTGCAGGCAGCCCCAGCGGGCGAGCGCGTAGAGCCAGGCGCGCCGGTCGCCCTCGTCGGGGCAGCGTCCGGGATGCCGCTCGGCCACGGCGAGGACGTCTCCGAGCACGTCGGTCGCGGTGTCGTGGTCGCACAGGACCGACAGGCAGTACGTGAACAGGCCGTCGAGGTACGGCTCGTGCCGGAAGGGGCGCGGCTCCTCTTGGCGAGGCGTGCGCCCGTGCGCCCGGTGTGCGCCGGTGCGCGGCGAGGGTTCTGCCTGGTGGCTGCTATTCACCTGGCGACCGTAGGCGGCGCGCCGGGGGCGCCCTGGAAGCCTTCCCCGGTTTTAGCCCTTATGGGTGAACAGATCGGCGGTGCACTGACGACGGCCCTGACACGGCCGGGGCTCGGAGCCGCCCGCGCCCCGAGCCGCCTGCCCCGAGCCGCCCGCCCCGCGGGGTACCGCGGCCCGCGCTGTCGGTGCCGGCGGCTACCGTGAACGGCATGGCTGCCCGCACTGCTCGTTCATCCGCCAAGGACCGACCGTCCTACCGCTGCACCGAGTGCGGCTGGACCACGGCCAAGTGGCTCGGCCGGTGTCCCGAGTGCCAGGCCTGGGGGACCGTCGAGGAGATGGGGGCGCCCGCCGTACGGACCACCGCGGCCGGCCGGGTGTCGACTGCCGCGCTGCCGATCGCCCAGGTCGACGGGCGGACGGCGACGGCGCGCAGCACCGGTGTGGACGAGCTGGACCGGGTCCTGGGCGGCGGGCTGGTGCCCGGCGCCGTCGTACTGCTGGCCGGTGAGCCCGGCGTGGGCAAGTCGACGCTGCTGCTGGACGTCGCGGCGAAGGCCTCCAGCGGCACCCACCGCACCCTGTACGTCACGGGTGAGGAGTCGGCGAGCCAGGTGCGGCTGCGGGCCGACCGCATCAAGGCGCTGAGCGACCACCTGTACCTCGCCGCCGAGACCGACCTGTCGGCGGTGCTCGGGCATCTCGACGCCGTGAAGCCGTCCCTCCTCGTCCTGGACTCCGTACAGACCATCGCCTCCCCCGAGATCGACGGCGCGCCCGGCGGCATGGCCCAGGTGCGCGAGGTGGCGGGCGCGCTGATCCGGGCGTCCAAGGAGCGGGGCATGGCCACCCTCCTCGTCGGCCACGTCACCAAGGACGGGGCCATCGCCGGCCCCCGCCTGCTGGAGCACCTCGTCGACGTGGTGCTGAGCTTCGAGGGCGACCGGCACGCGCGGCTGCGGCTCGTGCGCGGCGTGAAGAACAGGTACGGCGCCACCGACGAGGTCGGCTGCTTCGAACTGCACGACGAGGGGATCACCGGGCTCGCCGACCCGAGCGGGCTGTTCCTGACCCGGCGCGCCGAGGCCGTTCCGGGGACCTGCCTGACCGTGACCCTGGAAGGGAAGCGGCCTCTGGTCGCCGAGGTGCAGGCGCTGACCGTGGACTCGCAGATCCCCTCCCCCCGGCGGACCACCTCGGGCCTGGAGACCTCGCGCGTCTCGATGATGCTGGCGGTACTGGAGCAGCGCGGCCGGATCACGGCGCTCGGCAAGCGCGACATCTACAGCGCCACCGTGGGCGGGGTGAAGCTGACCGAGCCGGCCGCGGACCTGGCGATCGCGCTCGCGCTGGCGTCCGCCGCCAGTGACGTCCCGCTCCCGAAGAACCTGGTGGCCATCGGGGAGGTCGGCCTCGCCGGAGAGGTGCGGCGGGTGACGGGCGTGCAGCGGCGGCTGGCGGAGGCGCACCGGCTGGGCTTCACGCACGCGCTGGTGCCGGCGGATCCGGGCAAGGTGCCGCCCGGCATGAAGGTCACGGAGGTCGCCGACGTGGGCGACGCCTTGCGGGTGCTGCCGCGCGGCCGTTCCCGTACGCCGGCCCGCGAGGCCAAGGAGCGGGCCGCGGCGGCGGAGTAGCTCCGGCGCCGCGGCCCGTCGGGCCGGGACAGTCGGGCCCGGTCCCCCGGTCCCCCGGTCCCCCAGCCCCGCGGTCCCCCGGCCTCGCGGCCCCGCGCCCTCGCACCCCGCACCCCGCACCCCGCACCCCGCACCCCGCACCCCGCACCCCGCATGATCGAACCGGGCGGACCACATGATCGAACCGGCCGACCGACCGGTCGCCGCCCTGGTCAGGAGGTCCGCAGGGGCCCCCGCCGGGGCGTAGCCCGCCAAGCCACGGCGGGGCCGCAGCGGGCGCCGGTAGACTTTGTGCTGGTCCGCCCGGCCGTACGCACGTCCTCGTGCCCCCGCGCTGGGCGGCGCAACCCGCGACCGGAGGAGTGCAGTGGCAGCCAAGGACGGGGCATCAGCACCCGGGAAGTCCGGCGCGGGCTCCAAGCACGACGCGCTCATGCGCGCCTCGCTGAGCGCGGTCGCGCCCGGTCAGCCACTGCGCGACGGTCTTGAGCGGATCGTCCGCGGCAACACCGGCGGCCTGATCGTCCTCGGCATGGACAAGGCCGTCGAGGCGATGTGCACGGGCGGCTTCGTCCTGGACGTGGAGTTCACCGCGACCCGGCTGCGCGAGCTGTGCAAGCTCGACGGCGCACTCATCCTCGACAAGGACCTCACCAAGATCCTGCGGGCCGGCGTACAGCTCGTGCCGGACGCGTCGATCCCCACGGAGGAGACGGGCACCCGCCACCGCACGGCCGACCGCGTGTCGAAGCAGTGCGGCTTCCCGGTGGTGTCGGTGTCGCAGTCGATGCGGCTGATCGCGCTGTACGTGGACGGGGAGCGGCGGGTCCTGGAGGAGTCCGGGGCGATCCTGTCGCGGGCGAACCAGGCCCTGGCCACGCTGGAGCGGTACAAGCTGCGCCTCGACGAGGTCGCGGGCACGCTGTCCGCGCTGGAGATCGAGGACCTGGTCACGGTGCGCGACGTGACGGCGGTCGCGCAGCGGCTGGAAATGGTCCGCCGGATCGCGACCGAGATCGCCGAGTACGTGGTCGAACTGGGCACGGACGGGCGACTGCTGTCCCTCCAGCTGGACGAGCTGACGGTGGGGATCGAGCAGGAGCGGGAGCTCGTCATCCGGGACTACGTGCCCGAGCCGACGGCGAAGCGTTCCCGCACGGTGGACGAGGCGCTGGCGGAGCTGGACGCGCTGACCCACCCGGAGCTGCTGGAACTGCCCATCGTGGCGCGGGCCCTGGGGTACACGGGCTCGCCCGAGACGCTGGACTCGGCGGTGTCGCCGCGCGGCTACCGGCTGCTGGCGAAGGTACCGAGGCTGCCGGGCGCGATCATCGAGCGGCTGGTGGAGCACTTCGGCGGTCTGCAGAAGCTGCTCGCCGCGAGCGTCGACGACCTGCAGACGGTGGACGGCGTGGGCGAGGCCCGTGCGCGCAGTGTCCGCGAGGGCCTGTCCCGGCTGGCGGAGTCGTCGATCCTGGAGCGGTACGTCTAGGGCCTGTATTGAGTTGCCCCGTGGAGCAAGGAGCGGCGTTCGGTGCGTGCCCTCGGCGTGCGGGACGAATATCCTCGTAGCGGAGCTACT
>NZ_JBIVFO010000070.1:0-22973 GCF_044748225.1 Streptomyces sp. NPDC090021 | reverse complement strand
CCACCTGGACCCTCACCCCCACCACCACATAGACCAAAGGGCCGCCCGGCCTACGGCCGGACAGCCCCCCAACAAGATCTTCATCAGCCTTCTAGACCCCTCGTCAAAGCGGTGCCGGGCCAGGCGGGATTTCGCCGACAGGGCCCGGGGACGCCCGGCCCTGATCCACCGGGCACGTCCGGGTCACTAGACTCGGCCGGGCGTAGGCAGCCGCCCGGGGGAGATCGAGTTGAGCAACATACCGGAGACCGGCCGGACCCCTCGGGTCCAGAACCGGCTCGTCATCATCCAGGTCGTGGTCTTCTCCCTCCTGCTCACGCTGGGCGGACGGCTCTGGTACCTCCAGATCCGCAACGGCCAGGACTACACGGACGAGGCGAAGAACAACCACGTCCAGCAGGTGGTCCAGCCGGCCGTGCGCGGCTCGATCCTCGACTCGCGCGGGGTCCCGCTCGCCGACAACGCGACCCACCTCGTGGTCTCCGCCAGCCGTACCGAGCTGCTGACCATGAAGGACAAGGGCAGGTCCGTCCTGACCCGGCTCGCCGGGGTCCTGGGCATGGACCCCCAGGAGGTCATCGACAGGGTCCGCCTCTGCGACTCCAAGACCAAGCAGCCCTGCTGGAACGGCTCCCCCTACCAGCCGATCCCGGTCAGCGACGAGGCGACCACCGAGCAGGCGCTGCAGATCCGCGAGCACCCCGAGGACTTCCCCGGCATCACGGCCGAGGCGACCGCGCTGCGCCGGTACGCCGCCCCGGACCAGGCCAACACCTCCCAGGTGCTGGGCTACCTCTCCCCGGTCACCGACGAGGAGATCGCCAAGGCGAAGAAGACCGACTCCCCCTACCTGCGCTCCGACCAGGTGGGCCGCTCCGGCCTGGAGCGCACCTACGACAAGGAGCTGCGCGGCAAGGCCGGCATCACCCGCTACGAGGTGGACAACCTCGGCCGCGTCATCGGGCAGGGGCGGACCGACCCGGCGCAGCCCGGCTCGAACATCGTGACCTCGATTGACTCGCGCGTGCAGGCGGTGGCCGAGCGCGAGCTGAACAACGCCATGATCGACGCGCGCAAGGTCAGGGACAGGAACACCAACCGCAACTACGAGGCCGACTCGGGCGCGGTCGTGGTGATGGAGACCCGAACGGGCCGGATCGTCGCGATGGCCTCGAACCCGACCTACGACCCCAACGCCTGGGTGGGCGGCATCTCCGCGAAGGACTACGCCTCCCTCACCGACAAGGCCTCCAACTACCCGCTGCTGAACCGGGCGATCCAGGGGCAGGCGGCGCCCGGCTCCATCTTCAAGGTGGTCACCTCGACCGCCGCGGTCAACGCCGGCTACCCCTTCAACAACCGCTACCCCTGCCCCAGCTCGTACTCGGTGGGCAGTCAGACCTTCACGAACTTCGAGTCGCAGGGTTACGGCGACATCACCATCGGCCGGGCCCTGGAGGTCTCCTGCGACACCGTCTACTACCTGATCGCGGACCAGGAGTGGAAGAAGGACGGGGGCATCAAACCGAAGAAGGACCCGAAGGACTGGTTCTTCAAGACGGCCCACGAGTTCGGTCTGGGCAAGCGCACCGGCATCGACCTGCCCAACGAGGTGCCCGGCCGGATCCCCGACCGCAAGTGGAAGCAGGACTTCTTCGACGCCAACAAGGACGCCTGGTGCCGGGACGGCAAGAAGAACGGCAGCTTCGCCGAGAAGATCGCCTACGAGAACTGCCGCCAGGGCAACCAGCTGCGCGAGGGTGACGCGATCAACTACTCGATCGGGCAGGGCGACACGCTCGTCACCCCGCTCCAGATGGCGTCCGTCTACGCGGCCATCGCCAACGGCGGCACCCTCCACCAGCCGAGCGTCGGCAAGGCGGTCGTCAGCGCCGACGGGACGTCGGTGCGGGAGATCGCCCCCAAGGAGCGGGGGAAGCTCCCGATGGACAAGAAGACCCGTGACAACATCGACGCGGCCCTCGCCGGCGTGGCCACCGACGGCAGCGCCGCCTGGCGCTTCGGCGGCTGGCCGCAGAAGCAGATCCCGATGCACGCCAAGACCGGCACGGCCGAGGTCCAGGGCAAGCAGACCACCTCGTGGTTCGCCTCGTACACCGAGGACTACGCGATCGTCATGACGATCTCCCAGGGCGGCACCGGCTCCGGGGCCTCGGGCCCGGCCGTCCGCAAGATCTACGAGGCGATGTACGGGCTCGACCCGACGGGCAAGCAGGACCTCACCAAGGCCCTGCTGCCCACGCCCGCCACGGCGCTGCCCGCGATCCGGCCGGACGGGGAGATCTCCCCGAACTGATTCCCGATCTAGGACGGAAGCTGACCTGGATCATGCGTAGCGTGTGGTGTGTCGGGGGAGAGGCCCCCGGCGACACCACGCAGAGGCGGTCGGGTCATGGCTCAGCTTTCCACCGAGGTCCCCGGCGACGAGCGCGGCACGCTCCTCGCCTTCGTCGAGGCCCAGCGCACGGCGGTCCGTGAATCCCTCGCCGGGCTCGACGAGGAACGGGCCGGGAGCCGGCCGAGCGCCAGCGAGCTCTCCCTGTCCGGGCTGCTCAAGCACGTGGCGGAGGTCGAGCTGAACTGGCTGCGGCTGGCCCAGCAGCGGCCGAACGAGCGGCTGCGCGACGAGGCGAGCCACAGCGAGAGCTTCCGCCTCGTCGAGGGCGAGTCCATCCCGTCCGTGCTGGCCTTCTGGGACGGCGTCCGGCAGGAGACGGAGGCCTTCGTCGCCGCCGTCGAGAGCCTGGACGAGACCTTCCCGCTGCCGCCGGCGCCGTGGTTCCCCAAGGACGCCGAGGTCTCCATCCGCTGGATGCTGCTGCACCTGGTGGAGGAGTTCGCCCGGCACGCGGGCCACGCGGACATCGTCCGCGAATCCATCGACGGCACCAAGGCGATGGGGTAGGGCGTGTCGGCGGGGGCACAGCCCGGCCCCTGTCGGCGATCCGGCTCACTGCCCTCGGCGCCGTCCGCGGGCACGGGCTGCCGCCGGAGCGGACTTGCACCTCACGCGGCGTGAGGAACCACAGTGGGGGGCGTACCCGAGCAGAGGAGGGAAGGAATGGGTTTCTCAGTGGGCCAGGTGGCCGGTTTCGCCGGGGTCACGGTGCGCACCCTGCACCACTACGACGAGATCGGGCTGCTCTCCCCGGGCGGCCGCAGCCACGCGGGACACCGGCGGTACGACGACGCCGACCTGGACCGGCTGCAGCGGATCCTGTTCTACCGGGAGCTCGGCTTCCCCCTCGACGAGGTCGCGGTCCTGCTGGACGACCCGGATTCGGATCCCCAGGAGCATCTGCGCCGGCAGCATGCCCTGCTGACCGACCGGATCGCCCGGCTCCAGCAGATGGCCAAGGCCGTTGAGCACGCCATGGAGGCGAAGAAGATGGGCATCAACCTCACGCCCGAGGAGAGGTTCGAGGTCTTCGGGGAGCAGGACCCGGAGCGTTACTCCCAGGAGGCCGAGGAGCGCTGGGGCGACACCGAGGCGTACGCCGAGTCGCAGCGCCGCGCGGCCTCGTACACCAAGGACGACTGGCAGCGGATGCAGGACGAGTCCGCCGAGTGGGGCCGCCGGTACGCGGCGGCCATGGAGGCGGGCGAACCCGCCGACGGAGAGCGGGCCATGGACCTGGCCGAGGAGCACCGCCTGCACATCCACCGGTGGTTCTACGACTGCCCGTACGAGATGCACACGTGCCTCGGTGAGATGTACGTGGCGGACGAGCGGTTCACGGCGTTCTACGACGCCATGAAGCCGGGCTTCGCGGCGCACCTGAGGGACGCGATCCTCGCGAACGGTGTACGCGGGGTGTAAGCGGAATATCACGCACTCGACCCCCGCCGGTACCTGGAACCGGGCGGGGGTCGTGTGCGTTGATAATTGAAACCGCCCCCATCGCTGTTCTTCCCCTCGATCCAGGAGAGCCCGGAACCCGTGTATACGCTTGCGCTCGGCCCTGAGTGGCTGTCCCCGGACTACCTGATCTCGCACTTCGGCCTGATCGGCATCCTGGTCATCGTCTTCGCCGAGTCGGGTCTCTTCGCCTTCCTCCCCGGCGACTCCCTGCTCTTCACCGCGGGCCTGCTGGTCGCGGACGGGCAGTACATCAAGCAGCCGCTGTGGCTGGTCTGCACCCTGATCGTCGCCGCCGCCATCATCGGCGACCAGGTCGGCTACATGATCGGCAAGTACTTCGGCCCGAAGCTCTTCAACCGGCCGAACTCCAAGCTCTTCAAGCGGGAGAACCTGGACAAGGCGCACGAGTTCATGGACAAGCACGGCCCCAAGGCCATCGTGCTCGCCCGCTTCGTGCCGATCATCCGTACCTTCGCCCCGATGGTCGCGGGCGCCGGCGCGATGAAGTACCGCACCTTCCTGACCTACAACATCATCGGCGGCATCGGATGGGGCGCGGGCGTCACCATCGCGGGCTACTGGCTCGGACAGATCGAGTTCATCAAGACGAACATCGAGCCGATCCTCGTCGGCATCGTCCTCATCTCCGTCATCCCGGTCGTCTTCGAGGTGCTGAAGGCCCGCAAGGAGGCCAAGGCGAACGCCGGCCAGGCGTCGGAGGCGGTCGTGGCCGCCGACGGCACCGGCCCGCAGTCCCCGGGCCAGCGCGGACGCCACGCCAAGCGCTGAGGCCCCACGCGGGACGACACGTCGAACGGGCCGCACGCCCGCCCCACCGGGGCCGGGGTGCGGCCTGTTCCGCGTACCGGGAACCGGGCGGAGGCCGGCGGCCCGCTCAGTAGCCGCGGGTCCGCTTGGCCGCGGCGCGGCCCTTGGCGGCGCTCGCCGCCCCGGGGATGCGCATGAACAGCCGGGAGGTCTCCGAGCCCAGGTTGACCCCGATCGCGATGGCCAGGGCGATGGCCGCGGCGTTCACCAGGGAGCCCAGCCCCTCGTTCAGCCGGTCCTCGGCGATCAGCAGCAGCCCGTAGTACGTCGCCGAGCCCGGCAGCAGCGGCCCGATGGCGGCCGTGACGAACGGCAGGGCGGACGTGAAGCGGTAGCGGGAGAAGAGCTGCCCGAAGAGACCGACCAGCCCGGCGGCCACGCACGTGGACGGCACGGGCGGGATCCCGCCCGCGTAGTGCAGGGCCCCGAAGGTCACCCACGCCACCCCGCCGTTGAGGGTCACGATCCACACCGTGGAGCGTTCCTGCTGGAGCAGGATCGCGAAGGTGAAGACGAGCACCATCGACGCCGCGATCTGGATCAGCGGCCGCTCGGTGATCTGCAGGACCTCCTCGGGCTTGGGCGAGGCCCCCAGCTGCAGCCCGAGGTAGAGCACGACCAGTACGCCCATGATGATGCCGATGAAGAGGTACATGACCTCCAGGAGCCGGGCGGCGGCGGTGATGTAGAAGCCGGTCAGGCCGTCCTGCACGGCCGCGACCAGGGCCCGCCCCGGCAGCAGCGCGAACAGCCCGCCGGTGATCACGGCGGAGGCCTTGATGTTCTCGATCTCCGCGAGCTTGAGCGCCACCCCGAAGGCCGCCGGCGGCATCGCGGCGACCACGAACTGGTAGAACTCGGGCAGCCCGCGCCCGGCGCACAGCCAGGCGAGCCGGTCCCCGAGGACCGCGCCGAGGGCGGCCGCGCAGAAGACCAGCACCCTGCCGCCGACCAGGACCGAGGCGGCCCCGGCGAGCAGCCCGGCGGCCGCCGTGAGCACCCACGTGGGGTACGGGTGGCGGTTGCGCCGGATCTCGGCGAGGCGCCGGTAGGCCTCCTCCAGCGAGATGTCGGTCTCCGGCGAGCTGATGTCGGCCACCAGCCGGAACACGGCCGCCAGGCGCGTGTAGTCGGTGCCCCGGCGGCGTACGGTCCGGCTGGCCGAGACCGGGTGGTCGACCAGCGACGGCTGGTGCGTGATCGACAGCATGGTGAAGGTGACGGTCGGCTCGCAGCGGTCCAGCCCGTAGGAGCGGGCCACGGCGAACATCGCGGCCTCCACGTCCTCCGAGCCCTCGCCGCCCGACAGCAGGAGCTCCCCGATGCGCAGCGTCAGGTCGAGCACACGGCCCACGGCGGGCCCCGTCTCGCTCGGCCGCTGCACCAGGTCCGGTACGGGACGCACGTCGACCGGCATGCGCAGCATCGTGCGCATGCGGTCCTGCCAGGGGGACTCCTTCATCTGGGCGACGGGGAAGCCCTGGCCGGGGGTGTAGGCGGGCGGGGACTGCGCGGCGCTGTAGGTGGCCGGCGCGGCGAAGGCCGAGCCCTCGGGCTCGGGCGGAACCGGCCCGGTGTTCGCCGGGCGGACGAATTCCGAGGTGGGCTGGTCGTCGGCGGACACCTCCGGCTCGATGCCGGGAGGCGGCGTGAAGGCGCTGTGCGCCTCGTCGGACTGGGGCTTCCTGTCCTCCGTCCCGTCGGCCTCCGCCACGCGTCCTCCCGTTCGTGATCAGCCCGGACCATCAGTATGCGGAACCGTTTCCTCCCCGTCGAAACCTGGTTCCCCGGCCCGGGAACACGACGGCGGGCGGCATCCCCCGAGGGGATGCCGCCCGCCATGTCACGGGGGCGCGGGGGAGTGCCCCGGCCCGTTCACCGCCGAGCGCGAGCTCAGTGGTGGCCGCCCTGCGCCTCCAGGCGCTTGTACGAGGCCTCGATCTCGGCCTCGGCCTCGGTGCGGCCGACCCAGTTCGCGCCCTCGACGGACTTGCCCGGCTCCAGGTCCTTGTAGACCTCGAAGAAGTGCTGGATCTCCAGGCGGTCGAACTCGGACACGTGGTGGATGTCGCGCAGGTGCTCGACACGCGGGTCGGAGGCCGGCACGCACAGCAGCTTGTCGTCGCCGCCCGCCTCGTCCGTCATGCGGAACATGCCGATGGCGCGGCACTTGATGAGGCAGCCCGGGAAGGTCGGCTCGTCCAGGATGACCAGCGCGTCCAGCGGGTCGCCGTCCTCGCCGAGGGTGTTCTCGACGAAGCCGTAGTCGGCCGGGTAGCTGGTCGAGGTGAAGAGGCGACGGTCCAGACGGATCCGGCCGGTCTCGTGGTCCACCTCGTACTTGTTCCGCGAACCCTTGGGGATCTCGATGGTGACGTCGAACTCCACGTCCTGCTCCTCCATGATCAGCTTCAGTGCTTCGAGACGGCATTGGTTCAAGTGCGTGCGCGTCCGGCCCGCCCTGTCGGGTGGGGTGCCATGCTCGCGGCAAGACGCAGTGGTTAAGTGTCCCTCACGCATATGTGTGATCGCGAAAGGGGCTGGTCCGAGGTGCCATTGGTCAAGACCTGGCAGCTCACCGCGGGTGCGGCCGTCGCCGGCCTCGCCCTGTCGGTGGCAGCGGTGACCGCCGCCGGTCCATGGGACTCCGGCCAGCGTAAGGCCGAGCGGGACAAGGCCGCCTCCTGGGGCCGTACGGGTGGCGCAGATCACGATGGCGGCTCCGCCGCCGGACCCCTTCCGCAGGCCGCGCCCAGCGCCCCGGGAGTGCTGGGCGCCGTCGGTCCCGGCGTCCCGCGGGGGCAGGCGGCCGCCGCCGCGCCCGCCGACGCGCTGGCCGCCAGGCTGCGGCCGCTGCTGGCCGATCCGGCGCTCGGCACCGTCCGGACCGCCTCCGTCGTGGACACCGCCACCGGGCAGGTCCTGTACGAGTCCGGGGCGCGCGACGCGATGACCCCCGCCTCCACCGTCAAGATCGTCACCGCGGCGGCCGTGCTGGCCGCGCTCGGACCCGAGCACCGGATCAGGACCACCGTCGTGCCCGGCGCCACCCCCGGGCAGGTCGTCCTGGTCGGCGGTGGCGACCCCTCCCTCACCGCGAAGAAGAAGAGCCCGGCCGGATCGGGCGGCAGCCTCGTCGCCCTGGCCGCCGACGCCGCCCAGGCGCTCAAGGCCGCCGGCACCGACACCGTGACCCTCGCCTACGACGACAGCCTCTACAGCGGCCCCGTACGGCACCCGATCGGCGTCAACCCCAACATCGCCCCCGTGACCGCCCTGGCCGCCGACGAGGGCCGCCCCGACGAGTCCGTCTCCGGACCCGTGGACCGCGCCGACGACCCGGCCCGGGCCGCCGCCCGCGCCTTCCGCACCCTGCTGGCGGAACGCGGCGTCGAGGTCACCGGGGAACCGGTGCGGGCCAAGGCCGCCGCCGGAGCCCAGCCGCTCGCGGTCACCCTGTCCACCCCCGTGGCCGGGCTCGTCGAACGGATGCTGACCAACAGCGACAACGACATCGCCGAGGCCCTCGCCCGCCAGACCGCCCTCGCCTCCGGGCAGCCCGCCAGCTTCGAAGGGGCCGAGAAGGCGGTCACCGCCAGGATCGCCGGACTCGGCATCGACACGGCCGGCTTCCGCTTCGCCGACGGCAGCGGCCTGAGCCGCGCGGACAAGGTCAGCGCCGGCCTGCTGACCGCCCTGCTCGCCAAGGCCGCCGACCCCGGCCACCCCGAGCTGCGGCCCGTCCTCACCGGGCTGCCCGTCGCCGGGTTCACCGGGACCCTGCGCGCCCGCAACGCCGGCAGCTCCCCGGCCGCCGGCCTGGTCCGCGCCAAGACCGGCACCCTCACCGGGGTGAACTCCCTGTCCGGCACCGTCGTCGACGCCACCGGAAGGCTCCTCGCCTTCGCCTTCCTGACCGCGAACAGCCCCGGCCCGGAGGGCGCCGAGAAAGGCCTCGACAAGCTGGCCGCGGCCGTCGCGGGCGCTCCGTAGGGGGTCCGCCGGACGGCTCGCCCACGTACGGTTGACGCATGACGAGCATCAGTGGTGCGGAGATGGTCGACTGGAACCTCGCGGTGGCGACCGCGACCCGGCTGGTACGGCCCGGCCCGGAGGTCACCCGGGACGAGGCGCGGGCCGTCGTCGCCGAACTGCGCGGGCACGCCAGGACATCGGAACGGCACGTGCGCGAGTTCACCCGGATGATCCCCGAGGGGGCCACCGTCCCCGACACCCCCGTCCTGGTCGTCGACCGGGCCGGGTGGGTCAAGGCCAACGTCGCCGGATTCCGGGAGCTGCTGATGCCGCTCCTGGGCAAGATGCAGGACCGCCGGGCGAACGCCCCCGGCGGAGCCGTCCTCGGAGCCTTCGGCGGCAAGGTCACCGGCGTCGAGCTGGGCATGCTGCTCAGCTTCCTGGCCTCCAGGGTGCTGGGCCAGTACGAGACCTTCGCGCCCGCCTCCCGCGACCTGCCGTCCTCCGCGGCGGGCGGCCGGCTGCTGCTCGTCGCCCCGAACATCGTGCACGTCGAGCGCGAGCTGGAGGTGGCTCCGCACGACTTCCGGCTGTGGGTCTGCCTGCACGAGGAGACGCACCGTACCCAGTTCACGGCCGTCCCGTGGCTGCGCGCCCATCTCGAAGGCGAAATCCAGACGTTCCTCGGCGCCACCGACGTGGACCCCATGACGGTCCTGGAACGCATCCGGGAGGCCGCCCAGTCCTTCGCCGGGGCCCGCCCGGACGCCGAGCGCGGCGACGACGGCCGCTCCCTCGTCGAGCTCGTGCAGACCCCCGAGCAGCGCGAGATCCTCGGCCGCCTCACGGCCGTCATGTCCCTGCTGGAGGGACACGCCGACTTCGTCATGGACGGCGTCGGCCCCCAGGTGGTGCCCTCCGTCGCCGAGATCCGCGAGAAGTTCCAGCAGCGCCGCGCCAGCGGAGCGGGCCGCCTCGACGCCGCCCTGCGCAAGCTGCTCGGCCTCGACGCCAAGCTGCGCCAGTACCGCGACGGCGAGCGCTTCGTACGGGCCGTCGTCGGCCAGGTCGGCATGGACGGCTTCAACCGGGTCTGGACCTCCCCGAACACGCTGCCCACCAAGGCGGAGATCGACCGTCCCGCCGACTGGGTCGCCCGCGTCCACGGCAAGGGGAGCGAAGGGGGCGGAGAGCGCCGGGAGGGGTGACGCCGGGAGCACCGGCCCGCCGGGCGGCGGCGGGCCGGCACGGCGCGGCCCGCGGCTTCCCTCGCGTTCACCCGCGCCACATGTGACGGAGAGGCCTAAACATGTCTCACTGGGGGAAGCAGCATCACCCGTCCGAGGGACCGTGAGCCGTATAAGGGCGTGCGATGCTCAGGGAACGGCTCGGTTCTGTCACCATCGACGCACTCTGAGTGACATCCTCCCGTTCCGCGGGGGCAGCCGGGCAAGCACCCCCCAGCACACCACCCCGAAGCCTCCGAGGCATCCGAACTCCATCGAAGGGCACCGGACATGGGTCCCCATCCTGCGGTCGCGGCGATACGCCTGGCGGTCCGCCGCGTACTCCACGACGTCCTCACCGAGCTCACCGACCACCCCCGGACCCCGTCCGGAGGCATCCCCCGTGCCGACCGTCTCACCGGCGCGGGCACCCCGCCACTCGTGCTCGTCGCCTGTTCCGGCGGCGCCGACTCCATGGCACTCGCCTCGGCGCTCGCCTTCGAGGCCCCCAAACTCGGCATCCGGGCCGGCGGCATCACCGTCGACCACGGACTGCAGGCCGGCTCCGACCTGCGCGCCGCCGAGGTCGTCGCCCGCATGACCGCCCTCGGCCTCGACCCGGTGGAGTCCGTCGCCGTGCGCGTCGGCCGTGACGGAGGCCCCGAGGCCGCCGCCCGCGACGCCCGCTACGGCGCCCTGGACGACGCCGCCGACCGCCTCGGAGCCGTCGCCGTACTGCTCGGCCACACCCGGGACGATCAAGCGGAAACCGTCCTGCTCGGGCTGGCCCGCGGATCCGGTATCCGCTCGCTCTCCGGCATGCCGGAGGTCTCCGGCGGCGCGGGCCGCCGCAGCCACCGCTACCGCCGCCCCTTCCTCCAGGTCGACCGGCAGACCGCCCGCAAGGCGTGCATGGTCCAGTCCCTGGCCGTCTGGGACGACCCGCACAACATGGACCCCGCCTACACCCGCTCCCGCCTGCGCCACGAGGGACTGCCCGCCCTGGAGAAGGCGCTCGGCAAGGGGGTCGTGGAGGCCCTCGCCCGCACCGCCCAGCTCTCCCGCGACGACGCCGACGCCCTGGACGCCTGGGCCGCCGAGGCGGAGGGCGGCGTACGCGACGAGGACGGCCGCCTGGAGTGCGCCAAGCTGTACGCCCTGCCCCCGGCCGTCCGCCGCCGCGTGCTGCGCAGGGCCGTCGTCGCGGCGGGCTCGCCCGCGGGCTCCCTCTTCGCCCGTCACATCGAGGAAGTCGACCGCCTCATCACCGGATGGCGCGGTCAGGGCGCCATCAACCTGCCCGGCCGGGTGGAGGCCCAGCGGCAGGGTGGCAGACTTGTCATCCGGCAGGGCTGATTGGTGCTGAAACACGGCTGAGTCCTCCGGGGGACACCCCGGAGCCCCGGCCGACAACGAAAGTGATGCGGGTGGACGAGAAGGACATGGGCAACGACCTCCAGTCGGTGCTCATCACCAAGGAAGAGATCGACGCGAAGCTGGCCGAGCTGGCCGCGAAGATCGACGCGGAGTACGCGGGCAAGGACCTGCTCATCGTCGGTGTCCTCAAGGGCGCCGTCATGGTGATGGCGGACCTGGCGCGCGCCTTGTCCACCCCGCTCACCATGGACTGGATGGCGGTGTCCTCGTACGGCGCCGGGACCCAGTCCTCCGGTGTGGTGCGGATCCTCAAGGACCTGGACACCGACATCAAGGACAAGCACGTCCTGATCGTCGAGGACATCATCGACTCCGGTCTGACGCTGTCCTGGCTGCTGTCGAACCTGGGCTCCCGCCAGCCGGCCTCCCTGGAGGTCGTCACGCTGCTGCGCAAGCCCGAGGCCGCGAAGGTCGCGATCGACGTGAAGTGGGTCGGCTTCGACATCCCCAACGAGTTCGTGGTGGGCTACGGCCTCGACTACGCCGAGAAGTACCGCAACCTGCCGTTCGTCGGCACGCTCGCCCCGCACGTCTACGGCGGCTGACCCGCCGCGCCCCCGGGAATCCCCGGCGCCGCCGGGGAACCTGGGGGCGATTCCCGCCGTTGGAGCAGGGGAAGGCGGGTCTGTCAGCCGTCCCACGGGCCGCGGGTGACAATTCAGGGGTACATTCCGAAGAACAGTCTTTACTCACACAGCAGCATTTACCTACGGGCAGGAGGGACGGGGTGCCCGGCACCCCGTATGGATGGACGTGAAGCGATACTTCCGTGGGCCGGTCATGTGGATCGTGCTGGCCGTCCTCGCCGTGGTCGTGTTGATGAATGTCGTCGGCTCCGGCGGCGGCTACAAGTCGGTGGACACCAGCGAGGTCATCAAGGCGATCAACACTGGCCAGGTGGAGACAGCCAAGCTGACCACCGGCGACAGCCAGATGATCAAGATTGAGCTCAAACAGGGCGAGAAGCTCGGCAAGCACGACGGCACCAAGTTCCAGGCCAACTACATCGGGGATCAGGGCGTCCAGCTCGCCCAGAGCCTCCAGACCAAGTACGACGCCGGTCAGATCCCGGACGGCTACTCCGTCACCCCGGACAAGACCAGCCCGTTCCTCAGCGTGCTGCTCTCGCTCCTGCCCTTCGTCCTCATCGTCCTCGTCTTCCTGTTCCTGATGAACCAGATGCAGGGCGGCGGCTCCCGGGTCATGAACTTCGGGAAGTCCAAGGCCAAGCTCATCACCAAGGACACCCCGAAGACGACGTTCGCCGACGTCGCGGGCTCGGACGAGGCCGTCGAGGAACTCCACGAGATCAAGGAGTTCCTCCAGGAGCCGGCGAAGTTCCAGGCCGTCGGCGCGAAGATCCCCAAGGGCGTGCTGCTCTACGGCCCGCCCGGCACCGGAAAGACCCTGCTCGCGCGCGCCGTCGCGGGCGAGGCCGGTGTCCCCTTCTACTCGATCTCCGGTTCCGACTTCGTCGAGATGTTCGTCGGTGTCGGTGCCTCGCGTGTCCGTGACCTGTTCGAGCAGGCCAAGGCCAACGCCCCGGCGATCGTCTTCGTCGACGAGATCGACGCCGTCGGCCGGCACCGCGGTGCGGGCCTCGGCGGCGGCCACGACGAGCGCGAGCAGACCCTGAACCAGCTGCTCGTCGAGATGGACGGCTTCGACGTGAAGGGCGGCGTCATCCTGATCGCCGCCACGAACCGCCCCGACATCCTCGACCCGGCGCTGCTGCGTCCGGGCCGCTTCGACCGGCAGATCGCGGTCGACCGCCCCGACATGCAGGGCCGTCTGGAGATCCTCAAGGTCCACCAGAAGGGCAAGCCGGTCGCCCCTGACGTCGACCTGGGCGCCGTCGCCCGCCGTACCCCGGGCTTCACCGGTGCCGATCTCTCCAACGTCCTCAACGAGGCCGCGCTCCTCACGGCCCGCTCGGACAAGAAGCTGATCGACAACCACGTCCTGGACGAGGCGATCGACCGCGTCGTGGCGGGCCCGCAGAAGCGGACCCGGATCATGTCGGACCGCGAGAAGAAGATCACCGCGTACCACGAGGGCGGTCACGCCCTGGTCGCGGCGGCCTCGCCGAACTCCGACCCGGTCCACAAGATCACGATCCTGTCCCGCGGCCGGGCCCTGGGCTACACCATGGTCCTGCCCGACGAGGACAAGTACTCGACCACGCGCAACGAGATGCTCGACCAGCTGGCGTACATGCTGGGCGGGCGCGCGGCCGAGGAGCTGGTCTTCCACGACCCGACCACGGGCGCGGCGAACGACATCGAGAAGGCCACCGCCACGGCGCGGGCCATGGTCACGCAGTACGGCATGACCGAGCGTCTCGGCGCGATCAAGTTCGGCGGCGACAACACCGAGCCGTTCCTGGGCCGCGAGATGTCGCACCCGCGGGACTACTCGGAAGAGGTCGCGGCGTTGGTCGACGAAGAGGTCAAGAAGCTCATCGAGACCGCGCACAACGAGGCCTGGGAGATCCTCGTCGAGAACCGCGACGTCCTCGACAACCTGGTCCTCGCACTGCTGGAGAAGGAGACGCTGGGCAAGGAGGAGATCGCCGAGATCTTCTCGACCATCGTCAAGCGCCCGGCCCGCCCCGCGTGGACCGGCTCCTCCCGCCGCACCCCCTCCACCCGGCCGCCGGTGCTCTCCCCCAAGGAGCTGCAGCTGACGAACGCGGCGAACGGCACGTCCGCCGTCGCGCCCGTCTCCACGGAGAAGGGCATCGAGGTGGCTCCGGAGGACCGCGCCGAGTAGCCGTCGGGCTCGACCCACCCGGAATGGAAGCCGCGCCCCCCAGGTTCTAGCCTGGGGGGCGCGGCACATTTGTACGACCGCGTGTGCGGACAGGAACGAGGATGAGATGACCGACCCAGTGACCCTGACCGGTGACGAGGGCAGGATCGGTGAGTTCGACGAGAAGCGCGCGGAGGCAGCGGTCCGCGAACTCCTGATCGCGGTCGGCGAGGACCCGGACCGCGAGGGCCTCCTGGAGACCCCGGCGCGCGTGGCGCGTGCCTACCGGGAGATTCTGGCCGGTTTGTGGCAGAAGCCCGAGGACGTTCTGACGACGGTGTTCGACCTGGGGCATGACGAGATGGTCCTGGTGAAGGACATCGAAATCGTCAGTCTGTGCGAGCATCATCTGCTGCCTTTCCACGGAGTCGCCCACGTCGGCTACATCCCGGCGGAGAACGGCAAGATCACGGGCCTGTCGAAGCTGGCCCGTCTCGTGGAGGTCTACGCCCGCCGGCCGCAGGTGCAGGAACGCCTTACGACGCAGATAGCGGACTCCCTGATGGAGATCCTCGACGCGCGCGGCGCCATCGTGGTGGTCGAGGCGGAGCACATGTGCATGTCGGTCCGCGGCATCCGCAAGCCGGGCGCCAAGACCACGACGTCCGCGGTTCGCGGGCAGCTCCGTTCCACGGCCACCCGGGCCGAGGCGATGAGCCTCATCATGGCGCGCTAGCCGCATGGTCGGTGCTGCCCGTCAGGGTCCCCCTCCGTGACTTCGGTTCACGGCAGGGGACCGATGTCCTGGGGTGTGCCGAGCAGGCAGACGGTCAACGTGGTGGGAGGCCTGATCCCTAGGCCCGGGCCGGGGACTGCGGGCCGGGGTCCTCGTCCTCGGGGAGCTTCAGGACGCGCTCCAGGAAGAGGGCGGCCGCGATGACCGCGAAGCCCGCGAGGACCGAGAAGGCGGCGTACCAGGCCTGGTCGCGGCGGGCCGGGACGTCCAGCGAGTCGGTCAGCAGGAAGACGCCCACACCGCCGTACATACCCGCCACCAGTGCGGCCACCAGGGCGCTGGCCTGCCCGAAGACCACTGCGCGGGCCGCCATCAGCGGCTCCACGCCCTTCGCACCCGGGCGGCGCTCGCGCTGGGCCTTGAGCCGGGCCCGCAGGGACAGCGCCGTGGCCAGCAGCACCACGGCGATCACCCCCAGGACGATCGGCGCGGCCAGCGGAACGCCCGGCAGGGTGCCGTAGGCGTTCCACAGCCGGGCACCGGCCCAGGACAGGACCCCGGCGACCACGAAGATGCCCGCCAGGATCCCCGGCCTCAGTTGCTTCACTTGCCCGTTCCCCACTTTCAGCGAGTAGCCGTGAACAGGCTACTAACGACTACTCGGGGAGGCGGAGTTCCAGGTCGGGGCGCGGCGTGACACCGCTCAGGCCGATTCCGGCCAGCAGGCCGGCGACCGGGCCGTGGCCCGGGATCCGGGCTTCCGGGTCGATGTCGTGCCAGGGGGCCAGGACGAAGGCCCGCTGGTGGGCGCGCGGGTGCGGGAGGGTGAGGACCGGGTCGTCCGAGACGCGGTCGGCGTACGCGACGATGTCGACGTCGATCGTGCGCGGGCCCCAGCGCTCCTCCCGGACGCGGTCGAAGGCCTCCTCGATGGCGTGTCCGCGCTCCAGCAGCGAGGACGGCGGCAGGGTGGTCTTCACCGCGATGACCGCGTTGAGGTACGAGGGCTGCGAGCCGGGCTCGACGCCCCACGGCTCGGTCTCGTAGACGGGGGAGACGGCCTTGACCCGCAGGCCGGGGGTGTCGCCGAGGGCGTCGATGGCGCCCTGGAGGGTCTCCAGGCGGTTGCCGAGGTTCGCGCCGAGCGCGATGACGGCCCATTTCGGGTTGGACAGGGTCACGTCCGCCGCGTCGACCGTCTCGACGACGGCGGCGGGTACCGGCTGGACGGTGGGGTCGCTCTGAGCGTTCAGTCCGTTGTTCATGCGCGGCTCCGGGTGATCGTGATGGTCACGTCGTCGAAGGGGACGGTGATGGGCGCGTCCGGCTTGTGCACGACGACCTCCACCTGCGCCACCGCTTCGTGCTTGAGGCACTGCTGGGCGATCCGTTCGGCCAGGGTCTCGATCAGGTCGACGGGCTCGCCCTGGACCACGTCGACGACTTCCTCGGCGACCACCCCGTAGTGCACGGTTTTCGCCAGGTCGTCTCCGGCCGCCGCGGGGCGGGTGTCGAGGTGCAGCACGAGGTCGACGATGAAGGTCTGGCCCTCCTCGCGTTCCCGGGGGAAGACGCCGTGGTGCCCGCGAGCCTTGAGGCCGCGCAGCGCGACACGATCCACGCGAATCACTCCTGCTTTCGTAGGTGCTTCCGGCCTCGGGGCTGCCCCGGGGCCATGGGCCTGCGCCGAGTGCGGTCGGCGTCGTCCGACTTCGAATTTACCTGCGAAACAGTCCGGTCCCCGCCGGAGGGGTCACGAGGCGGGGTCCTCGTCGTCCTCGTCGGACTCCGTGAGGACGGGAGAACCGTGGTGGGACCACAGGCGCCAGCCCTCGGATGTGCGTCGGAACACATTCGTGGCGACGACCAGCTGGCCGACGAGCGGGCCGAGCTCTCCGCCGTCCTCGGCGGGGCCGCCGCTGAGGATGTTCTCGGTGCACGTCACCAGGGCCGTGTCGCCTATGACGGCCACCTTGGTGTCGGTCAGGAAGAACTGGATGTACTCGGTGTGGGACATGATCAGCGCGTACGAGCGCAGCACCTCGCCGCGGCCCGAGAGGACCGGCCAGCCGGGGTGCACGCAGGAGATCTCGTCCTCCAGCCAGAGCGCCGACAGAGCGTCGAAGTCCCCCCGCTCCATTGCCTCGTAGAAGGCCGTGTTGACCTCTTCGACCGCTTCGATGTCGGTTCTGCTCACTGTTCTCCTTGTCGGTCGACGGGGGTCAGAGTGCCCCTTCCACGGCGCGGGCCACCCGAACCGCGTCGGCGGTCGCCCGTACCTCGTGGACCCGTACGGCCCAGGCGCCCTGGTGGGCGGCGATCGCGGAGACGGCGGCCGTGGCGGCGTCGCGTTCGCGGGCGGGGGGCGGGGTGGCGTCGCTCCCGCCGGCCAGGACCCGGCCGAGGAAGCGCTTGCGCGAGGCGGCGACCAGCAGCGGGAAGCCGAGGGCGCGCAGGTCGGCCAGGTGCGCGAGCAGGGCCAGGTCGTGCTCGGCGTTCTTGGCGAAGCCCAGGCCCGGGTCGACGAGGAGCCGCTCGGGGGCGATGCCGCCGGTGACGACCGCGTCGATCCGGGCCCGGAGCTCGGCGGTGACCTCGGCGATCACGTCGTCGTAGACGGCGAGGCTGTTCATGTCGGCGCTGAAGCCGCGCCAGTGCATCACCACGAAGGGCACCTCGGCCGCGGCGACGGCCGGGATCATGCCGGGGTCGGCGAGGCCGCCGCTGACGTCGTTGACCAGTGTGGCTCCGGCCTCGACGGCCCGGGCGGCGACGGCCGCGCGCATGGTGTCGACGGAGACGGTGACGCCCTCGGAGGCCAGGCCGCGCACCACGGGGACGACGCGTCGCAGCTCCTCCTCCTCGTCGACGCGGGAGGCGCCGGGGCGGGTGGACTCGCCGCCGACGTCGACGAGGTCGGCGCCCTGGGCGACGAGGTCGAGGCCGCGCTTGACGGCGGCGGTGGTGTCGAACCAGCGGCCGCCGTCGGAGAAGGAGTCGGGGGTCACGTTGACGACGCCCATGACCGCGCAGCGGTCCCATTCCGGCAGACCTGCGACCCGGCCCCTGCCGGTGGCTCCGCGCTTCGTGTTCATGGCTCCAGGGTAGGGCTGACCTGGAGATGACAGCCCCTGTGCCCGTCGCCGCCCTGTGCCCGCGGGGGCGGCGGGGTCCTGGCCGGGGAGGCCGAAGGCCCGGTCGGGGGCTGACCGGGCCTTCGGGGGGTGTCGCGGGTGCGGCGGGGGGTTACGCGGGCTGGACCTCGCGCTCGGCCTGCTGGGGGACGGACGCCATCAGGTTGTGGGTGCAGGTGCGGACCGGCTTGGGACGGCGGCGGCCGGCGAAGAGCCGGGGCAGGGCCAGCGTCACGAAGCCCTCGGCCTGCATGGCGGCGAAGCCGATGCGGGGCAGGTCGCGGGTGGCGCGGAAGACCACGAAGCGCGGCTCCCAGCGGGGGCGGAACTTCGCGTTGAACTTGTACAGCGACTCGATCTGGAACCAGCGGGAGAGGAAGACCAGCAGGCTGCGCCACATCCGCAGGACGGGGCCGGCGCCGATCTTCTCGCCGCGGGCCAGGGCCGAGCGGAACATCGCGAAGTTCAGCGAGACCCGCTCGACGCCCAGGGCGGGGGCGGCCTCCAGGGAGGCCACGATCAGCAGCTCGTTCATGCCGGGGTCGGCGCCGCGGTCACGGCGCATCAGCTCCAGCGACATGCCGTCCTTGCCCCACGGCACGAAGTGCTGGATGGCCTTCAGGTCGCCGAAGGGGCTGGTGTCGTCCTCTTCGACGCGGTGCGCGGTGGCGATGAAGCAGTCGCCGTCGCCCGGGTCGCCGACGCGGCCGAGCGCCATCGAGAAGCCGCGCTCGGTGTCGGTGCCGCGCCAGGCCTCGGCGGCGCCGCGGACCTGCTCCAGCTCCTCCTCGGTCAGCTCGCTGACCCGGCGGACCTTGGTGGTGTAGCCGTTGCGCTCGATGCGCTTCACCATCTGGCGGACATTGCGCATGGCGCGGCCCGAAAGGGAGAAGTCTTTGACATCGACAATCGCCTCGTCACCCAGCTCCAGGGCGTCCAGGCCGGTCTCGCGGGTCCAGACCTCGCCACCGGTCTCGCTGCAGCCCATGACGGCCGGGGTCCAGGAGTGGGCCTTGGCCTCCTCCATGAACCGCTCGATCGCGCCGGGCCACGCCTCGACGTCGCCGATCGGGTCGCCGGAGGCGAGCATCACGCCGGAGACGACGCGGTAGGTGACGGCGGCCTTGCCGCTGGGGGAGAAGACGACGGCCTTGTCGCGGCGGAGCGCGAAGTGGCCGAGGGAGTCGCGGCCGCCGTGCTTGGCGAGGAGCCCGCGCAGCTGGGCCTCGTCGTCGGCGGTGAGCCGGGCGGCCGGGTGCTCGGGGCGGAAGGCCAGGTAGATGGTGGTCAGCGCGGTCAGCATGCCGAGCGCGCCGAGGGAGTAGCCGACGGTCCAGGACACCCGGCCGGCGTAGTCGACGGGGCCCTCGTAGCCGAAGAGGCCCTGGATGACGTGGGAGAGCTGCTCGGACAGGCCGGGGTTGCCGACGACCTTGCCCGGGTGGACGTTGACGATGACCAGTCCGAGCCCGATGGAACCGGCGCTCATGAGGACGAAGTTCGCGAGCGCCTTCCAGCGGCTGCGCGGGTCGGGCAGCGCCTTGAACTCACCCTGGTGCCGCAGGAGCAGCGCGAGGAGCAGCGCCGCGATGACCACGCCGATGACCGAGTTGCGGTAGATGAACTGCGCTGCCGCGCCTGCGGGCAGCAGGACGACGGCGGCCCGCCAGGCGCGCCGCTTGTGCCGCTTGAGGCCGTGGGCCAGCAGCAGGAGCAGGACGCCCACGCTGATG
Source organism: Streptomyces sp. NPDC090021 (assembly GCF_044748225.1). Classification (NCBI taxonomy): domain Bacteria; kingdom Bacillati; phylum Actinomycetota; class Actinomycetes; order Kitasatosporales; family Streptomycetaceae; genus Streptomyces; species Streptomyces sp. NPDC090021. Next base: position 3,270 of record NZ_JBIVFO010000070.1, on the reverse strand, counting down.
GACAGGGCGGCCGCGAACGGGCCGAGGGAACCGGGGAGCACCTCGGTGACCGCGTGGATCCGGCTGTGCCGGAAGCGCGGGAAGACACCCGCCGCGATGTCCAGAAGGCCGACGATCGTGACGGCCGTACCCACCAGGCCGGGCACCGACTCGGGCTGTGGGCCTCTGAGGATTCGGCGGACCCGGCTCGGAACCTGTCCCGACTTATCGCCATCTATCCTGCTAGACATCGCTTCCCGTTGCTCCGCGAGAGATCATGTGGCCGAAGGCCGCGACAGCCTCCGGTGTGGTGCGTCCCTTAGGACGACATCGGCGGGGAACGGGTTCACTCCTCTGCCGGAAATTTCCAGTCCTGCCATCAGAAAGTCGACTGACTGCTCATGGGTCTCACCAGTAATACGGTCCTGGCGCTGGCCGTCCTCGCCGGTGTGCTGCTGTTCGCGGCCACCATCTGGTTCTGGCCGAAGCTCTCCGGCCGCACCTGGCGTGCCTTCGCCGGCCGGATCGGGCTCCTGTTGGCGACCCAGCTGGCGCTGTTCTCGGCCGTGGGTCTCGCGGCCAACAAGTCCTTCCTGTTCTACGGTTCCTGGGCCGACCTGTTCGGCCAGGAGACGTCGATGGGCAAGGTCGTCGACCACTCGATGAGCAGCAAGGACATCAAGGTCGTCGACAAGCAGAAGCTGGACGTGCCCGGCGGGGCCAAGCCCCAGGTGGGCGGTCAGATCCTGAAGGTCGCCATATCTGGGCAGAAGTCGAAGATAACGAGCCCGGGCTATGTGTGGCTCCCGCCGGAGTACTTCCAGCCGCAGTACAAGGACGAGAACTTCCCGGCGTCCATCGTCCTGACGGGCTACCCGGGCACCGCCGAGAACCTGATCAAAGGGCTCGACTACCCGATGAAGGCCTTCAGCCTGTCCAAGGCGGGCAAGATGAAGCCGATGATCCTGGTCATGCTGCGCCCGACGGTGGCGCCGCCGCGTGATACCGAGTGCGTCGACGTCCCCGACGGTCCGCAGACCGAGACCTTCTTCGGGGTGGACCTCCCGCAGGCCGTCCAGGACACCTTCCGGGTGGGCAAGAAGCCCGAGAACATGGGCTTCATCGGCAACTCCACCGGCGGTTACTGCGCCCTGAAGATCGCCGCGCACTACCCGCAGACCTTCGGTGCCGCCGCGGGTCTGTCCGCGTACTACGACGCCCCGGACGACCCGACGACCGGTGACCTGTTCCACGGGGACGCGAAGCTGAAGAAGCGCGCGGACATCCTGCACGTCATGGAGAACAAGAAGCCGGCCGGTACGTCCTTCCTGGTCACCAGCAGTGAGAAGGGCGAGCCGAACCTCGCGGACACCAGGAAGTTCATCAAGAAGGTGCAGGGCCCGGACCGGGTCTCGTCCATCATCCTCGACAGCGGTGGCCACAACTTCAACACGTGGCGCCGTGAGATCCCGCCGATGCTGATGTGGATGAGCGGCCGCATCCAGGCCTGACGGCCGTGCGGCACGACAGCGTGAGCGGGGGTCCGACCGGGGTCGGGCCCCTTTCTCAGTGCCCGCTTCCGATCCGCTGATTTGGGTGGCAGGACGGCCTAAGGTTTTCCGGTCTGACGCTGTGAGGGCAGCGGATCGCGTTCCGTCGCGGTCTTGAGGGCTGTGCCCGGTCCGCTCGGGGTGGTGAAAGCCAATGCCCGAAAGTCACATCGAGGTCGGAAGCGTCAGCCAACAGCGATGCGAACAGATCGTCGCTGAGCTGCGTGAAGTGGTCGAGCAGCAGTCGCGAGGGTCGTTCGTCATCGGGGACCGCGCCTTGGAGATCGAGCCGTTGCGTGGGGTCGGCGGACGGTCCGCGGGCGAGAGGGTGCCGGTGGTCCGGGACTCGCTGACCAGGCTGGCAGATGACATCGGGTTGTCCTTCAGCGCGGTTAAGGGGGCCCGGTTCACCGCCTCGCGGTGGCCGAAGGAACATCGTCGGCCGGACGTTTCGTTCAAGGTCCACCGAGTGCTGGCGCACATCGAGGACGAGGAGGAGCGGTTCGCCGCAATCTGCACCCCACCCGAGGGAAGGACCCGCTGGACGGCCGATGCCGCCAAACGCCGGGTCGGCAATCGGGTGGAGATCCCGGTCACGCCGGAGGAGAAGGTCAGCGCGATCCATGCCCTGGCCCGCGACGAGGAAGTGGCCGCGGCGGTGACGACCGAGCTCCTGCGTCGGGCGACGGTGGCCGCTCAGGTCAGCGCTGAGGACAAGGTCCGGGTCGTGGAGGAACTGACCCGCGACGAAGGCGTCGCCGCGGCGGTGACCACCGGTCTCCTCAAGCGCCCGGCGGTGACTGCCCAGGTCGGCCGGGAGGACAAGGTCCGGGCGGTGGAGGAGCCGACTCGCGACGAGTCGGTGGCCACCGAGGTCACCACGGGCCTGCTGCGACGTCCGGATGTTGCGTTCAAGGCCATGTCCGATGACCGGGCTCGCCATGAGGTCAATCACGCCCAGGTCGAGCGGGGCCGCCAGGCCCGCGAGCACTTCGAGCGCACGAGTCCGGTCGCGCCGACGGCCCGCCAGATCGAGCGAACCATGGAGTTCATGGACCTGGTCACGGCCTGCCACTCCTTTGTCGCCTCCGCCGGCCGTACGGTTCCGGGCCTTCGGGACCGCCAGCTCGGCGAGGACGAAAAGGCGATCGTCCATGAGAACGTGGCCCGCGTGAGGGCCACGCTCGACTGGATCGAGACCGCGGTCGACACCGGCAAGGTCGACGTCGACGGCGAACTCGCCCGTCTCCTGAGCGGCCAGTAGTCATGCCCCGCGCGTCACGGCGCCGGAGCCAGGCCGCAGAGCGGCACGCCGACACACTCCGCTTCATCCTCTTCGAGGCCCGCCCAGCGGGCCTGCTCTTCCACCAGATCGTCGCGGCCAGCGAACTCTCACCCAGCCAGTACGGGCAGGCCTCGCCTGCCTGCGCGACATCATCGCCGCGAACAACTGGCCGCCCCTTATCTGGACCAGGGTCGACGGCTACCAGCTCGGAGCCGAACGGGCAGCCCTGGAAGCCTACGAACGATCCGTGATCAACGAGAAACTCACCGCGTTCCGCCGGTTCATCACCGGCACCGTCGCACCCCACGCCGCCGCCCACTTGGTCGACAAGTGGGTCAAGCACATCGTCGCCCAGCTCAACTCCATCAGTTCCTCCGCTGGGTATCCCCGGCTTCAGCCGGGGCGGGAAAGCGGAACGGTGCGGAGCACCGTTGTTCGTTGACGTCAGGACAGAGG
>NZ_JBIVFO010000069.1:3069-23382 GCF_044748225.1 Streptomyces sp. NPDC090021 | reverse complement strand
GTCCGTCCCGCACCCCCGTCCGGCCCGGCCGCCCCGCGGCCGGGCCCTGCGGGAGCGCCCCCTCACCACTCGGGCGCGCCGCGTCACGCGGTCGTTGTGCGGGGTCCGTCGGCGGAGCCGGTCTCAGTTGCCGATACCGGCGGTGCCGACGCCCGAGTTGCCGATGCCGTGACTGCCGATCCCCGTGTTCTCGATGCCCGCGGTGCCCAGTCCCCAGTTGGCGATGCCGGCGTTTCCCACGCCGTGGTTGAAGGCGCCGGCGTTTCCGACTCCATGGTTGAAGACACCGGCGTTTCCTACGCCGTGGTTGCCGATTCCTGCGCTGCCCACGCCGTCGGCGCTGGCCACGCCGCTGCCGACGGCGGCCAGCATGGCCGCGCCACCCAGCGCGGTCGCCACACGAAGAAGAGTCGTGCGCATTGCTCCATACCTCCTGCTTGGCGGATCATTCCGCTCATATCCCTAACATGCCGTCAGGTCTGATCCGTGGAGAAATGCGCTAATCCGGCCTGCCGCCCGGAGGCTTCGCCCGACGGTGTGTCCGAGGCACAGCTCGATGGCCCAAGGAGACTGCTCGTCGGTGTGACGCTCTGCGCCGTTCAGGCCCGCCGACTCGGCTGAGGGGGCGCAGCCTGCTCCCAGCCCGTCGAACCGCACGGGCCGCGGGCAGGTCGGACACCCTTCGGGCGACGGGACGATGGCCGCAGAGGCCTCGGGGATCAGCCGCGGTGGCGCGCTCCGCTCGTCGGGGGTGACCGTACTGGTGACTGCCGAGGGAAACCCTGGAGGGCCTCCATCGGGTGGACCGGGCCGGGAACCGGCCTCCCGGCGCATGGGGCCGACCGCCGCTCGGCCGGCGCCCCTTCGGCCGGCGTCCCGTTCGGCCGATCCGCCACCCGGCCCCGCTCGCCGCGCCGGGCCGTGACCCTCGTCCTACGCTCGGGGCATGCGACGCCGCCCCCTGCACATGTCCGGCGAGGCCCTGGACGCCCTGCGTGCCGCGCTGGTGGAGCTCCGTACGGAGCTGAAGATCCCTCCGGCCTTTCCCAAGCGCGTACTCAAAGCAGCCGACAAGGCAGCGGCCCGACCGGAACTGGACCACAAGGACGCCACCCACCTGCCGTTCTTCACGATCGACCCGTCCACCTCCAAGGACCTCGACCAGGCCATGCATCTGGAACGGCGGCCGGGCGGCGGCTTCCGCGTGTACTACGCCATCGCCGACGTGGCCGCGTTCGTCAGGCCCGGCAGCCCCCTGGACGCCGAGGCGCGCGACCGGATCGAGACCCTCTACTTCCCCGACCTCAAAGTGCCCCTGCACCCGCCCGTGCTCTCCGAGGACGCCGCCAGCCTGCTCCCGTACAAGGACCGCCCGGCCCTCCTGTGGCAGCACGACCTCGACGCCGAAGGCAACGTCACCGGATCGACCGTGACGCGGGCCATCGTCCGCAGCCGGGCCAGGTTCAGCTACCAGGGCGTCCAGCAGGACATCGAGAACGGCACGGCCGAGGAGTCCGTCGCCCTGCTGCGCGAGATCGGCACGCTGCGGGAGAACATCGAGATCACGCGCGGGGGCATCTCGGTACACCTGCCGCATCAGGAGGTCACCTTCGAAGACGGCTCGTTCCGGCTGGACTACGCGGCGACGCTGCCGGTGGAGGGCTGGAACGAACAGATCTCCCTCATGACCGGAATGGCCGCGGCCCAGATCATGATCGACAGCGGTACGGGGATCCTCCGGACCCAGCGGGAGCAGGACGCCCCGCACGTGGTCAGGCGCCTGCACGACATCGCCACGTGCCTGGGCATCGCCTGGGACGCCGGTGTCTCGTACGCCGCACTGGTCCGCGGGCTCGATCCGAAGAACCAGAAGCACATGGCCTTCCTCACCGAGGCCACCACGACGATGCTCAGGGCGGAGTACACCGTTTTCCGCGACCACCAGACGCCGAAGCACACGATGCACGCGGCGATCGCGGCCCCGTACGCCCACTGCACGGCTCCGCTGCGCCGCCTGGTCGACCGGTACACCGGTGCGCTGTGCGTGGCGGCGTGCGCGGGCGAAGACCCGCCGAAGTGGGTGCTCGACGCCCTGCACTGCCTGCCGTGCGACATGGCACGGGGGAAGGGGGGTCTCGCGGACCGGCAGACCGTGGACCTGGCCGAGGCGGCGGTGCTCATGCACCGGGTGGGCGAGGTGTTCGACGCCGCGGTCGTCGACACCGACGCCGAGTGGAACAGGCCCCTCAACGGCAAGGTGTACCTGGCCGACCCGGCCGTACTGGCCAAGGTCAATTCGACCAACGGCCAGGACCTCCGTCTCGGAGCGAGCGTCAGGGCCAGGCTCAAGCGGGCGGACCCCTTCTCGGACGACGACAAGGTCCTCTTCACCGTCCCCTGAGCCCCGGCGCGTACCGCCCGGTGCCGGCGCCGAGGCCGCGACCGCTCCGGTCGCCTGCCACGACGTACGCGGGCTCGTGGCCCAGTCCGGGGGTCGGGGGTGGCGTCAGGCGAGCCAGCGCCCGTCCCGCATCAGTTCGCGGTCGGTCAGCTCGTCCTCCTCGCGCCAGGCCTGGATGCGGTGCGGGGTGATGCGGAACCAGCGGTAGGCGGTGGTGAGCGCGCGCGGGTCGAAGCCGGTGCGTTCCGCGAAGCGGTCACCCCGTTCCTGGGGGAGGACGTCGATGCCGAGGACCTCGACCGTGCCGTCGATCATGGTGACGTCGCGGGTGGGGCCGAGTGCGAGGCGAGCCGTCCCTGAAGCGGCCAGGTTCCTGCCGGTCGGGCTGTCCGCCGGGGTGGCCACCAGCAACGCCCGGCCGTCCCAGTCGAAGGACAGCGGTACCAGGTACGGCATACCGTCGGTGGAGGCGGTGGCCACCCATACGTCGACGTCGTGGGCGAGCCGGTGCTCGGTGTCGAGACGGCGCTGAGCACGGGAGCGAGGGCCTGTGCCCGCCTGGTCCTGGAGGATGCCGAGGACGTTGCCGTCGAGGTCGGCGACCGTGGCCACGAGCCGACCGCCGCCGACGTCGTGCGCGGGCTCGGTCACGGTCGCACCCGCCGCAGTCGCTGCGGCCAGTGCCGCCCGGATGTCCGTCACGTGCCAGTACGCCACCGGCGACGTCATCGCCTGCGGTCCGCCGCCCGGCACCAGCCCGATGTGCTGTCCTGCGGCCTCGAACCCGACGTAGTACGGCGATTCGTTGCTCGGCGGTACGCCGAGCAGGGCCGCATACACCCCCGTGGCCCTGCCCAGATCGGACACCGGGTGGAGCACGGTCCTGATTCCCGAGGTGGACGAGGTGGATGACGCGGACGAGGAGACGGTGGACGAGCCGGACATGGCACGCTCCTTGAAGTCATGGGCCGCGAAAGGCCGTTCCGTGTGAATTACAGCGTCCCGTCCGGCACGGTCCGCCGGCATCCGTGACGACCACGGAGACGACCACGGAGCGGGATCACGGATACGCGTGCGACAGAATGGAGCCATGGGAGAAGCAGCGGAAATCTCGCCTCGCGAGGCCGAGGTGCTGGAACTGGTCGGCGACCATCTCAGCAACGCCGAGATCGGGTCACGGCTGTACATCTCGGTGCGCACGGTGGAGACCCATGTCTCCTCGCTGCTGCGCAAGTTGGACGCGCCCGACCGGCGGGCACTGGCCCGGTGCGCGACCGAACGGACGCGGCCCGACCGGCAGCGTCCGGCACCGGCCCTGCCGCTGCGCCTGACCTCGTTCATCGGCCGGGAGCAGGAACGGGCCGCGCTGACCGCGATGCTCAAGGAGTCCCGACAGGTGACCGCCGTCGGTCCCGGTGGGGTCGGCAAGACCCGCCTCGCGCTGGCGGTGGCGGCGGACACCGCCGACGAGTTCGCCGACGGGGTGTGGTTCGTCGACCTCGTCCCGGTCACCGATTCCGGCATGATCGCCACCGCGGTCGCCGAGGCGCTCGGCCTCGGCGAGCAACTGGGCCGCGACATGGCCGAGTCCGTGGCCGCCGCACTGGCCGACCGCCACGCCCTGCTGGTGCTGGACAACTGCGAACAGGTCGTCGACGGGGCGGCGCTGTTCCTCGAACGCCTGCTGGCCGCCTGCCCCCACGTGCGGGTGCTGGTGACCAGCCGTTCCCGGCTGATGGTGCCGTTCGAGCGGGTGTACCCGGTCCCGCCCCTGTCCCTGTCCCTGACCCTGTCCCCGTCGTCGGCCGATGACAGGGAGGACGGCGATGACAGTGAGGGCAGTGTCGCCGGCGGGTCGGACGCGGTCGCGTTGTTCATCGACAGGGCGACATCGGTGGGCCGCCCCCTCGATCCTGCCCAGCGCGACCAGATCGCCGAGATCTGCGCACGGCTGGACGGCATGGCGCTGGCGATCGAACTGGCCGCCGCCCGGTACGCGACCCTCGGGCTGGACGGCATCACCGCCGCCCTGGCCCACCCGCTGCGCATGCTCACCGGAGGCTCCCGCGCGCAGGACCGGCACCGCTCGGTCCGGGCGGCGCTGGACTGGAGCCACAACCTCCTGGACCCGGCCGACCGGGCGCTGCTGCGCCGGGTATCGGTGTTCGTGACACCGTTCACCGCCCAAGCGGCCTCGGAGGTCACCGAGTTCGACCCGGCGACCGTGGTCGACGGATTGGCCCGGCTCGCCGAACAGAGCCTGCTGGCCGTCACCCTCGCTCCGGACGGAACCCGCTATCGGGCGCTGGAAACCCTGCGCCAATACGGGGCCGATCGCCTCACCGAGGCCGGGGAGCTCCACGACACCCGGGCTCGGCACCTCCACTGGTGCCTCACCCGGAGCGCCGAACTGGCGGCGCCGCGAGCGGACTGGCGGTCCGTGTTCGACCAGACGGCCGACGAACTGCGCGCCGCCCTCGCGTGGGCGGAAAGCCGTACGGAGCATCGCGCGGACGCCCACCGCCTCGCCCGCGCCATGGCCGAACTGGCCTTCACCCGTCATCTGATAGCAGAGTCCCAGCAGCGGTACGAGCAGGCTGCCGCGCTCGCGACCACCCCGGCCGATGCGGCGTCGATGTTCCGGCACGCCGCAGCCGTGGCCGCGTGCCGCCTGCACGGTGACGGCATGTACCGCCTCAACCGTGCGGCAGCGGACGTCGCACGCCGGGCCGGCGACACCGCCGCGGCTGCCCGCGACCTGGCGGCGGCCGCCAGCAACGCGTACCGCTTCTCCAGCAAGTTCGTCACCGGGCTCCCGCCCGAGGAAGCCGACGCGCTCATCAGCGAGGCACGGGAACTGGCCGGCGCAGACCCTGCCGCCCGGGCCGCGGTCGCCCTGGCCGAGGCCGGACGGGCCCTCACCCACACGATCGGCGCGACGCATGCGCACAGCACCGGCTCCGGCGCCAGCACCAGCACCGGCTCCGGCACCAGCGCCAGCTCCGGCACTGGCACTGGGGCTGGCACTCCCGAAGCTTCGGACGAAGCGACGCACACGGCCGGCAGCCCCGGCGCTCCGACCGTCCAGGAGGCCATCGCCTCCGCCGAACGAGCGGTCGAACTCGCCCGTCTGGAGAAGGATCCGCTTGCGGAGTCCGCCGCGCTCGACACCCTTGCCGGCGCGCTGAGCTGGGCCGGGGACGCCTTCGCGGCAGCGGCGACGGCACGGCGCCGGGTCGAGTTGCTCTCCTGCGCACCGTACGGCCCGAACGCACCGGCCGGCCCGGCCGGCACCCACGAGCTGATCGAGGCGCTCGGCGAGGCCACCGAGGCAGCCCTCGGCGTAGGAGACCTGCCGGGTGCCCGCCAGTGGGCACGGCGACTCGCGGAACACCCGCAGCTGGCCGAGGTCGGCCACCGCGCCACGGGCTGGCTCCTCGTGGCCGACACGCTGGCGGGCGATGCCGAGCAGGCCCTCACCACCGGCCTGCGGTTCCGCGACGCGTGGCAGCGGGCCGGCAGCCCGGCCCGGGCCGTCCTCGGTCCGCCCGCGGCAGCGATGGCGACGATCCACGGACTGCGCGGTGACCAGGAAGCCCAGCGCGACTGGAGCGCGTTGCTCGCACAGGTCGACCCCTCACCGTGGAACACCCACGGGTACGGGGCGGTCTTCGACGCGATCCTCATGCTTCACCAGGGGCGGCCCGAGGCAGCCCTGGAGCGGACGGCCCCCGAACCGGGCCAGGTGCGGCAGTGGACCACCTGGATATGGCTCCACTGGTACGTGGCACTGCGCGCCGAAGCCTCCGTACTGGCCGCGGCCCCCGACGCTGCCGCCCGACTGGCGAAGGCCCGGACCGCGGTGGCCGGCAACCCCGTCGCCACTGCCCTCGTGGAGCGTGCCGCGGCACTGCTCGACGCGGACACGGAACGATTGATCGCCACCGCGAGCGCGTTCGACGCCGCCGGCTGCCGCTACCAGTCGGCACGAACCCTGACCCTCGCGGGCGGCGAACACGCCGCCCGCGGCGCCCGTGCCCTCACCGAGCTCGGCCTCGCCCCGATGACCACCCCGTAGCCGCACCACGCCGGTCCGGGCCGTTCCGGTCCCGGTCCGGCGCGGTGTCCGTGGTCCGCGGTGTCCGTGGTCGTCGTGTGCCTCACACGGCTCGCTTGATGAGTTCGGTGATTCGCGCCTCGACTTCGGGTGTGGTTTCGGTCAGGGCGAAGCCTGCTGCCCACATGGGGCCGTCGTCGAGTGCGGCGAGGTCGCTGAAGCCGAGGGTGGCGTAGCGTGCCTTGAACTTCTCGGCGCTCTGGAAGAAGCAGACGACCTTGCCGTCGAGGGCGTAGGCGGGCATGCCGTACCAGAGCTTGGGGGCGAGGGTGGGGGCGTTGGCGGTGACGATGGCGTGGACGCGTTCGGCCAGGATCCGGTCGGGGTCCTGCATTTCGGCGATCTTCGCGAGTACGTCCCGTTCGGCCTCCGCGGCCTTCTGGGCGGCCGAGCCGCGGCGTGCCGCCTTCTTCTGTTCCAGGGCGTGTGCCTTCATCGCGGCCCGCTCCTCGGTGCTGAATCCCTCGTACGTGCTGGTGGTGGTGGCCATGGTTGCTCCTCGGGTCGTCGGTCGGGGCCGGTCCGGTCTGCTGCCGGGCCGGTCGCCGTGACCACAGGTTGCCCCGGTGGGGCCGGGTACCGCCTCCGTGCCGGCCACGGAGAACACCACGGACCATGACCCGGTGCCGGCTCCCGGTGGTAGGTGCGGGCCCACCGTCATCCCTCCGGGCGCCGGCAGGGGTGAGCGCGGCTGCCTCAGGGCGACGTGCTCCGGCCGGAGGCCTCCTGCACCGACCGGGCGGGCTGCCTGGGCGCCGGAACGCGAACCGCAGTACACCGTCACAGGGCAATCCCTCCGCGGCGCCCACGGCCACTTCGATGCCCAGGTCGCTGATGTCGACCTCCACCGGGGCGACGACCTGCATCACCCGCATTCCGGACGCGCTGCCTTCCGACAGGACGACGACCGGACGCCGTTCGCCGAAATCGACCCACCAGACCTCACCAGTCCTCCTGGTACGTACAAGACGCCGGGCAGGCATGCACGGGACGGGCGCCGAGGCCACCCCGGGGCGCGCCGACGGCCGTGGTGTGTTCGGTGCCGAGGAGCAGCTCCGTCACGGCGTCGCCGGCGACCGGGGTCAGCCACCGCTTGTGTCCGGGTGCGTCGGCGAGGTCGAGACCGTGGACGGCGACCTCGACCGCGCGGGTCAGGAGGAACCCCGGCAGGACCACGGCGTCGCCATGACGCGTTCGTACGGTCCGGCCGGCCTGCCGGACCGGCGCAGCCGGTCGACCCACTGCCAGGTGGCGGCAAGGCCCTGGGCGAAGGCGGCGCCGTCGCCGGACCCCGCCACGCGGTCCGCCGGCGCCGCGCCCGGCGTGTCCCGACGGGGCCCGTGCGAACACGCGGTCGCGAGCGCTAGCGGCTGGCGGCGTAGGGCAGCAGGGCCATTTCGCGGGCGTTCTTGATGGCCGCGGCGAGCTGTCGCTGCTGCCGTGCCGTGACCCGGGTGACGCGTCGGCTGCGGATCTTGCCGCGGTCGGAGATGAACTTCCGCAGCAGATCGGTGTCCTTGTAGTCGATGTACGTGATCCCGGCCGTGTCGAGCGGGTTGGGGCGGGGCTTCAGCGGCGTGGTGGTCTGTCGACGGGCCATGTGAACTCCTTGGGCTGGAGGATGTCGAGGTGCGGAACGGGTACGGGGGTGGGTACGGGTACGGGGGTGGGTACGGGGACGGCAGCGGAAACGGGTCGGGGACGGGTCAGGAGACGGGGTCGAGAAGAGAGTCGAAGGCCGCAGGCAGCCTTCGCCACGCGTCACGCCCTGCCGCGTACTCGGCGTCGGTGAGCAGGCAGGAATCGAGGAGTCGTTCCAGCCCGTCTCGATCGAGGCCGGGGGAGGTGAAGACGAGGTGCTGGCAGCAGTCACCGTGTTCGGGGTGCCAGTCGAGTGCGGCGGCGGCCCTGCGGATCGGCGGCACCATCTCCCAGGCGGCGTCGGGCAGGGAGGCCAGCCAGGGGCCGGTGTTCTCCACGCAGAGGGCGCCGCCGGCGGCGTCCCAGGCCAGCAGGGTGTCGGGACGGTCAGCGAGCCAGAACCGGCCCCGGCTGCGGGCGGCGGCACAGGAGAGGTCCTCCAGGGCGTCGAAGAGGCGCTCGGGATGGAACGGCCGCCGACGCTGCCAGACGAAAGTACTGACTCCCGATTCGTCGGCCTCCTGGGGAAGCAGGGCGCACGCGGGGTGCTGCGCCGCCGCTGCCGCCTCCACGTCGAAGCCCGCGAACGCCAGACGCGCCAGTTCTCCGGACCCGGCCGGCACCTGGCGGGCCGTCGGGTGGAGCTGGGAGAGCAGGGCGCGGTCCTCGGCGTCGGCCTCCTCACTCTCCACCACGGCGAGCACGGGGGCGTACTCGAGCTGCCGGGCCCAGGTGTCCCCCACCGTCCGCTGGTCGGTGGCGGCCGCCGCGAGCCCGACGTCGGCCAGGTCGTCGCCGTTGGCGAGGCAGGGCAGTACGAGGGAGGGATCCACCGCGGTGATCACGCTGGTGAGTTCGAGCGCCGGGCGGCCGTGTCCGGCGATGACCTCGGCCATGGCCCTGGGTTCGACGGAGTCCCACAGTTCGACGACGGCCAGGCGTGCGGTACCGCTGTCGGCCAGCCGCAGGAGTTCGGGGACCAGGTCCTCGCGCAGAGCGCAGCAGGCGCAGTCGTTGGCGAGCGGAGTCTTCGCTCGGGAGAGGTCGCCCGAGGCGTCCCTCACCACGCGCAGCACCGTTCCGGTGGGTGCGGCGGCCAGGTCGTGGTGGAGCGCGATGCTGCCGGGTACGCAGTCCAGCAGCCGCTGCACCACCTCCTTGCGGGCGTCCGAGTGGAGGCCGCCCACGATGGCGACGGGAAGGGTCACGGCTTGCTCCCGTAGCGGCGCTCGAAGCGCTCGACCCGGCCGGCGGTGTCCAGGACACGGGCGGTGCCGGTGTAGAAGGGGTGGCTCTGTGAGGAGATCTCGACGTCGATCACGGGGTAGACCTGGCCGTCCTCCCACTCGATCGTCTTGTCGCTGGTGGCGGTGGAGCGGGTGAGGAAGGCGAAGTCGGCGGCCTTGTCGCGGAAGACGACGGGGCCGTAGGCGGGGTGGATCCCGGGCTTCATGATGCTGTCCTTCTGGGAGTGGGTGTGGCCGGTGCCGGTGCCGGTGCCGGCGTTCAGCGCTCTTCGCGGAAGTCGACGTGCCGGCGGATCACCGGGTCGAACTTCCGCAGCACCATCCGGTCCGGATCGTTTCGCCGGTTCTTGCGGGTGACGTAGGTGTAGCCGGTGCCCGCCGTGGAGCGCAGCTTGATGACCGGGCGTACTTCGTTGCGTGCCATGCCGCTACTATATGGGAATGATTTCCATTATCGATACCGTGTCCGCGGTGGAGAGGCAGGCAAGCCCATGTCCGCACACTGCCAACTGACCGGAGCCAAGCCGGGATTCGGCAACAACATCTCCCATTCGCACCGGCGTACGTCCCGCCGCTTCGACCCCAATATCCAGCGCAAGAGGTACTGGCTGCCCAGCGAGGGCCGACACGTCCGGCTCACGCTCAGCGCCAAGGCCGTCAAGACCATCGACAGCATCGGCATCGAGGCTGCGGTGGCGCGGATCCGCGCACGTGGGGCGAAGGTCTGATGGCCAAAGCGAGCAAGATCGGGCAGAACGAGAAGCGGAAGGCGATCGTCGAGCGGTACGCCGCTCGGCGGGCGGAGCTGAAGGAGACCATTCGGAGGCCGTCCGCCACCGGGGCCGAACGGGAAGCGGCCATGGCGGAGCTGCGCAAGCAGCCGCGCGATGCGAGCGCGACCAGGGTCCGCAACAGGGACAGCGTCGACGGTCGGCCCCGCGGGTACATCCGGAAGTTCGGGCTGTCCCGGGTGAGGCTGCGGCAGCAGGCGCACGCCGGATTCCTCCCCGGAGTCACCAAGTCGTCCTGGTAGCAAGGGCGTCAGAAGGGCGCGACACCGAACCGGCCCACGTCTTCGGCAGCGCGCGGGTCGCGTGACGCCGCGCACCGGGTCGGCCGGATGCGTCGCATGTCTCGGGGCGGCGACGCCGTCGGTACCGCTGGTGGCTCAGTACCGCCGGTACCGGCTCCCCGGCGACTCGGCCACTCGGCGACTCGGCCACGGCCCGCCGTACCCCCTGCTCGGTGGGGTGCGGCGGGCCGTGGCGTTGTCCTGCCCCGCCGTCGAACGGTGTCGGCGAGCCCGAAGGGACCGCCCACCCCGCCCCCACCCCCACCCCACCCCGGTCCATCGCCGCCGGCACCGACGGCTCGTACGACCGGCCCGGCCTCCACCGCGCCGCCGGGCACCTTTCCGTGACGCCCTGCGCTCGGGCGTACAGACGGGAGGGGTCAGCCGATGCGGACGGTGATCTCGGGGAGGGGGATGTCGGAGAGGTCCAACTGGAGCCCGGTCAGGGTCAGGTAGGTCTGCGAGTCGGTCAGGGCAGAGGTGGTGGACGGAGCCTGTGTCTTCCCGCGCGTGCTCACCAGCAGGTGCCAGCCGCCGCGCTTGTAGCTGCGGGAGGCGTCGGGCCGGTCGCCGTTGGGGTTCGGCGTCCAGCCCTGGCGCTCCAGCTCCGCGCAGACCGCGTCCATCTCCGACTGCGCTGCGGCCTTCTCACGGACGGCCACCCAGCCCGTCCTGTTCATGTTGGCGCCGACCGCGACGGTCGGGCGTCCCTGCTCCGGGTCGAGCCCCGCCGCGCTGACCGCGGTCCGGATCACCTCGTCCACGGCGTCCCGCGTGAGGGGCGGTGACGTGGACTCCGGCGTGGGAGCCACGGCGGACAGGGAGGGCATGGGCGCGGGCGCACCGAGGTGGATGCGCCCGTCGTCCTGTATCCGGACATGGTCGGGCAGGACCACGGCGGCCACACTCGCGATCAAGGTCGCGGCCAGCCCGATCCATACTCTTCTCAAGAGTGCGTTCAGCGCGAAACTCCCCCCGAGTGATCATTCAGAGGGAGTTTCACACACAGGGGTCGGTCGCGGCAGCTCCCGAGGGGAAGGACAGGACCGGCGACCGGGGCTCCGGCACATGAGGTGGTGCGCCGATCGCAAATCACTGGCAGATCTCGCGCATATCTCGTCACACGTCCCTTCAGGGCTTAAGGTGCCGTTACCCGGCCGGGTATCAGAGTGAAAACCGATGCCACTCCGCTGGAGGATGACTCTCCGTGTCGCACGTTTCACAAGCCTCCGTCACCACCCCCGACGGTGAGCCGACCCCGCCCGTCCCCACCACGTACGGCGAGGTCAAAGGGTGGTTCTCGGCGTATGACCAGGCGCTCTTCGACTGGTTCCTGACACGCCAGAACAGCGATGAGGGGCAGCCGGGCGACCTGCTGGAACTCGGTGCGTTCATGGGGAAGAGCGCGATCTTCCTCGGACGGTACCTCCGGCCCGGCGAGGAGTTCACCGTCTGTGACCTCTTCGACTCGCCCGCGACGGACGACTTCAACATCGCGGAGAACCGCAGTTCCTACCCCACGCTCACGCGGCGCGGATTCGAGACGAACTACCTCGCCTTCCACGAGGCACTGCCGACGCTGATCCAGGCCCCCACCTCGGTCGTCGCCGACGAGGTCAAGCCGACGAGCTGCCGATTCGTGCACGTCGACGCCTCACATCTCTACGAGCACGTCGTCACGGACATTGCGTCCTCACGTACCGTCGCGACCCCGGATGCCGTGGTGGTCTTCGACGACTACCGCTCCGAGCACTGTCCCGGCGTCGCCGCCGCCGTCTGGAGCGCCGTCGCCACGGGCGACCTGCACCCCATCTGCGTCTCCGCCTCGAAGCTCTACGCGACCTGGGGCGACCCGGAGCCCCACCAGGCGGCACTGCTCGCGTGGCTGGAGGAGCGCTCCGACCTCTGGCACGGCGTGGACATGATCGACGGCCGCCGCCTCGTACGCATCGGGGACCAGGGCGTGGTCGCGCCGACGCCGCCGCAGCCGCTGCACCCCGCGCCGCCGGCGGAACCGGCGCCGGCCCCCGCTACGGCCGCCCGCAGGCCCGGTGCCCGCTGGCGCAAGCTGGCCAAGGATCTGCTCCCGCCCGTGATCACCCGCGCGATTGTCGCCCGGAACCGCCGTCGAAGGGGCTGACGCCGAAGCCCGACACCGAAGCCCGGCACCACTGCGCCCGGACCGGATCCGGTCCGGGCGCAGTGGTGCCTCCCCTTCACCGGTACGCACCGCCTGCACTCACGAGAGCCGGTCAGGCCCAGGCGGTTCGCCTCTACCAGGCATGCCAGAGCACACCATGCCGGTGACGGACCGGCGGCATGTCTACGTCGTCAAGTACGTGGCCGGCTCGGTGCAGCCCTCGGATCCGCTGGGCGTCGAGTCGATCCCGGAGCCGGGCCCGGCCCTGGGCCGTGGCGATCTCGGCGGAAAACGAGCCCTTCCTGCAGTAGAGCAGCATCCACTGCCAAGAGGTGAGCCGACGCAGCGTCTTCGCCGGGACGGGACGACGGCCTTCGCGGGCGGCACGAGCCAGTTCAGCATGCGCGAAGCGCAGGTCGTACAACGACATGGACTCCGATGAGTCCTCCCGGACGCGGAGTCGTGTGGGGGTCGTGCGGACTGTTCGGGACATCGAAAGCCTCCGTATGTCCCTCCGGGCTTTCCAGAGGGCACCTACGGCGGGTGCGTAGGAGTCAGCACAACTCAGCTCCCTGTGTCGGTCCCGGCGAAGTCCCAACAGCACAGTAGACGCCCGACAGGGCGTCGGACACTGGTTCGGACGTGCACCCGCCGGTAACGGGACGCCGGCTCTGCCGTACGCGATCTGCGCAACGGTCTTCCCCGACCGACCGACCGACCGACCGACCGGCACGCCCCCGGGGCGGTCGGCGGCGGCGCAGCGTGACTGGACCGCGGGACACTTCCCCGTTGCGGGTAGCAGCACTGCGCTCACAGGGCGGCAGGACGACCTGCCCTCCGCCCGGGGCGATGAGATCGCCTCCGACGGCCGACCCTCAGTGGGCCAGCTTGGGGATCAGGGTTTGAAGGAGCTGCTGCATTGCCGTGAACGTGCCGTCAACTTCGGCGTCGCTGAGCGGCGGCTTCGGCTCGGCCTCGACCTTGCAGTCGAGGTTGCGGGCAAGGACTCTCAGTCCGACGGTGGGATGGTTCGAGCCACGGTAGCGGAAGGCCTGGTCCCCGAGGCCGGACACCGCCTCCGGGGGGCCGTACAGCGACGACGACCGGCCGAGTTCGAACCCGTCAACGGCCTTCGCCACGTCCGTCCACGCGCTGCAGAGGACGGTGACCTCGACCGTGCCCGCGCCCGTACCGCCGCGGGACATGGACTGCTCGCACATGGAGCCGGAGACCACCTCGGGCTCGAGCCCGGTGTTGTAGCCGTCGCGTGCGCCCTCAAGCCGGAACACCTCCGCGAACTCCTGGAAGTCGACGTGCGCGCAGAGAGATCTGGGTGGGGGATAGTCCCCCGGCTTGACCGTCACCGTACCGTCGTCCGGCGACGGCGGGCTCGCGATCGGTGCGGGTGAAGCGTGGGAGCCACCCATGGCGATCGCCAGCCTGATCAGCAGGCCCACGGCGACGAACGAGGCCCCGATCACCGCCCAGAACTTGTTACGACTCGTATCCGCCATGACGCCCCGTCCCCCTCCGCTGTCCCACGACACCAGAACGCTGCCGAGCACTTGACAGGCATCAGCCGACAGTGCACGGACTCACCCACCCGTGGCGGAACCGCGGAAACCCCACGGGGCATCAGGGGGGACGGCAGATCGAGCCCCGGCAGTTCCCGCCCGGCTCGGCCCCGTCCATGCGGACGACGCAGGCACCCCCGTGCTGCAACTCCGCATCGACTCTCTCCACAGCCCGACCGACCGGCCTCGCCCCATGCCCAGGGGAGCCGTTGTCACAGTCGGCGGTTACCTTGCAGATCAGGAGCACCATCACGACGGTGCGCAGGAGCGGGGAGCGGTCATGGACATCGAGGTGGGGTACGCGCAGGCGTGGGACCCGGAGGCGCGTGCGCCCTGGCGGCCGATCTCCGCCGGGGCGGCCCGGGAGCGGGACGCCGCCGGGCTTCCGTACGTTGTGGTGTACCGGGAGCCGGGCCGCGAGGTCCCGCTGGAGGTCCGGCTCGTCTCCTGGCGGGACCACTATGTCGGGCTGTGGGCGTACGACGCCCAGGGCCGCCGCACCCACGACCTGGACATGCGGCTGCTGGACGAACCGACGCGGTTGCTGCGCAGGTACACCGTCGCCTGGCACTACACCGACCCGGAGATGCCGGAGTTCGACGAGAAGTGCCCGCGCAGCACCGTGGAGCTCTTCCCGGACGGGCGAGGACAGCGAACGCAGGAGCCCCGGGGGAAGGGAGGGGGTGCACACGTCACCTCTCCGGCCCTCGGTGACGACGAGCGCTGGATGGACCGCCCGGCATTCGGGGAGTGGCCGCTCCTCTCGGCCGAGGCGCACGGGCTCACCGACCCGCCGACCTTCGTGGAGGCTGACCCGGGCAAGTGCCAGTGCCAGTGCGCGGGCGAGGGCCAGGTCGCAGGTGAGGGCGCGGCGGACGAACCCGGTGACGGAGACGCCCCCGTCACGTGCTGGCGTCCGCCGCGCCCCGCACAGCCCGGGCCGATCGACAAGCTGTTCCTGCCCGGGGTGCGCGTGACCGACGGGTACCACCCCGAGATGACCGTCGTGGAGCCGCGCCGGGTCGCCAGCCTGCGCGTACCCAGCGGGCTGCTGGCGGTCTCCGGCCCGGACGCAGACGAAGGCGACGGGCCGCGCATCACGGTCCCCGTCCCGCCGGGGGAGTACGTACTCGACGAAGCCCGCGTCCGCTACAGCTACCACTGCGAGTGGCGCAACGCTGAGGTCACGACCACGGCTCGGACTGCCGTCCGCTTCCTCGTCAGCGAAACCCCCGCCGCGGCCTGGGAGATGGCCCTCGGCGCGGACGACGATCCGCGGCTGTTCGTAGAGGAGCAGATAGCCGGCTTCGACACTGACGGCGCCACCGGTTGTTTCGCCGACGCCGGGGCCTGGGAGTCGCTCGTCGCGCTCTACGAGCGCGGGCTGATCCAGGGAGAGCCGGACCTGGACGGATACGAAGACCTCGACGACGGTTCCCTCTTCATGCAGCGCACTTGGGACGAGACCTCCGGCGGCGACCTCATGGCCTTCGCCACGACCGGGGACGGAACCTACCCCGTGTGGGTCGGACGTTCCGCCGCAGGCGAGGTGGTCGCCGTCGTGGTGCCGATCGAAGGGATGCCCGAGGTGCTCGCGGAGCGGGACGGAGCCGATGCCGATGCCTGACACGATGTACGTGACGTTCGAAGATTCCTGGGACACGAAGTCCCGTACGGGCGGTCGCGCCCTGTCCCACGAGGAGGCGCGTGTCCGGGACACCGCCGGCCTTCCGTACGCGGTGGTCTACCGCGTACCGGGCCGCGAAGTTCCGCTCGGGGTACGGATGGTGGCATGGCAGGCCGGCGCCCTGGACAGCTGGGCCTACGACGAGCACGGCCGCCGGACCGCCGAGGCCGAGCTGCAGATGCGAACCGACGAGGGGCGACTGCTCGTCCGACGCCTGCTGGTGCGGCGGTACCCGGACGGGCGGACGGGCGAGTTCGATGTGCACTGCCCGCGGACGGCGGTGGAGCTCTCGGCCGACGGTACCGCCCGCATATCGCACCAGCCCGAGGGCATGCGGGGCGACTCCCTCGAAGTACAACTGACGGTGGCCGACGAGCACCTGTGGACCGCGCGTCCCTGCTTCGACGACTGGCCGGCGCTTCCGGTCACGGACACGCTGCCGAACTGGGTCGCCGCGGAGCTGGCCGCCGCAGAGCGAGCCCCGGCGGAGTCCGGCCGGCGCCGGGAGCCCTCCAGGCTCCTCGGGTCGACCGACTTCGACCGGGCCTTCCGGCCCGGCACACGCATCGGCGGGGTGCGGGTCCTCGAGGCCGTCGACTACGGCAGCGTGCGCGTGCCGAGCGGGGTGCTGGCGGTGGACTGCCCGCAGAGCGGGGACGAGGAACCAAGGATCACCGTGGCCGTGCCGCCGGGCACGTACCCGGTGAAGGCAGCCTCGGTCGAGGTCGCGGACAGGGGTTACGGGCCCTACGAGGAGCTCGTGGCCGTACGTCTCCAGGTCTCCGACGCTCCTGTCGCGGCTTGGGAGATGGCACTGGGTCCGGGCGACGACACGCTCCGGCTCCATGCCGGGGCAGCCTTCGGCTTCGGCACGGACGCGGCAATGGGCGCCTTCGGCGACGCCGCGACCTGGCAGCACCTGCGGGAACTGCTGGAGCGGGCGCACCGGCCGGATTCCCCGTGGGCCGACAGGATCGCCGGTACCGAGGCCGGCGCGCATCTCGACGGCGGCGGCCTGGGCGCGGACATGGCGGTCTTCCACACGGGCGGCGATGGCGTCCACCCGGTCTGGGTGGGCCGCTCAGCCACCGGAGAGGTGGTGTGCGTCGTTGTCGAGACAGGCCTCGATCTGGACCTCGACGCCTGAGCCCGCCCCCGCGCGCTCCCTTCGCGGACATGTGAACGAGGCCACGGGACCGGGACCCGCCCGCGGGAGCGGAGGGGCCTGCTGCCCGAGGGCACGATCCCGTCGAAGGCACGGGAGTCCGGGTCCGCCACCGTTCTGCCTCCGAACCACAGCCGAAGACGCTTTCGCAGTTCGCTCGGTGGACGACCCCTCGGGGCGGCGTCGTGAGCCGGCTCATGATGCGCTCAAGCCAGATGGGCGCCGATGAGTTTTTCCCAGGAGCGGATGAAGGACGGGTAGTCGGCGGCGAACTCGTCGAGTGCCGAGGCCGCGGCCGGGGTGAGGGGCGTCATGTCATAGGTGACTGTGACCTTGCTGCCGGAGTCGGCTGCTGCCAGGGCGGCGGTAACCGTTCCGGCCCGGGCGCCGGGGGTGATCCGGGCGTACGAGACCGACCGCGGGAAGTCGCGGGAGGCGACGAGCCAGGTCGTCGCCTCTTCGCCGGACGAGGTGAGCCAGACGGTCCCCGGCGCCGTGTCGTCGGGCGTCCTGACCGGGAAGACGGGTTCCCAGCCCGGCACCCACTCGCGCTCACCCCGGGCAGTGAAGAGACGGAAGGCGGCTTCGGGCGGAAGCGGAACGTGCAGCGTGGCTCTCATGACACGACGGTTCATTTCTCCTGCAGACGGTGCGCGTCGTCGGCGGTCAGCTCCAGCCCGTAGACGTCCTTGAGCTGCTCGATCTTGGCGAGAGTGTCCGCCGAGAAGGGCGTTCTGCCGTCGAACGAGTGCAGGACGATTCCCTCGACGAGCTCGCCGAGAGGCATGTCGAGGTACTCGGCCAGCGCTTTGAGCACCTTCAGCAGATTCCGCTCGATGCGCAAGCCGGTCTGAGTTCGTTCAATCGTTACCATGGTACCAAGGTAACGCACGCGGGTGGGGCCCCTGCACCCTGCACCCTGCGCCTCGCCCCCACAAGCTGCAGGCCTCCCTGGCCGACTGGTTGTCGGGCGCCTTGTGGGCCGTGTGTGCCCTATGAGCCTTGTGCGGGCGGGCTGCGCGGGGTGCGTCGCGGTTCATCGCAGGGAAGGGCGTCGCCGCAGGCTGGCGGCGTGAGACCGTTGAAGATCACGGGATTGACCCAAGCAGGTACCAGCTCCGTTCCCACACCGTCCTTCGTCACGCACTGCGTACTGACCGGTAGTGTCCATGGCGTCACGATTGATCGCCCTCCGCACCCAGCGTGGCGCACCCCACGAGTGGGCGCCGAACGAACCTGCGGCAGCCGGTGCTCATGGATACGGGCGAGTGCGACGGCAGCGCCCACGACGACGCAGGGCGCCAGGAACGGAGCAAAGATCACGGCCAGGTGCAGAAGGCTCTTCGTCCCTGCCCGGACATCTCCCGCACAAGATCGGTTCCGGCTTCCCTCATGGTCGAGCGGCATGCTCCGGGCCGGTCCGGTCCGGTCCGGTGCAATGCGGTCGTGCGTGTCGCGGCCACGCCCCTGCTCCGCCCCGGGCCTGGCGGTGGGGCGTGCGGGGGCGTGGCGAGCCGCAGGCAGGGACGGGGCTGTGGGGGCGTACCGCTGTCGTGGAAACGGCATTTCGCACCCTCGGGAACTCGGACAACGCGGCCCCTGTTCAGACAAGCGCCTCCGACACACAGCCG
This sequence comes from Streptomyces sp. NPDC090021, assembly GCF_044748225.1. Classification (NCBI taxonomy): domain Bacteria; kingdom Bacillati; phylum Actinomycetota; class Actinomycetes; order Kitasatosporales; family Streptomycetaceae; genus Streptomyces; species Streptomyces sp. NPDC090021. The sequence continues at coordinate 4,707 of NZ_JBIVFO010000069.1, read as the reverse complement.
GCTGTCGGTCCCACGCACCTCGTCCAGTTCAGCAACGGGGTCGGGGCGGTTCAATCGTGGCCCGCGCGGCGCGTGTCTCCCATCCCATCCCATCCGTGAGGGTGAGGCGGGTCGACCTCTGCGCGGGGTGTTCCTGGAGGAGTATCGCCCTGCGGCCTGGTAGCGGCTTGGGGCACCGGCGGGCGGCTGGGGGAGTCCGTGGGTGTCGGCGGGCGTCTGGCGGAAGCCGATGCCCCGTGAACTGGTGTGAGACGTGCTGGTGTGCGGTGGCGGTTGGGGGCGTCCGCCACGTCCTGTTGCGGGTCGTGTGCGTGCGGTGACTGCCGGCCTGTCGGGGTGCTGGGGTGCTGGGTGGTTGTCGGTTCGGTATTGAGGGTTCGATGCCCTGGTTGGTTCCGGCAGCTGCCTGCCCCTGCTCCCGGCCCCTGGTCGGGTGTGTCCTGTGCCGGTAGGGCGCGGGGTCGGGTCCCGCCTGGCCGGCTTGCCCGGACTGGGTTCTGGTCCGACGCGGCCCGCCCGGCTGCCTGCCTTCTACTCCGGTGTTGCGTCGGAGTTGGCGTCTTTTCGGTTTTGGTCGGGTGTGTGGTGCGTGTGGTGTGTTAGAGGCCGAGGGCGATGGCGATGCGGGTCATTTCGGCGGTGGTGTTGACGTTGAGCTTGGCGCGGATGCGGCGGAGGTAGGCGTCGACGGTGTGCTTGGAGAGTCCCATGTGGCGGGCGGTCTGGAGGTAGGTGTGTCCGGCGGCGATGTGTCGGAGCGCTTCCTGTTCGCGGGGGGCGAGTTCGGGGGTGGGGGTGGGGTGGGGGGTGGTGAGTGTGTGAGTCATGGGATTTCCTCTGCCGGGGCGGCTGGGTCATCGCTGCTCGCGTCCTCGGAAGCAGGAAGGGGACATCTGGCGAAGTGTCCCTTTTGTTCTCTTAGGTAGAGCGTGGCTGCGGGAATTCATGGGGTTGTCCGTCGTCTGTCACGGGTGTGTGACAGGCCCGGGTCCGGGGTGTCCACGGGTCGGCCGGGCCGGGCGGGCTGGTGCCGGTGTCGGGGCGGGGGTGGCCGGTGGTATGGGTCGTCGTTGTCGGGGCGGGTGTGCGGGCGGGTCCGGTTCGTGTCGTCGGGTGCGGTTGCGATGGTGGTTTCGGTGCATGCGTCGAAACGCCTCTGCTGCCGGGAACGGCTGCGCGAGGCGTGGCTCCTGCTGGGTGGATGCTTTGTTCGTCCGGATGCGGATCTTGTGGATCGACGCTCTGCATGGCCGGTGCGGGGCCGTCGACGACGGGCGTCCGGGCGGCCCGGATCGGAGACCACAGTCCGGAACCGGGCCCGGGCGCCGGGGCCGGGCGGCAACCGGTACGGAATCCGAGGCGGGGACGGGGGTCGAGCCGGGGCGAGCCCCACGACGCCACGGACACAAGCAACAGCCGGCACCGGTCCGGACGGGGGGCAGGCGCTGTGTCCGCCGCGTACGGGGTGTCGTGTCGGGGCCGGTGGTGGCCCTCACCGGGGTGTGTCGTTCCGAGGGGTGAGGGCGGTATGCCGGCCCTGCGGCCCTGCGGCCCTGCGGCCCTGCGGCCCTGCGGCCCTGCGGCCCTGCGGCCCTGCGGCCCTGCGGCCCTGCGGCCCTGCGGCCCTGCGGCCCTGCG